>CAZZZI010000163.1:0-10921 GCA_964658415.1 uncultured Sphingomonas sp. | reverse complement strand
GCCGGAAAGCGGCCGAAATCCTTGCGGATGTTTTGAACGCGAACTTCCATCAGTCTTCCTTAGTGACGCCGGCTCGCAGCGATTTCCTCGCTGAAACGCATTTCCAGCAACGTCTTCAGAATAAGCGTCACCAGGGCGAGCAGCGCAAGCAGCGTTGCCACGGCGAATGCGCCGGAGAAATTATAGTCGTTGTAGAGAATTTCGATCTGCAGCGGCATGGTGTTGGTCTCGCCGCGAATGTGCCCCGATACCACGGACACCGCGCCGAATTCGCCCATGGCGCGGGCATTGCAGAGCAGCACGCCGTAGAGCAGTCCCCATTTGATGTTCGGCAGCGTCACGTACCAGAAGGTCTGGAAGCCGCTGGCGCCGAGCGACAGGGCCGCCTCTTCGTCGGAGGTGCCCTGTTCCTGCATCAGCGGGATCAGTTCGCGCGCGACGAAGGGGAAGGTCACGAACATCGTCGCCAGCACCAGACCGGGAACCGCGAACAGGATCTTGATGTTGTGTTCGGCAAGCCAGGGCCCGAGCAGGCTGTTCGAGCCGAACAGCAGCACGAACACCAGGCCGGCGATAACAGGCGAGACCGAGAAGGGCAGGTCGATCAGCGTCGTCAGAAAGGCCTTGCCCTTGAATTCGAACTTGGCGATCGCCCAGGCCGCGGCAACGCCGAAGACGAGGTTGAGCGGCACGCTGATGACGGCAACGATCAGCGTCAGCTTGATGGCCGAAAAGGTCTCTTCGTCCTGCAACGCCTCGACAAAGGCACCGGCACCCTTGCGGAAGGCTTCGACAAAGACGGCCGCCATCGGCAGCAGCAGGATCAGCGCCAGGAAAACCAGGGAAATGACGATCAACGTCCAGCGCGCAAAGCGGCTCTCCGTTACGGCCGACTTCAATTTGTGGGGTGCCGGCTGGGTATCAAGCGCCATAGCCGTACCTCTTTCTGCTCCACGTCTGGATGAGGTTGATGACGAGAAGCATCACGAACGAGATGATCAGCATGATGGCCGCGATGCCCGTCGCGGCCGCGTAATTATATTCCTCGAGCCGGATGACGATCAGCAGCGGTGCGATTTCCGACACGTAGGGCAGGTTGCCGGCAATGAAGATCACCGAACCGTATTCGCCGACCGCGCGCGCGAAGGACAGGGCAAAGCCGGTCAGAACGGCAGGCGCTAGCCCCGGCAGCAGGACGCGGGTAATGGTCTGGAAACGGTTTGCACCCAGCGTCGCGGCCGCTTCCTCGACCTCGCGGTCGATTTCTTCCATGATCGGCTGCACGGTCCGCACTACGAAGGGCAGGCCGACAAAGATCAGCGCGATCACAACGCCGATAGGCGTGAAGGCGACCTTGATGCCGAGTGGCGACAGGAACTGGCCGATCCAGCCGTTTGGCGAATAGAGCGTCGTCAGCGCGATGCCCGCCACCGCAGTCGGCAGCGCAAAGGGCAGGTCGACGACGGCATCGATGATCCGCTTGCCGGGGAAACGGTAGCGTACCAGCACCCAGGCGAGAATGACGCCGAAGATGGCGTTGACGATGGCCGCGATCAGCGCCCCGCCAAAGCTCATGCGCAAAGCCGCCAGCACGCGGGGATCGGATGCGATCGACCAGAAGGCTGGCCAGCCGAGCGTGCTCGTTTTCAGCAGCAGGCCTGAAATCGGAATGAGGACGATGAGGATAAGCCATATCAAGGTGAAACCGAGCGCCATTCCAAATCCTGGAATGACGCTCGGTTGCCTGAATTGCCACCGTGAACGGGTCGCTGCCTGCATGAAGTCTTATTGTCCCGGCTTGTAGATCTTGTCGAAGATGCCGCCGTCGCCGAAGAATTTGGGCTGCGCTTCCTTCCATCCGCCAAAGTCGTCGATCGAGACGAGCTTCAGGTTAGGGAAGCGGGCAATGTCCTTCGGGTCGGCAGCGGCAGGCTTGATCGGGCGGTAGTAATGCGCAGCCGCAATCTTTTGTCCATCGTCGGAATAGAGATAGTTGAGATAGGCTTCGGCGAGCTTACGGGTGCCCTTCTTGTCGACATTGCCATCCACCACGGCTACCGGCGGATCGGCCCGGATCGACACCGACGGCGTGACGATCTCGAACTTGTCGGGACCTAGCTCCTCGAGCGACAGGTAGGCTTCGTTTTCCCAGGCCAGCAGGGCATCGCCGAGGCCGCGCTGCACGAAGGTCGTCGTCGCACCGCGGGCGCCGCTGTCGAGCACCGGAACGTGCTTGAGAAGCTGCGTCAGGTACGCCTCGGCCTTCGCATCGTCGCCGCCATTGGCCTGCTTGGCCCAGGCGTAGGCCGCGAGGATGTTCCAGCGGGCGCCGCCCGAGGTCTTGGGATTGGGCGTGATGACCTGCACATCGTCCTTGACGAGATCCGGCCAGTCCTTGATGCCCTTCGGATTGCCCTTGCGGACCAGGAAGACGATCGTCGAGGTGTAGGGCACACTCTTGTTCGGGAATTTGGTGTTCCAGTCCGGCGGGATCTTGCCGGTGGCCTTGGAGATGGCATCGATGTCGCCTTCGAGCGCCAGCGTCACCACATCGGCCGCGAGGCCGTCGATGACGGAACGCGCCTGGGCGCCGGAGCCGCCGTGCGAAGCCTTCAGGTTGACGCTCTCACCGGTGTCCTTTTTCCACTTGGCGGCAAAGGCAGTGTTGAAATCCTTGTAGAGTTCACGTGTCGGGTCATAGGACACATTCAGCAGCGACTGGTCGGCCGCAAGAACAGATGACAGGCCGGGCAGCGAGAAGCTGCCGATCAGGACCGCCGTGGCGAGAAGTCTGGAAAACCTTAACGTCTGCATGAACACCCTCCCTCGTTGCGCTCTAACTCTACCGATCTGGTCGTATAATGTAACGGAGATTGTTCCGGCCATGTCCTTCAGGGTGGAATTTCATCCCATAGACTCGCGGAAAACGAAATCTGATTGCTGACCGGGGCAGGGCAGCCGTGCAATTGCCGCAGGCAACGGGTCTATCGATCGCCGGTTGGTTCATTTAAGCTGACAGCGCTGCTTGCTTTGCGTTAATTGCCAGAAATGCCCGAGGAATAACTCCGTGAACGAAAAAATTGCAGTGATAGGGCTGGGCTATGTGGGCCTGCCGGTCGCCATGGCCCTGGCCGCCCGATATGAAGGCGTCATCGGTTTCGACATCAGCGACGCGCGGGTCGAAGCCCTGAAAAGCGGCCGGGACTCGACGCGCGAAGTCTCGCCCGAGCGCCTGCGCCAGACGTCGCTATCCCTGACCAGTCGACTGGAAGACCTCACCGATTGCAGCGTGTTCATCGTCGCGGTGCCGACGCCCATCGACAAGAACCGGCAGCCGGACCTGCGCCCGCTGATATCAGCATCGCGCACGGTCGGCCAGGTTCTGAAGCCGGGCGCGATCGTGGTCTACGAATCGACCGTATTCCCCGGCGTGACGGAAGAGATCTGCGGCCCGGTGCTGGCCGAGACCTCCGGCCTGACGCAAGGCGAAGGGTTTCATCTCGGCTATTCGCCGGAGCGCATCAACCCCGGCGACCGCGAGCACACGTTCGAGCGCATCGTTAAAGTGGTGTCCGGCGATACGCCGGAGACGCTGGATCGGGTCGCCGCGATCTATGGCAGCGTGGTCGATGCGGGCATCCATCGCGCAACCAGTATCCGTGTCGCCGAGGCCGCCAAGGTCATCGAGAACACCCAGCGCGACCTCAACATTGCGCTGATGAACGAGCTTTCGATCATTTTCGAAAAGATGGGCATCCGCACCGCCGACGTTCTCGAGGCGGCGCGGACCAAGTGGAACTTCCTGCCCTTCACGCCGGGGCTGGTCGGTGGCCATTGCATCGGCGTCGATCCCTACTACCTGACGGCCAAGGCGGAAGAACTCGGCTATCACCCGGAAGTCATCCTTTCCGGCCGGCGGATCAACGACGGCATGGGCGCCTTCATCGCCCAGAAGCTGATCAAGATGCTGGTGGCGGCGGAAAAGCCGATCAATGGCGCCCGGATCGGCATCTTCGGCCTGACATTCAAGGAGAACGTCCCCGATCTGCGCAACAGCCGCGTTCCGGACATCATTCGCGAACTGCACCAGTTTGGCCTGAAACCGCTGATCCACGATCCAATGGCCGATGCCGGCGAGGCGGAACACGAATATGACGTCCGCTTCACCGGGCTCGACGCATTTCCGCCGCTCGACGCCGTCGTGCTGGCAGTCCCGCACCGCCAGTATCTTGCCGACGATGCCAGCGCGTTGCTCGGCCTGCTCAAGCCCGGCGGCGTCGTCGTCGATGTGAAGTCGGCGCTGGGGCTCGGTAACCCCGGCCTCGTCGGGCATGCCGTCTGGAGCCTCTAGTCGGGGAACGTCTCGACCGTCCGCGCCAGGCCCTGCCGGCTGGAAAACGGTGGCGTCCATCCGGTGATCCGCCGGGTGTCGCCAATGTCGAGCTGGAGCGATCCCAGCAGCCGCCTTGCCGCAGGTCGCCTGCCGATCGCTGCCGCCGCCGCCTCCATCAGGCCGGGCGGCACCGGTAGGAGCCGCGCCTTGCGACCCATCGCGGCGGAGAGGCCGGCCACCAGCTGACCGATCGACAGGTCTTCCCCGTCGCTGACGAGAAATGTGCGATTGGCGGCTTCGGGCTGGTCCGTGCAACGGATGATGAAATCCGCGAGGTTGCCGACAAACACCAGGGAGCGCCTGTTGGCAACGAGCCCGAAGGGCAGGGGTAGGCCGCGCTTGGCAAGGCGCACGAGGCTGGCGAAATTGGCTTTCACGCCCGGTCCGTAGACGAGGGGCGGGCGGATGACGACGATTTCCATCCCGGTCTGCTTGCCGAGTTCCGAAAGCGCCTGTTCCGCCTCCCATTTGGAAATCCCGTAGGGGTCCTGGGGTGCCGGCACGTCTGTCGCGGTGAATGGCCGGCCGGGCGCGGTTTCCTCGCCGTTCACCTTGATCGAGCTGATGAACACGAAGCGTCGAACGCCGGCGGACGCCGCCTGGCGCGCCAGGTTGAGGGTCGCCTCCACGTTGGCGGCTCGAAAGGCGGCCAGCGGGTCTGCCGCTTTTTCATCCATGACATGCACGCGTGCAGCCAGATGAACGACACAGTCGACGCCGACGAGCGCATCCGACCAGTCCGTGCCGGCATCGATCGCGCCGACGGCTGAAAAGCCCGGCCGTGGGAGGCGGCTGGCGGGCCTGAACGCAATCCCGCGCGCGGCAAGGTCCGCACAGAGCGCGGAACCGACGAACCCGGTTGCTCCGGTCACCAATATCATGCACCGGCTCCTGTGCTGGTTCCACATTCGATCATTCTCATTTCACTCCGCTCTTAGCGATATCCGCGCAGCGGCGATAGACGCCGGCCGGCGATGCGAAACCTGGAAAACGCTGCAGAAGCGACAATTTCGTTGTGAAAACGCCCTGGATATGAGATCCACGCCAAAATTTCACCTGGCAGTACCCCATGTTGTATCCCGTCGCCAAACGCAGTTTCGACCTGCTCGCAGCCGTTGCCGCCGCGATCCTGTTTTCGATTCCGATCCTGATCGTGGCTGCCTGCGTCCGCGCGACATCGCGCGGACCGGTGCTTTACTGGTCCGACCGGGTTGGCCGGGACAACGAGATTTTCCGGATGCCGAAATTCCGGAGCATGCGGATCGATACCCCGGCGGTGGCAACCCATCTGCTCGACGATCCGCAGCGCTACCTGACGCCGATCGGCTCGTTCCTGCGCCGCTCCAGCCTCGACGAGCTTCCGCAGCTCTGGTGCATCCTCAAGGGTGAGATGAGCCTTGTCGGGCCGCGCCCGGCCCTGTTCAACCAGCAGGACCTGATCGCGCTTCGCACCGCCGCCGGCGTCCATGCTCTGGTGCCGGGCCTGACCGGCTGGGCACAGATCAACGGTCGGGACGAGCTGCCGATCCCCGAGAAGGTGCGGCTCGACGCCGAGTATCTGCAGCGTCGCTCGTTTATGTTCGATCTGCGCATCATTCTGCTGACCGCCCTGAAGGTGGTGGGCCGGGATGGTGTCACGCATTGAGCCGGGTGCGATCTTCTTGCCATGGAGGCATGAATTCCAGCCGCGGGCGCTACCGAAACCCCGTTCCCCTCTTTACAGCTCCCCGGCACCTCGGGATAAGCGTCTGGGGTTTATAAATTAGGACAACCAGCGATCCCGTGCGATGCCCGGGTCGGGCCCATTTTGTCCATCGGATCGGTCGAGGGAATATGATGAATACGTCGCCTGCAACCAAGCCCAATGCCGTTCTCGCTGTTGTGATCGGCATCGCCTGGCTGTTTGCCGCTTCGGCGGTGTTCGTCGAAACCGATGCCTATCGGTATGCCTGCGCAGTCCTGGCGGCCATCGCGCTTGTCCATTATCTCAGGATGCCGAACAGGCCGGCAACAAACTGGCTGGGTTGGCTCTGTATGGGGTGGGGCGTCTATGTCGCCGTACGCTTCCTCCACTTCTATATCTTTACCAAGCCGCATGAGAGCGGCGCATCGGAATGGCTCTACGCCTTCCCCTTCTTCTTCCCGATCCTCGGCGTTGCCTTTTCGATGACGGAAGGTCTGATCGAGCGCATCGTTGCGGCATTTTTCGCGACCGCGCTGGTCATGCTCGGTGTCACCACTGAATACGGCCGCATATTTGCCGGCGAGACCGTCAAGCCGCTGATCATGAACAACCAGATCCACGGAGCGGTCGCCTGCGGTCTTATCCTGATGTGCGCCTATTTTTGGCTGCTGCATTATCTATCCAACCCGGATGCGACGCCCCTGTGGCGCCGATTTGCCATCCTGGTCGCGCCTGTTGTCATGATCCTCTGTCTGATCGCCATCTACGGGGCCAAGTCCAAGGGTGTCTGGCTGGCATTGACGTTGACGTTGCCGATCGCGGGGCTGCTGTCCCTGACCTACCTTCGTCTGCGAACCGGCGTCGCCACCATTGTCGTCGTATCGATCCTGCTCGGTGTCGGAGCCTATGCGGTAAGACACAATCTCAACCGGACTGCCGGCCCGACGGTCGGGGCGGCGATTTCCATGCTGGAAGGCTTTCACTCACAACGCGACTTCAACGGCGTCGTGCTGGGCACCATCGATTCCGCGACGACCCCGGTGTCGATGGATGAGCGTCTGCAACTCTGGTACGATGCCGGCGAGCTCATTTCCACGGCACCCTGGTTCGGCTGGGGAAGCAAGTGGGTCGACCAGTTGAACGCCTCTCGCTATCCGAATGTCAGGTACACGCTGTTCCACAACGGCTATCTCGAGATCCTGGTACGCTATGGTGTCTTCGGAGCGGCCGTCATGTCGGTGATTTTGGGCGCGCTCTTCGTCTCCGTGCTGCGCGCTTTCCGCGCCGGTGCAATCCCGCGCGCCGCCTTTCATATCTATGCGGTCGGCCTGTTTTTCTTCGCGTTGACATTGCTCAGCAACTCGAACAACAGACTGGCGATCGGCGAAAGCCTGGCCCTTCTTACCTCGGCCTTCGCCTGTTGGTGCAACATGCGGACCGAACCCGGATACCAAGGCCCGCGCAACGAGACCGGAAGTGTTTAGGTGATACTCTCACTACTCCGGAGGTTGTAACGCTTTGCGTTGTATTCGGTTTTGCAACTTCACGGTATTGCATTTTAGGAAAAAGAATATCGATTCAGGTCCCTCTGCTAAAATTTAATCAAAAAGCAATCATAGGTGCAGCATGGTCCGCTCAAGCCGGTGCAGTGCGTGTGTTAATGCATGACGTCGGATTGATCCGGCGATGGGATGTACCCCTCGCGTTCTGTCGCGAGGCAAAATGATTTTGCTGTCCGATATGTGTCCCGAACATATTGTGAAAGTATCATTCCATGAAGCGCCCAAGCATAAAGCTGACCTTGATCGGTATCTTCAGCGTCTTCGCCGTCCTCTTCAGTGTCACCGCCTATTTCGCTATAAGCGGCATCAACGTCCTTAACGGCTCGACCACGAACTTTGCGACCAACATCGTTCCGAGCGTCTCCGTGGCCAAGGACATTGAACTCACGCGGCTGCAGCTGCGCGGCGGTTATGAGGATCACCTCCTCGCCCAGTCGGCCGACGAGATAGCTTCCGCCGCCGCAGCGGTTCTCAAGAAGGAAGCCGATCTGGATGCGGCGGTGAAGGCGTATGAACCCTTGATCGGCTCCGACTTTGAGCGCACCGCCTATGGCGCCCTGTTGCCATTGCTGGACGAATACCGGAACGAAGGCCGCAAGATGCTGGAGCTCTCCGCTTCGAACAAGAAGCAGGAAGCGTCCACCCTCTTTGCCAAGGTCATGTCTCCGCTGGCGATCAAAATGTCTGCGCTGGCCGAGTCGATCGTCAAATTCAACGTCGATGAAGGCACCAGGGCCGCATCCGATGCCATAAAGGCCTACGATGACACGCTCTTCGTCATCTATCTCGTCCTCGGCGCCACCGTCGTCATCATCCTCGGCTCGGCCATTTTCGGCATGTCCGGTATTGCCAAGCCCGTGCAGGTCATCACCTATTCGATGACCCATCTCGCCAGCGGCGACACCGCGACGGCCATTCCCTATGCGGGTCGCGCCGATGAGATCGGCGCCATGGCCGGCGCCGTCGAAGTCTTCCGCCAGGCGGCGATTGCCAACAAGCGTCTGGAGCAGGAAGCGGAAGCCAACCGCGTGAAGTCGGAGGCCGATCGGGTCCGCCTGACGGCAGACGCCGAAGCTGCTGCACAGAAACGCCTGCAGGAAGCCACGTCCGGGCTCGCCTCGGGCCTGAAGCGCCTTGCGGCCGGCGATCTGTCATTCGAACTGACCGAACCATTCGCCCCCGACTTCGAGGCGCTTCGCCATGACCTCAACGGCGCCGTCTCCCAGCTCGCCACCACTCTCCGCTCCGTGGCCCAGTCGACCGGTTCGATCGACAGCGGCTCGCGCGAGATCAGCCGCAGCGCCGACGACCTGTCGCGCCGCACGGAACAGCAGGCCGCCTCTCTCGAGCAGACCGCCGCCGCCCTCGATGAGATCACCGTCAACGTCTCGAACTCCTCCAAGCGCGCCGACGAGGCGCGGACCGTCGCCATCCAGGCCAATGCCAGTGCCGCCGAGTCCGGCACGGTGGTGACCAACGCGGTCAACGCGATGCAGCGGATCGAAGCTTCCTCGACGCAGATCTCCAACATCATCGGCGTTATCGACGAGATCGCCTTCCAGACCAACCTGCTAGCCCTGAACGCCGGCGTCGAGGCTGCCCGTGCCGGTGAAGCCGGCCGCGGTTTCGCCGTCGTTGCCCAGGAAGTGCGTGAACTCGCGCAACGTTCGGCGAAGGCCGCCAAGGAGATCAAGGGCCTGATCGGCACGTCGACCGCCGAAGTCGAAAGCGGCGTCAAGCTGGTGCGCGCCACCGGCGATGCGCTGAAGACCATCGAGCAGTACATCGTCACGATCAACCAGCACATGGATTCGATCGCGACCTCGGCCCGCGAACAGTCGACCGGTCTTGGTGAGGTCAACACTGCGGTCAACCAGATGGACCAGGTCACCCAGCAGAATGCTGCGATGGTCGAGGAGACCAACGCTGCCGGTACGACGCTGGCGACCGAAGCCGGCAACCTGCGCGAACTCATCTCGCAGTTCACCCTCGGCGGCGGCGGTCGGACGGTCAATGTCTCGGCCCTGCGCCAGACGGCATCGGCGATGGCCGCGCCGTCCCACGCTCCCCAGAGGCAGGCTGCACGCAAGATGGCCGCCCACGGCAACACGGCGGCGGCCAGGGACAGCTGGGAGGAGTTTTGATCGCTCCCCGCCGCAGCCCTGCCCGATAACCTCGATCCCGGCCGGAAGGCCGGGATTTTCGTATCCCGGCTTGGACGAGAGGCGCCGTCGGTTCCGGAAGGCAAGCGAGGGCAGCTGTGGCTCCGTCATGATCCCGGGGAAAATCGGCTTTATCTAAAAGAGCGATTGAAGGTTTAATCCAAACGCAAGGGTTGCCAGTCATGGTGATCGGGATCGGACAAGACGAAAGCGGCCCCGTCGCCCGTTTCATCCGTTGGTAGACATCCGCCTCGGCGGGGAGGAGTTTTGATGAACATCGTCCAGAAGCAGTCGCATTCGAGCGGCGAAACGCTCGAGATCCTCTCCTTCCATTTGAACGGCCAGGAGTTCTGCGTACGAACGACGGCCATTCGGGAAATCCGCGGCTGGGATGCGGCAACGCCGATCCCCCATTCCCCGGCCGAGGTCATGGGGGTGATGAACCTGCGCGGAACCGTCATTCCCATCATCGACCTCTCCCTCAAGCTCGGCATGAAGAGCACCGTTCCAACCGAACGCAGCGCCATCGTCGTGGCAGAGATCAACGACACCTCCATGGGCCTGATCGTCGACAGCGTTTCCGATATTCTGACCATCGATGCCTCCCACCTGCAGCCCGTCCCGAACATGAATGTCCCGGGCGGCACGGCCTATTCCGATGGCATCATCGCGCAGGAAAGCGGGATGATCTGCTTCCTCAACCTGGAACGCATGTTCGAAGGATCGGGCGACGAAAGCCTCGCTGCCTGACGCTCGATCGCCGCCCTCTCCCGCCGCCGGTTTGCGGCGGGCGGGACGGCCGGCAATGGAAAGGTTGACATCGGGACGGGCGAACCCTATCTAAAGCTTGTCGATATTGCTTGTTTGACTTTTGTTATTGCGCGCATCTTGCGTGCCCTGGACGAACTTCCCTTCAAAATCGAGACTGCACTTCGTTGCGCATTTTGCGCGACGATCCTTCAATTTACATGAAAGGGTTTCGTCATGGCCACTGGCACAGTTAAATGGTTCAATTCCACAAAGGGCTTCGGCTTCATTCAGCCTGACAACGGCGATGCAGATGTGTTCGTTCACATCTCGGCCGTCGAACGCGCTGGCATGCGCGAAATCGTCGAAGGCC
>CAZZZI010000162.1:9276-10945 GCA_964658415.1 uncultured Sphingomonas sp. | reverse complement strand
GATGACAGGCGCTGCAATCCGCGCCGAGCTGCTTCAGCGCCGGTCCGAGAGCCGCAGCGTCGGCGGGCAACTTCATGGCGATCATGTCGGCATCGGCAGAGAGCTTGTCGGCATGCGCCTTGAAGTCTGCCGCGTTCTCCCAGATCTTCGGGCTGGCGGCCTTGTCGGTCTTGTCCGAGCCCGGCTTGAACTGATCCGGGAATGCCTTGGCGGTCTCGGAAATGGTCGTAAGCGCGGTCTTCACCGCAGCAGCATCATAGGGCTTGTCGCCCTTGGCCATCGCCGCCATGACGCCGACGGAGCCGCCGATCTTCTTCATCATCGCTTCGCGCGCGGGCTTGGTGCCTTCGTCCGCAGCAAACGCTGCCGTCAGACCCATTGCAATGACGAACGTCGTAACCATCATCTTAGCGCGCATAGCGTGATCTCCAATCCTGGGGATTTATCGTCAGGGATGGCTCGAGGCATTCGAACAATGCCTGATGCCGTGAATGCGATCGGGGCCGATCCCGAGACGGAACCGGCCCCGATAGAAGACTAGGGGGTAACCGTCAGCGTTGCGGCCATGCCGGCCTCGTAGTGACCCTTGATGTTGCAGAACACCAGGTAGCTGCCGGGCTTGAGGTTGACCTTGAGCTGGCCGTTCGCACCGGGCTTCAGGTCGGAGACCTCGCCGAGGCTCTTCAGCTGCTTCTCGTCGACGCGGTGCTTGGCTGTGTTCAACGGGATCTTCTGGTCGGCCGACTTGAGCTTGACGACGATCATCTCGTGATTTTCGGAGGTTGCATCGTTGTGAACCGAAAGCACAGCAGGGCCGGCCTTGACGGTTGCCGGGTCGAGCTTGAGGCCCATGGCGCCGCCGCCCTCGCCTGTCTCGACGACCTTGATCGCAGTCTCGGCCCACGACGGAGACGCGAAGGAAGCCAGCGCCAGAGTGGCAGCGGTCGCACAGATAATTTTCGAGAGAGTCATCGACAAGTCCTCCTGATTGCACGGCAATTTCCGTGCAGGCTTGATCGCGCGTCTATATTACACCAAGCTTACAGCGGCTTGGTTTACTTAACAAGACCACGACCAATGGGACAAGATCGAAAGATTTGTTGTGGATCATACTCAAGAAATAGCTTGCGACCATAGTCGGTCCGCCATCTCTTACTCCGCCGTGGGCCGTCCCCTAAGCCGCCCTGCGATCAGGTGGTCGATCGCCACCCGACCCGGTCCGCCGGCGATGATGACGAGGAAGCAGACGGCCCATGTGCCATGCGTCGGCCAGGCATCGGGATAGACGAAGACCTCGATGACCAGCGTCATGGCAAGGAGCGCCAGTGCCGACAGCCGGCTGGCAAGGCCGATCACCAGCAGCACCGGGAAAAGATGTTCGGCAAGGGCCGAGAGATGCGCGGCAAGCCACGGGTCGACGAAGGGAAGCCGATAGTCCGTTTCGAAGAGGTAGATGGCATTGTCCGTGACATGCCAGCCGTCGACCTTGGTCTGTCCCGACTGCCAGAATACGGCAGCTATGGAAATCCTCGATAGAAGGGCAATCGCGTCGTGGGGTATCCGGTCAAGGAGGCGCAGTGTGCGGTGCAGCTTTTGCGGCAGCGTCTGGCTCGGCAACGCCGTCAGGGTCATGTCGGTGTTCATGATGGATTCTCCAGCGATCCGTTGA
>CAZZZI010000162.1:0-9176 GCA_964658415.1 uncultured Sphingomonas sp. | reverse complement strand
CAACGCCGTCAGGGTCATGTCGGTGTTCATGATGGATTCTCCAGCGATCCGTTGAGTGCGGTAAAGGCGCCGGCTTGCAGTATGCCGGCAAGATTGGCCGAGAGGTCGAAGTCGGCCTCGGTGGCCCGTGCCGCAGCCGCGGCAAGCGTTGCGCCTGCGGCCAGCGCCCGGACGAATTCTGCGCCGCCCGGCGGCAGCCGGTGGATGTTGACGATCATTTGCGGCCGGACCACCAGGGCATCTTCGCCGCGCCAGTCTTCGATCGGCGCGAGTTCCGCCTCGCCCGCATTCATCGCCCAGATGGTGACGGCGGGATGGTCGAAGCTGAGAACCGACAGGGAGGGATGGGGCTGGAAGACGAGGCCCGCCAGCCGCTCCGGCGCCACGGCTGCAAGCTCGGCAGGATCGAGCGGCGCCCTGTCCTCGGCGTGATAGGCGATGCTGCGCGCAGCCTCCAGGCGGATGACGTCGGGCAGATAGGCGAGGTCTTGCGCCGGCTCGAACCCGGCCACGAAGTCCGCGAAATCTTCGCCATAGGCAAGCAGCAGCGGCGACAGCGGCGGATGGCGGCGGACGAATTCGAGCGCCATGGCGGCGAAGAACTCCTCCCCGACGATCCGTTCGCAGACCGGAAACCGCGCCGCCAGCGCGCCGGTCAGGGCAATCGCAACATTGTTGCGATAGACGCCGAAGCGGCGTTCGGGTCGCGGCCCCGTGCAGGCTGCCAGTCCTTCCGGAACGGCCATGTCCGTGTCGCTTACGGCCAGGGCAAATTTCGTCTGTGCGTCGAGGGACATGGTCACCCTCACGCGGCATGGCGCGCGGCGGCGCTCTGCAGGATGGTGTCCGCCAGCTCCGCTTCCGCCCGCAGGGTCGGCCAGGACGGCACATCATTGTCCCATTCGACGAGGCTGGCGATCGGGCCGGTGCGGGCGATCACCGTCTCGTAGAGATCCCAGACCGGGTCCTTGACCGGCGTGTCGTGGGAATCGATCAACAGCGGCGCGCCCGCGTCGTCGACGGTTTCGGAATGGCCGCTGAGGTGGATTTCGCGCACGGCCTGCAGCGGAAACCGCTCGACATAGGCGCGCGGATCCATGCGATGATTGGTGGAGGCGACAAAGACGTTGTTGACGTCGAGCAGCAAGCCGCAGCCGGTGCGCCGGACAAGCTCCGCCAGAAACTCGGTTTCCTCGATGCTGCTTTCGTCGAACACCAGATAGGTGGCGGGATTTTCGAGCAGCATCTGCCGCTTCAGCGTCGCCTGCACTTCGTCGATATGGTCGGCGATGCGCGCTAGCGTTACCGGCGTATAGGGCAATGGCAGCAGGTCGTTGAGAAAGACCGTGTCATGGCTCGACCAGGCGAGATGCTCGGAAAAGCTCTCCGGCTCGTAGCGGTCGCAGAGTATCTTCAGGCGGGTGAGATGGGCGGTGTCGAGCGCCTGCATCGAGCCGATGGACAGGCCGACGCCGTGGATCGACAGCGCGTAGTCTTCGCGCAGCCGCGAGAGCTGGGCATGGGGCGGGCCGCCGGCGCCCATGTAGTTCTCGGCATGCACCTCGAAAAAGCCGATCGGCTGGCCGTGCGCATCGATGGCAGAAAAATGCTCCGGCTTGAAGCCGACACCGGCGCGGCGCGGCAGCATGGAGGTCTTCATGGCATTCTCCCTTGGTTGACTGGGCGGCGGCACGGGAGCCGTGCCGCCTGCCTGGGCTGGGGGCGTCGGTGCGACGTCGATCAGACCGGTGCCGGACCCTGCATCAGGGAGCCGTGTCCCTTGGGGGTGGTCATCTTCACGCAGCTGCCGCCGGGAACGAGCTTCCAGGCATTCTGCTGGTAGTCGACCCTGGAGGTGCCGGCGCAGGTGGTGCCGGCGCCGGCGGCGCAATCATTCTGGCCCTTGAGAGCGATGCCGTAGCACTTCTCCTTCGGCGCGTCGGTCGCCGAGGCCTGGACGGCGCCGAGCAGGCTGAGCGCCGTGGCGACGGATGCGACGAAGACGGTGGCAGATACGTTGGTCATGACGGACTCCGATAAAGGGTTTTGAGGGCTGGCCGCTCAGGCCGACTTCAGCATGCCGTGGCCGTGCGGCGTCTTCATCGAGACGCAGGTGCCGGTCGGGACCAGCTTGAAGGACATCTTGTCGTAGTTCATCGTCGACTTGCCGGCGCAGTCGTGCTTGCCGGCAGCGCAGTCGTTCTGGCCCTTCATGGCGACGCCGTAGCACTTTTCCTTGGTGTCGGCGGCAAACGCGGCGGGGGCGGCAACGGTGGCGAGGGCGGATGCCAGCGAGCCGGCGAGTGCCAGGGTAGCGATGGTGGTCTTCATGGTCTTCATCTCCCGTAAGGTGAGCCGTGATTGGCTTACATCAGGGTCTACGGCGGCGACGGGAGCGTTGTTACAGGCCGGCTGAAATCTTTTTGCGGTGGCATCTTGCCGTCCCTGCCAATGCGAGGGACAAGGTCTGGCGGCGGATTTTCGGCAATCGGAAAAGATATTTGCGGCCTCGGTAACAAAACCGTGCGTCACGCCGTAGAGGATAATGTGGGTTGAAACATTCAGCGCGCGAAGAGCAATGGGCGGATTGGATGCGCGGGGCCATCGGTGGCGACACGCAGGCCTATAACCGCTTTCTGACGGCGGTGACGCCACACTTGCGCGCGATGGCCCGCAGGCGCTGCGAGCAGCTGGGGGCACCTCCGAGCGAGGCCGAAGACGTGGTGCAGGAAGTGCTGCTCGCCGTGCATCTGAAGCGCGGAACCTGGGATCCCACGCGGCCGATCGGCCCCTGGCTGTCGATCATCGTCCGCAACAAGCTGATCGACAGCCTGCGGCGCCGCGGCCGGCGCGTGACCGTGCCGATCGAGGACGTGATCGAGACGCTGGAGGCAGAGCCATCGGACGATGGCTTCGACAGGCTCGACGCGGAACACCTGCTGCAGCGATTGAAGGATCCGCAGCGCGATATCGTCCGCTCCATCTCCCTGCAGGGAACGAGCATCGGCGAGACGGCCGCGAGGCTGAAAATGACCGAAGGTGCCGTGCGCGTCGCGCTGCACCGGGCCCTGAAATCCCTGGCGGCGTTCTATCGGAGTGAAACGCGTGAAGACCAATGATCTGATCAACCTGCTGGCTGAGGACGCCCCCGTCCGGGTTCCGCTCGGTCGCATCCTGGCGCTCGCGCTCGTGGTCGGCATCGTCGTTTCGGCCGGTCTGCTGCTGTCGACCGTCGGCATCCGCTCCAACATGGGCAACGCCATCGAGACGACCCGCGTGATCTTCAAGCTCCTGGTGACGCTGGCATTGGCGGTTTCGGCTTGCGTCCTCGTGTTCAGGATCGGCCGCCCCGGCGCGTCGCTGACCATCTCGGCCTGGCTGCTGCTGCCGCTCGCAGCGCTGGCCATGGCTGTCGCCGGTGAACTGGCCGTCGTTCCCTCGGAGGCATGGCGAGCAGCCATGATGGGACGCCATGCGGCCTTCTGCGTCTTCTTCATCCCCGTGCTGGCCCTGGCGCCGCTTGCAGGCTTTCTGTTTGCCCTGCGCAATGGCGCGCCGGAAAGCCCGCCGCTGGCCGGCGCTGCCGCCGGTCTTGCCGCCGGCGGTATCGCCGCCGCGCTCTACGCCTGGCATTGCCCCGACGACAGCCCGCTGTTCGTCGCTGCCTGGTACACGCTTGCCGTCGCCATCGTGACAGGGATTGGCGCGCTGCTTGGGAGCCGTTTGCTGAGGTGGTGACATCACGACCATTGCATGAAAAAGGCACCGCAGCTTTGCCGCTGACAAGCCCTGAATAAGCTTGTTTGCACGCGCGATACCCCACTCTCCCTCATCCTCGCCCCTGTGGCGGGGATCCAGCGACCCGACGTCTGTCGGGTCAAAGACTCTCTCAGCTCAAGGACTTGAGCTGACTGGATCCCCGCCACAAGGGCGAGGAAGAGGGAAGTTTGGCAACCGGCTTAATTTCCCGAGTGACCTGCAGAGTTGCTCGATAATATCTTTGTCAGCGGTCTGAGGCGCCGCAACTTTGCTGCAGCACCTGTTACGTTTCGGACTGACCGGATGATCACGCAGCCCGGACAGCCTTGTTGGTCCGCGCCCATTCCGGCAGCCATTCGCCGTGCGCTTCCAGGAGATCGTCGACCAGCGACCAGATCTGGTCGAGATCGAGTTCGGCGGCCGTGTGCGGATCCATCATCGCCGCGTGATAGATGTGCTCGCGATTTTCCGTCATCATTGCCTGGACGGTAAGCTCCTGCACGTTGATGTTGGTGCGCATCAGGGCCGTCAGCTGCGGCGGCAGGGCGCCGATGTAGGTGGGCTGGATGCCCGAGGCATCGACGAGGCATGGGACCTCGGCGGCGCAATTGGATGGCAGCGAGGTGATGCAGCCGTTGTTGCGGACGTTGCCGTAGATGACAGAGGGTTCGCCGGTCCAGACCGAGTTGATGATCGACGAGGCATATTCCTTCGATTGCGCGACCTCGATCTTGTCGGCGCTGCGATATTTGTCGGCCTGGCTCTTCCACTTGGCGATCTGCTCGATGCAGCGCCTCGGATATTCATCCAGCGGAATGCCGAATTTCTCGATCAGGTCGTCGCGGCCTTCCTTGATAAAGTAGGGCGTGTATTCGGCAAAGTGCTCGGAGCTTTCGGTGACGAAATAGCCGAGCCGCGTCAGCATCTCATAGCGCACCTTGTTCGGGCAGCGCGGGTTCCAGGTCGGCTTCGGCGCCCTGCCCTCGCGGTAGCCGCGCACGAGATCCGGATAGAGATCGCGGTAGGAGCCGTCGGGCTGGCGGTGCTCGAACTTGAGGAAGAAGGCCATGTGGTTGATGCCGGCCGAGCGATAGCGGATTTCCTCGTAGGGAATCTCGAGGTCGAGTGCCAGCTCCATCGCGGTGCCCTGGACCGAGTGGCAGAGGCCGACCTGCTTTATGGTCGGGTATTTCTCCGAGATCGCCCAGGTGTTGATGGCCATCGGGTTCACATATTGCAGCATGATGGCATCAGGGCAGACCGCCAGCATGTCCTCGCAGATCTTCCACAGATGGGGCACGGTGCGCAGCCCGCGCATGATGCCGCCGACGCCCAGCGTATCGGCGATGGTCTGGCGCAGGCCGTATTTCTTGGGCACCTCGAAATCGGTGACGGTGCATGGCTCATAGCCGCCGATCTGGAAGGCGACGACGACGAAATCGGCCTTGTCCAGCGCGCGGCGCTGATCGGTAAAGGTCTCGACGGTGGCCGAGGCGCCGAGCGTCGACGCCAGCTTGCGGGCGACGACGGCGCTCTCTTCAAGACGCTCCGGGTTGAGATCCATCAGCGCGATCTTGGCGCCCGACAGCGCCGGACGTTGCAGTATGTCGCCGATGATGTTCTTCATGAAGACGGTCGAGCCGGCGCCGATGAAAGTGATTTTTGGGTTGTTTGCCATGTTATTCTCCGGGCAATGGGTGTTCAGGCTACCTCGAAAGCGGCTTTGACGAGCCGTTCGGTGTAGGCGGTCTGGGGGTGGGAGAGGACGTCTTCGACGGGGCCCTGCTCGACGATATTGCCATTCTGCATGACGATCACGCGGTGGCAAAGAGCCCGCACGACCTTGAGATCGTGCGAAATGAAAAGGTAACTGAGGCCGCGCTCGTCCTGCAGCTTGCGCAGGAGATCAATGATCTGCGCCTGTACCGAAAGATCGAGCGCCGATGTCGGCTCGTCCAGCAGGATGAACTCCGGCTCGAGCGCGATTGCCCGGGCGATGGCGATGCGCTGGCGCTGGCCGCCGGAAAATTCGTGCGGGAAGCGCGACAGGATGTTCGACGGCATGCCTGATGACACCAGCGCCTCCTTCACCCGCTCCAGCCGCTCCTCTTTGTTGGCGCCGATATTGTTGACGATCAGACCCTCCTCGATGATCTGGCCAACCGGCATGCGCGGATTGAGCGAGGAGAACGGATCCTGGAAAACGATCTGCATACGCGAGCGCAAAGGTCGCATCTGGTTGCGCGTGTGGTCGTGGATCGGCTGGCGGTCGAAATAGATCTCGCCGCTCTCGGCATTGATCAGCCGCAGCAGCGCCTGGCCGAAGGTGGTCTTGCCGGAACCGGATTCGCCGACGATGCCGAGCGTTTCGTGGCGGCGCAGCTCCAGATCGAGACCGCCCACCGCCACCAGCTCGCGCATCTCCGGCTTGAAGAAGGTGCCGTGCTTGAGCATGAAGGACACGCGCACCGCCTTGGCCTCGAGAATGGGCTCGCAGCCCTCCGGCAGGGGCTTGGCATGCCCCTTCGGCTCCGACGCCAGGAGGTGACGGGTGTAGGGATGCTGCGGATTGGCGAACAGCTGCTGCGTTGTGTTGTGCTCGCGCATTTCGCCGAGCTGCATCACGTAGACATAGTCGGAGAACTGTTTGACGACGGTAAGATCGTGGGTGATCAGGATGACAGCCATGCCGAGCTGCTTCTGCAGATCGCGGATCAGGTTGAGGATCTGCGCCTGGACAGTCACATCCAGCGCCGTCGTCGGCTCGTCGGCGATCAGCACATCCGGATCGTTGGCGAGCGCCATGGCGATCATCACCCGCTGCCGCTGGCCGCCGGACAGCTGGTGCGGATACTGGTTGAGCCGCGCCTTGGGGTCGGGGATCTGCACCTTTTCCAGGAGGGCCAGCGCCTGGTCGTACGCTTCTTTCCGGCTGACGCGGCGGTGGACGCGGATGGCTTCGACGATCTGGCTGCCGATCGTGTAGATCGGGTTGAGCGAGCTCATCGGCTCCTGAAAGATCATCGAGATCCTGTCGCCGCGCAGCTTGCGCCGTTCGCGCTCGGATAATTTCAGGACATTGCGGCCGTCATATTCGACGGTCGATTTCTTGGACACGACGGCCCGCTTGGTGAGCAGCCCCATGACGGTGCGCGCCGTCACCGATTTGCCGGAACCGGATTCTCCGACGATGGCGATGGTCTCGCCGCGATAGAGCTGGAACGAGATGTCCTTGACGGCCTCGACCATGCCGTCCTCGACCTTGAAATTCACCGCGACATTGCGCGCGTCGATGATCGGCGTCGTGGTGCGGCCGTGATGATCGAGCCGGAGCATGGGGGCGAAATTTTCGACGACGGAAAGAGCCATGGTGCGTCTTCCTTCAATAGGGATCGACGGCATCGCGCAGACCGTCGCCGAGCGCATTGAACGCGAAGACGGTGAGGAGCACGAAGGCGACGGGGGTGAGGATCCAGGGATAGGAGCCGATGACCGAATAGGTCGAGGTGTCCTGCAGCATCAGTCCCCAGGAGATCAGCGGCGGCTTGACGGCAAAGCCGAGGAAACCAAGGAAGGATTCGAGCAGCACGACGCTCGGGATGGCGAGCGTCACGGAGACGATGACGTGGCTCATGACGTTGGGGAAGATGTGCTGCAGGATGATGCGCCGATCCGTGGCGCCGACCGCCATGGCCGCGCGGACATAATCGATGCGGGCGAGTGCCAGCGTCTTGCCGCGCACCTCGCGCGACATCTGGGCCCAGCCGAGCGCCGACATGACGATGATGACAAAGGCGAGGAACACATTGGTCGGGGCCGTGACCGGGATCAGCGATGTCAGCGCCAGGTAGAGCGGCAGTTGCGGAAAGGCCAGCACGAGGTCGACGAAGCGCTGCATCCAGGCATCGAAGGTGCCGCCGAAATAGCCTGACACCATGCCGACGGTGGTGCCGACGACGGTGACGATGAACACCACGGTCAGCGCGATCATCAGCGATACGCGCGACCCGTAGATGGCGCGCGACAGCACGTCGCGGCCGAACTTGTCCGTGCCGAGGAAGTGCACGGCCTGACCGTCCGTCGAGCCGAACAGATGGCGATTGCCCGGGATCAGGCCGAACAGGCGGTAGCTGTCGCCTTTGACGAAGAGGCCGATCAGGCGGGGATTGTCGTAATCGGGTCCGACGACGGGCTGGAAGGTGACGGGATCAAGCGCATCGGTTTCCGCCAGCGCATAGACGCGCGGCTGGAAGACGAAGCTGCCGTCCTTGTCGTGAAAGCTCACCACTTGCGGCGGCGCGAAGCCGCTGTCGGTTGCCTTCGGGTCCAGCGGCGCGACGAATTCGGCAAAGAGAGACATCAGCAACAGCAGCACGACGAGGACCAGCCCGCCCATGCCAGTCCACGAGCGCTTCAGCCGACGCCAGACGAGGGCCGGATAGCTTTCGTTGCCGCCGCGCAGCTTCACCGTCTCGACGGCGGGCTTTGTCGGCACCGTTTCCATGACAGCAGCCATCAGAAGGCACCTCCATGTTGGCGGACGCGGGGATCGAGAAGAGCGAGCAGCAGGTCGGCGATGATGTTGCCGACGATCAGGGTTGCCGAGAGCACCATCATGAAGGTCGCCGTCACATAGACGTCGCCGACCGCCATCGAGCCGACAATGGCCGGGCCGACTGTCGGCAGGGCAAAGATGATCGCCGTCTCGATCTCGCCGGTCAGCATGTAGGGCAGCACGACGCCCTGGTACATGATGAGCGGATGCAGCGCATTCGGCACGGCGTGGCGCATGATGACGGCGCCTTCGCTCAGTCCTTTGGCCCGGGCCGTCTCGACATATTGCGCGTTCAGCGTATCGAGCAGATTGCCGCGCATGATGCGCATGTTGTAGGCGAGCCCGCCGAAGGTGGCGATGGCAACCACCGGCCAGACGTGGTGGATGAGATCGCCGAGCTTGGCGAAGGACCACGGCGCGCCGCCATATTGCGGCGAAAAGAAACTGCCGATCTCCGAGACGTTCAGCTGGAACACCAGGAGATAGACGATGATCAGCGCCATCAGGAAGCGCGGCACTGTCATGCCGAGGAAGGCCACGGCCGACAGCACACTGTCGATCCAGCTATATTGCCTCGTGGCGGCGATGATGCCGAAGGAAATGCCGAGGATGGACGCCAGGATGTGGCAGACCAGCGCGAGAATCAGGGTGCGCGGCAGGCGCTCGCCGACGACGTCTGCGACGGGCTTGTTGTAGAACATGCTGTAGCCGAAATCGCCGCGCGTGACGATCCCGCCGATCCAGTTCAGATATTGCGCGGGCATAGATTTATCGAGGCCATGCTCGATGCGGTAGGCCTGCGCCTGGGCATCGGCCTGGGCGAAGGAGGCGCCGCCCTGGTTCATCGCCTGCGAACGGATGT
>CAZZZI010000161.1:0-10966 GCA_964658415.1 uncultured Sphingomonas sp. | reverse complement strand
GTTCAATTCGACTTGACGATCCATTTATGGCATGCCTAGATCATCCCGATAATCACATAATACTGGATTTAACATCCTGAAAAAGTGGACAGTAGATGAGCAAGCCGGTTTTCGATCTCGACATCCTGCGCAGTTTCGTTGCCGGTATCGAGCTCGGTAGTTTTGCGAAGGCCGCGGAACGGGTCGGCCGTTCGACGTCGGCCGTCAGTGCGCAGATCAAGAAGCTCGAGGAGCAGGCGGGCACACCGATTTTCCGCAAGGCGGGTCGCGGACTGGCGCTGACGGAGGCGGGCGAGACGATGCTCGCCTATGCCCATCGGCTGCTTGACCTCAACGACGAGGCGGCGACGGCGGTGCTGGGGATCGAGCTGGAGGGCTGGGTGCGGCTCGGCCTGCAGGAGGATTTCGGCGAAACGCTGCTGCCGGAGGTGCTCGGCCGCTTTGCCCGTGCCCATCCTAAAGTCCGGATCGAGGCGAGGGTGGTGCGCAATGCCGAGTTGACGGAGCGCGTCACCTCCGGCCGGCTCGATCTGGCGCTCGCCTGGAGCAACGGCGAGCGCACTGGCCATTGCGAGCGGATCGGTGAAGTGCCGATGTGCTGGGTGGGCCCGAGCGACGGTCGGGTCGACTGGAGCGCGGCGGGCAGCGAGCCCATGCCGCTGGCGACGCTGGAGGCACCCTGTCTTCTGCGGACGGCGGCGACCAAGGCGATGGACCAGGCCGGCATCAGCTGGCGCGTCGCCTTCGTCAGTCCCAGCCTCAGCGGTTTATGGGCGGCTACGCGGTCGGGGCTGGGGATCACCGTGCGCACGCCGTTTGGCCTGCCCGGAACGGTGCGGCCCTTGTCTCCCGGCGAACTCGGCCTGCCGCTCCTGCCAAAGCTCGAGCTCCTTCTGCACCGGGCGGCGGCGGAACAAAGCCCGGCGACGGAGCGCCTGGCAGAAATCATCCTGGAAGCCTTGCATCCGTCGTTTGCCGCTTTACCGCGCGCGATGTGAGGCTGGAATCACGAAACACCTCAAATTGCGGAAGTAGCGTCCCCGGAACGATCCGGTGTTGCCGGCAATACGACTGCGGGATCCGTCAGTTCCTATGGATAAAGGAGACGAGCGATTGCGATCGCAGGCAGGGCAAGTAAACCGAGCGCGATCGCCAGAACTCCCTTGACGGTTCTGGCATTCCATCGGAGCCCGAGGAGGGCGGCTCTCGTTGCACTTCCCAAAACGGCACCTGCGGCGAAAAGCAATATGGGATACATGAACATGGCAGCGAACAGGAGATCGAAACGGGTGACGAAGTAGGCAAGCCCGATCGTTATCGCGAGGCAAATCGTAAAGCGGAGTGCCAAAGCTTTCCAGCGACTGGCCGTGATCGGACCCAAGAAGCCGGCGACATAAATCAAGATCGTTGTCGAGCCGGCTGCCCAGTATTGGTGCATCAGAAGTTCTCCCACGAAACGCGTACAAGCCGTGGTAACGGGTTCGCGCTAACGTGGGGTATAGGCGATCTCTCGAATCCTAACGATGCGAACGGCATGGTATGGGCGCTTCACGGTTCCGACGGCTGAAGCTCGGCTGCAATCCGCTTCTCCGCCTGCCAGGCGCGTGCCTGCAGGTCCTGGGGCATGCCCGCGAGATGCTCGATGGCGGCAACGGCGACGTCGTTGGCGATGTAGTCGGGCTTGTGGCCGAGGTTGCGGATGGTGACCAGCTCTGCGCCCCGGATATCGCGCTCAAGGCCGATCGAGTGGAGTTCGGCCAAGACCACGTCGTCGCGGTCGCCGGTGACGATGACGGTGGGGGCCTTGATCTCTCGGTAGCGCGGCGCTTCGCGTTTGACGTAGCCGAGCAGGTTGACGACGTCGCGGGCGTTGTTTCGGAAGACACCAGGCCGCAGCACGAGGGCAGGGGCCGTGTTCTCGACGTAGCCGTCGGGGCGCGGGTTGGGGCTGAAGACGCCGACCGTGCCCTGTTCGAGTTTTCTGAGGCCGACCGGAATCACCAGGGCGTGGGCGAACAGCCAGCCGATGACCGGCATCGCCGCCAGCGTGTAGTACCAGTCGACACCGCCCGGCCAGGGGTGGGTGGCGGGGGCGAGGAAAAGCAGGCCGGCTGTCTTCTGCGGATGGCGAACGCCAAAGGCAGCCGCGATGGCGCCGCCGAAGGAGTGGCCGACGATGATGGCAGATCCGATCTCCAGCCTCTCCATGAGTCTCGCGATGGCATCCGCCTGGCCGGAGGGGAACGCATTCTCCGGTCCGCCGCGATCGGAATAACCATGGCCGGGGCGGTCGACGAAGAGCATTTCGGCACGCCCCTCGAGGGGGGCCGCGAAGGCATGCATCTGGTCGCGCAGATTGCCGCTGGCACCGTGGATGAAGACGAGCGGCGGCAGGTCCGCACCCGGGGGGCGGGGGAGATGAAGCGCATTGATTCGATAGCCGCCGATGTCGGTGAGGGTGCCGATGTTCGGGTAGCGGGCTTCGATGGCCCGGGCCTTTGCCGCCGTATAGGCAAGCGCTGCAGCAAGGACGAGCGCTGGAACGAAAACTGCAATGAACATCGGCGGCGATCCCGTAAAAATCCCCGGAACTGATATGCCGGGGCTGACGGACCTATACGGCAGAACGTCGCATCCGGTTGCACCGTCAGGTGCGGCTGCCGGCGAGTTTTTCGCTCAGCTGGTCGACCTGCTGCTGGGCGGCGCGGTTGGCGGGATAGATGGCGAGGAATCGCTGCCAGATTTCCAGAGTCTGCTGGTCCTTGCCGTTCTCGCTGAAGATCGCCGCCATGCCGGCCAGCGCGCCGAAATGGCGTGGCTCCAGCCGCAGGACCTGCTCGATGTCGGCCATGGATTTGTTGTAGTCGCCGAGCGCGTAGTTCAGCGTCGCGCGCTGGTTCCAGCCCTCGACATAGCGGGGCTTGAGGGCGATGACCTGGTCGAGGAAATCGAAAGCGGCGGCATTGCGCTTTTCGGCGATGGCCTTGGTCGCCCACTGCATCAGGAGATCGACGGTGGCGCTGCCGGATTGGGACCATTCCAGCTTGATCTGTTCGGCGATGCCTGCCGCCTGGTCGGGATCGCGCTGGCGCCGGAGCGCGGTGAACAGGTCGTCCAGGTGCTGCTTCGGCGATAGGTTGGGGTTCTGCTGTTCCACGAGACGCGTGTCATCGGCGGCCGCCGCCGTTTGCAGGGCAGGCACGGACAAAAGAGCAAGCGGAAGCAGGGCAAGGCGCAGCGTGGCATAAACGAGCATGGCGGGCATAGTAGCCCGCCAGCGCCGAAGATCAAAACAAATTTGATTGAGCGTCATGCCGACCGGTATCCGGCCATTCCCGTGCGTGCGCGAAAAGCGCGGCGCAGCGGGCAAGCAAACCGCATCGCGTCAATCAGCCCTGACGAGCCTTGAAGCGTGGGTTCAGCTTGTTGATGATGTAGACGCGGCCCTTGCGACGCACGAGGCGGTTATCGCGGTGACGGCCTTTGAGCGACTTGAGCGAATTCTTGATCTTCATTTTTTCGATCCGCGGGTTTTAGGGGGAATGTCACATTCGCCCGTATCTTTAAACAATCAAAAGCGCGCTCATGGCGCGCTCTTTTAGGGTGGGGAGCAAATACCGTGTCGCTTTCGCGCTGTCAACCGACTATCCCGGCTTTTTCCCGGTGCCGGCGGTCTTGCACAGACTAAAGAAGCGTCGTCACGTGACCCATCTTGCGGCCTGGCCGGGCTTCGGTCTTGCCGTAGAGATGGACGAGCGTGTTGTCGCGGGCCAGCCAGTCCGGAACAGCAAGAATGTCGTCGCCGATCAGGTTCTGCATGACGCAATCGGCGTGGCGGACGGGATTGCCGAGCGGCAGGCCGGCGACCGCGCGGATATGCTGCTCGAACTGCGAAACGACGCAGGCGGCCTCCGTCCAGTGGCCGGAATTGTGGACACGCGGCGCCATTTCGTTGGCGATCAGCCGTCCGTCGGCCAGCACGAAGAACTCGATGCCGATGACGCCGACATAGTCGAGCGCGTCGAGGATCTTCTCCGCCGCCTCTGCCGCTGCCTGTGCCGTCTCGGGCGACAGCTTGGCGGGCAGGGTGGAGGTGTGCAGGATGCCGGCGCGGTGGACATTTTCGGCCGGATCGTAGCTTCTGACCTTACCGTCGGCGCTGCGCGCGGCGATGATCGAGATTTCGCGCTCAAACGAGACGAAGCTCTCGAGAATCAGCGGGACGCTGCCGAGCGCCGCGTAGCCGCCCTCGGGGCTGTCGGACAGCGAGCGATAGACGCGCTGCCCCTTGCCGTCATAACCGAGTCGCCGCGTCTTCAGGACGCCGGGGCCGCCGAAGTCGGCGAGCGCCGCCTCGAGGTCTGCCTGGCTGTCGACGGCATGGAAGCGGGCGGTGGGCACGCCGCATTCGTTCAGGAACTGCTTTTCCGTCAGCCGGTCCTGCGCCATCGCGAGCGCTTTCGGCGGCGGATAGACGGGGACGCTCTGCGCCAGCAATTCGGCGGCCGAGACCGGCACGTTTTCGAATTCGTAGGTCACCACGTCGCAGCTGGAGGCGAGTTCCGCCAGTGCTGCGGGATCGTCATAGGCCGCGACGATCTGCCGGTTCGCCACCTGGGCTGCCGGGCAATCCGTTTGCGGCTCGAGAATGACCGTGTGGAAATTCAGGCGCGCTGCCGCCATGGCCAGCATGCGGCCGAGCTGGCCGCCGCCGATGATGCCGATCGTTTGCGCCGTCATAGGTCGTCCATCGGGTATTCGGCAACGGCGGCGCTCTGGGCGGCCCGCCATTCTTCGAGCCGGTCGGCGATGTCCTCGTCACCGAGGGCAAGCACGGCGGCGGCCAGCAGTGCTGCATTGATGGCGCCGGCCCGGCCGATGGCGAGCGTGCCGACGGGTATGCCGGCCGGCATCTGGACGATCGAGAGAAGGCTGTCCTGGCCGGACATCGCCTTCGACTGCACGGGCACGCCGAAGACAGGCAGCGATGTCATCGAGGCTGCCATGCCGGGAAGGTGGGCTGCGCCGCCGGCGCCGGCGATGATGATCTTGAAGCCTTCGTCGCGGGCGCCCTTGGCAAACCGCACCAGCCGATCGGGCGTGCGATGGGCCGAAATGATTCGCGCATCGTAGGTAATATCAAGGGCTTCGAGCGTGTCGGCCGCGTTCTTCATGGTTTCCCAGTCGGACTGACTGCCCATGATGATGGCGACAGGCGGTCTTTCGGTCATGGCGAAGCGTCCCCTCAAGCGGTAATGTCCGGAATGATCTGGTCTTCCAGCTTGGTCAGCTTGTCCTTGATGACCAGCTTCTTCTTTTTCATCCGCTGCACGCGCAGCTGATCGCAGCCGGTTTCGATCATCGCATTGATGGCAACGTCGAAATCCTCATGTTCCTGGCGCAAGCGCGCAACAACGAGCCTGACATCGGCCTGGTCCTGGTCGGGCATGGTATTCGTCCCCAGTCGTAATCACGCGGAATCCTTTGGATCCCACGGGTGAATTCCGCAAGCTCCTATCACCAAATAACGGTAACGGGAAGTTATCCTTGATCATGAATTTGCCGCGTTCAAGTCACTTTTTGACCTTCGACATTGAAGAATTAGTGTGTCACACTATTGTCGTTAAAGCCTAGAACTCCAGCGATGGATGGCTGGGGAAGGCAAGCAGAAGGAAGGTCAAATGACTGTTCAGGCTCATCTTGAATCGCTCCAGAAAAAGCATGTCGCCCTCGAGGAAAAGTTGCACTCTGCGATGACATCACCCTCCGTGGATGACCGTGAAATCGCGGACATCAAGCGAATGAAACTGAAAATCAAAGACCAGATCCAGCGTATCGCCACATCGGTACATTAAAGCTTTTGCCGCGCTCCGGCCGGACCGGATTTACTTGTGCGGTTTGAACGGAGCCGCGGCCAAGCGCTGAGTTCACAAATGGCGGCGCCAACATCCTCAATAGAGCGTAGAGGTTGGCGCAGCCGCTAGAAGATGAAGAGGCGCAAAAGGCCTCTGCTCCATGCGAGCAAAACTCCAGACGACGCCCCCGTGGCCAGAGTACGATACTGGCGGGGCGTTGTTGGCCTTGAGGTCATCGACCGCCTCCCGGAGAACGGTTCCGGAAATGCTGCCGGTTCGCGGCCCGCACCAGCCCGTCCTCCTCGCGGTTTTCCGCAACGCTCCCCTTGTCAGCACGTCCCATCGGATTTACTCACAGACCGGAGTGCCGGACATTGTCTTCCGGCCGGATGCGCCGAATAGGAAGCCTGCATGACCTTGCCCCCCAGCCGCTGCCGCCTGGTTCTCATCGTTCCCGAGATGTCCGACGTCGGCGAACAGCATGCGCTTGTCGCCAAGGCGCTCGAGGGTGGCGATGTCGCCTCGGTGATCATCCCGCAATACGGCCTCAACGAATTCGATTTCCAGAAATCGGCGGAAAAACTCGTGCCGATCGTCCAAGCAGCCGGCGCTGCCGCCCTGATCGCGGGAGACAGCCGTGTCGCCGCGCGCGCCAAGGCGGACGGTCTTCATATCGCTGCCGACATCGCCGAATTCACGGAAGCCATGGAGAAGCAGACGGCAAGCTTCATGGTCGGCGGTGGCACGGCCAAGGATCGCCACACCGCGCTGGAGATCGGCGAACTCCGGCCCGACTACATCTTCTTCGGCAAGTTCGATGGCGACTTCAAGCCGGAGGCGCATCCGAAGAATGTCGATCTCGGCGAGTGGTGGGCTTCGATGATCGAAATCCCCTGCATCGTCATGGGCGGCACCGACCCGAACTCGGCGTTGGATGTGGCGCTCGCGGGCGTCGAGTTCGTGGCGTTGAGGTCTGCGGTGTTTGCGGATCCCGAAGCGGCCGCTACGGTTGTTTCTGCAGTGAATGCTCTGCTGGACGAAAAAGCGCCACGGTTTGAAGATTGATAGCAATTCATGTCGCTTTCGCACCGCACTCATCCGTCCCTGCTGTTCCTGGCTTTCCTTGCAGGTTTCGCCGCCTTGCCGCCGTTGGCGCGAGCGCAGTCGGCTGCGGACGGGGTTTCGAATTCGCCTAACGTCGGCAGTTTCCCGACCGAGCATATCGCGCCCTCGAATGAGCCGAAGCCCGAGCTATTCAAGAAAGGCGATAAGGTTTCGCCTGTGCCGGCCGATCCGAAGGCCCCCAAGCCCTCGGGTGGCATCGGCGTGCTGGACCGCATGGGCGTCGGCCTGCCGGCGCTCCCGGCGGAGAAGCCCTATACAGGCGTGGTCGACGAGGCCTACGGGGCGTTTCAGCGCGGCTTCTATCTGACGGCCTTCCAGAAGGCCCTGCCGCGCGCCCAGCTTGGCGATCCCGCAGCCCAGACACTGATCGCCGAGTTGCTGTCGCAGGGACTGGGCGTCCGGCGGGATAGCAAGAATGCGGCCTTCTGGTACGGCAAGGCGGCCGAGGGCGGCAATCCGACGGCGATGTTCAAGTTTGCCCTGGCCCAGATGGAGGGCCGCGACGTGCCGCGCGACCGAAAGTCTGCCGACCAGTGGATGAAGAAGGCCGCCGATGCCGGCGAGCCCACGGCGCAGTTCAACTGGGCGCAGAGCCTGACGGCCGACAACGCCGGTATCAAGGGCCTCGAACTGGCGCTGCCTTATTACGAAAAATCGGCCGCCCAGGGCATCGCCGACGCGCAGTACGCGGTGTCGCAGCTTTACATGTCGCTCGAAAACATACCGCCGGAGAAGAAAGCGCAGGCGCGCATGTGGCTGGCGCGGGCGGCGAACGCAGGTTTCGACACGGCCCAGCTGGACATGGGCGTCTGGCTTGTGAACGGCGTCGGCGGCAAAGCCAATCTCGAAGAAGGTTTCAAGTGGATGAAGGTCGCGGCCTATCGCGGCAACGTCGTGGCGCAGAACAAGCTGGCGCATCTTTATATCAATGCACTCGGGACCCCGCAGGATCCGGTTGAGGCGGCGAAATGGTATGTCATCTCGCGCCGCGCCGGGTTGAAGGATCCCGAACTCGAGGATTTCTACCTCGGCATAGAGGACGACCAGCAGAAAGCGGCGATCGACGCGGCAAACAAGTTCCGCCGCGCCCGCTGACCCCTAGAACAACGCGTCGTCGAACAGGTCGTCGTCGCTTTTGACCTCTGTCTCGACGACATGCAGTACCGCACCGCTCTGGGCCGGGACGATGTCGTGGTGGACGTCGCGCTCCTGCGCCATGGTATAGACCTTGAGGATGCGGGCGGCGAGCGGCGCAAGGGTGTCGGTAAGATCGCTGACGTCGGGCTGCTCCGGTCCGGCCATCTCGTCGAGGGTGTCGGCGCAAGTTGCCAGGATCTCGCCGAGGTCGTTCTGGAAGTCGAGCTTGCTCAGCGACAGGCTGATCTTGGTGGCGACCTCGCGGCCGTGCTCGGCGAGGATAGCGAGTTCCTGCTCCATGACGTCGGCGCCGGCGCGGATATTGCCGACCGCTTCGCCCAGCCGCTCGTCAAGGCGGCGGGCGTTGGCCTCATGGGTCGAGGCAACGCCATTGCCCGCTGTTTCGAGATCGGAAAGGCCGGTGACGAGGGAATCGGCGGAGTCGTCGAGCTTGGCGGCGAAGATGCGTAGCTCGGCGGTGATCACGTTGATCGAACGGCCTTCTTCGCCCATGCGGCTGCAGCGCAGGTTCGTGTTCAGCGCCATATAGTGGATATCGGTCTTGACCGCGCGAATATTGGCGATGCTTTTCAAAAGGTTGGATGTGGTGTCGAGTGTGGATTGGCTGATCCGGTTGGTCTCGGTCCGGGCCGTTTCCACCTGCTTGACGATGCCAAGGGCAGTCGAGACGCTGTCTTCGAGCGTGCGCATGAAATTGCCGCCGGTTTCCTCGCCCGTGCCCTTCATGTCGTCGCGCAGTTTGAGAATTTCCTGCGTGTCATGGCTGAAGCTGGTGATGGTCTGCACCACGTTGCGGGATTGGCGGTCGAAGTCGTCTACCATGTCGCGCATCTGCGCGGCCGTCAGGTGATGGATGAGATTTTCGATGCGCGAGTGCGCATCGTTTCCGAGCGCACGACCCTCTTCGGTTTCGAGGAATTCCTCGAGGAAGGTGAAGGCGCTCTGCACGTGTTCGATACGCTGGCGCGTGATATCGCCGATCTGCAGCGCCGACAGGGTGGAGGCCACCTTGCTCTGGACGCCGCGGGCGATGGCACCGACCTGTCCGGCAATGGCGGCCAGGTCCTGTCTGTGGCTGGCAATCGTCTTCACGTCTTTCTCGAGCGCGGCGACAACGTTCGGAATGGTCTGGCCATAGTCCTTCGCCGTGTTCGCACCGACACTCATCGCGGCCTTCAGGTCGCGTTCGAGCGAGGTCAGCTGGTCCGCAAAGCCGTTGACTTCGTTGGTGCCGGACTGGATCCGCTCCAGGATCTCCTGCGCAAAGCCGCCGAATTCGGCGATCCCGGCGCCGGTGATCTTGACGGTGATGGCGAAGGTCCTGAGGTAACGCATGGTTTCCTGCATATCCATGACGTGGGTGCTCAGTACGGCGCCGGCTGCCGACAGGACTGCGAAGTTATCCTGGCGCTTGGCTTCCAGCTCGGGCAGGTCGACAAGCGTCTTTACGGTCTGCAGCAGATCGGTCGCCGTGTCGCTGGAGCCGTCGCTGTCGAGCGATTTCGTCAGGCGATCCAACGATGCGAGCAGCTCGTTGATGACCTCCAGGACAGAAACCAGCACGGCGCCACCATCCAGGAAGCGCTTCTCGACCTGACTGCGGGCGGACTCCAATGTGTCGCGGACATCGGCGATCGGCATCTCTAACGGGCGGTGCGCGAGAGCAGTTCCACTTGTCATTGTTCTTCCTTTACTTGCGTCGCGTCTTCATGATCGGGACATTAGACTCAAGGAATGAAAGTTCCGGTAAATGACTGCGACTCGCACACGTTGTATCGACATCGATCTGGAAGCAGCGTTAACAATCTTTCAGTGGATATACTAAGGTTTGTGCTAACATCTCATAAATATATGAAATTGTTGGTATTTAAAGAAGATCTTAAACTAAATTCCAATTTATTCCAGGTAAGAAATCACCCCACTGGGACTCGCTGTAATTGTGTCTGGATGCAACCCCGATTTACGGGCTGTTAAGGCTGACATGAGATTCCTTTAACACCGGTTCAGCATTCGACCACATAGGGGGCCACCTTGGCAGCGGATCATAAGTATAGTGACGTCGTGAAGCTTCCCGATTCATTGATTATCAAGAATATCTCCGACGTGCACAGCATTATTCAATTGTCGCTCGCCGAGCGCCCGGAGATCATCCTCGATATATCGGAGGATGCAGAGGCCGATTTGAGCTTTGTCCAGCTTGTCGAAGCCGCCCGCATGGACGCCCGCGCTGCCGGCAAGACGATGCGCCTTGCTGCGCCTGCGGCCGGATCGGTGCTGAAAGTTTTGAAGCGCGGTGGATTCATCGACGCGCAGTCGCCGGACGACGCGCAATTCTGGTTACATCAAGAGGTACGAACATGACTGCGAACATTTTAACGGTTGACGATTCCGCCAGCATCCGGATGACCACGAAGATTTCCCTCTCCAACGCCGGTTACAAGGTAACCGAGGCGGTGGACGGTTCGGACGGTCTGGCGAAGGCCAAGGGCGGCGCATTCGACCTCATCATCACCGATCTCAACATGCCCGTCATGGATGGCCTGACGATGATCGAGGAGCTGCGCAAGCTGCCCGAGCACATGGGCGTGCCGATCATCTTCCTGACGACGGAATCGGATGCGGACCTGAAGGCCCGCGCCAAGGCCGCCGGCGCGACCGGCTGGCTGACCAAGCCATTCGATCCTGAAAACCTCATCAAGATAACCCGCAAGGTCCTCGGCCGATGAACACACTCGATCCTGTCGCCGTCTTTCGCGTCGAAGCTGCCGAAGTATTCGAGCAGATCGAAAGCGGCCTCCTCGACCTTACCCACAGGCTTGACGACAAGG
>CAZZZI010000160.1:0-10995 GCA_964658415.1 uncultured Sphingomonas sp. | reverse complement strand
ACCATGCCCGCCAGTTCCTCGACATCCCAATTGGTCAGGCGCACGCAGCCGTGGGAGCCGACCTTGCCGATCAGGTCCGGATCGGGCGTGCCGTGGATGCCGTAGGTCGGCTCGGTCAGGTCGATCCAGACGCTGCCCACCGGACCGTTCGGGCCCTTGGGAATAGTGAGGACCCTGTCGTTCTTGCCCTGCTTGAAATTCTTGTCCGGGTCGTAGCGATAAACCGGCATGCGGGCGACGCCCTTAACTTTGTGGATCCCCTTCGGCGAAGGGTTATCCTCGCTGCCAACCGTTGCCGGATAAACCGCCAGAGGCTTGCCATCGGCCGCATAGGCGAAAACCTGTCCGGTCTTCTTGTTGGCGACGATGCGCTTGACCGCGCCCTCCATCGCCGGGCCCGGCATCACCACCTGGATTGTCTTGCCGACCGCGAAGTCCGAGCCCGTGTTGAGCTTTTCGAGAAGGGCCTGCGCCATATGGAAGCGCTCGGCGAGCTTCTCTGCGACGCTGGTATAGCCCATGCTCTCCATCTTGGCCTTCTCGCCGTAATCAGCCGGGATATGGTCGACGAGACCTGCGGCGTCATCGGCGGTGATGACGTAGTTTTCGACAACGGGCGCCTTTGCATCGAGGCGGCTGGTGACATCGGGGCCGATCTTGCCGTCTGGCTTCATTCCGTTCATCGCCTCGAAGCCGGCAACAGCCTTGCTGACATTTTCGCCGTAGAACCCGTCGATCACCCCTGGCGAGGCGCCGGCGCGGTCGAGAAGCACCTGCAGGCGGATGATCGCCGGATCAGGCTCGTCACCGGCCTTGTCGGGGCGCGTGGCGGCAATCGAGGCCAGCGAGGAGTTGTTGATGGCGTCGGCCTGCGGCGCCTGGGCGGCGGCGGCAAAGGGGACGAGGAGGGAGAGGGTGGTGAGCAGCGCGGTTGTTTTCATGCTGCTCAATGGTCTCGCACCGATCTTGTTCCGTGTCCCCGGCATATATCGTCAATGCCATCCGGCGACGCGATATTCCGGGGTCGACGGCAGGCCGACCGGCCTCTGCAGGCGACTGCAAATCGCAAGGGTGCTGCGTCGGAAGATGCCCGATCCGCTAGCTTTTCCGGAAGACGAAACTGGCGGTCCAGCCGGTGACGACAGCCAGGAATACCGCGAAGAAGCCATAGGCGACCGGTTGCTCATGGGCGGCGTCGGTGATGGTCTGCTCGATGCCGGTCTTGATGACCCGCAGCGGCAGCGCCTTCTCGGCGACGAACTTGCCACTCTTGAAAAGATAGGCCCGCACCGTGTGAACGCCATTCGGCACGTTGGCCGGCAGCCGCAGCGTGGCCTTGAACAGGCTGGAGCTGACAAACCGTACGCCGCTCGGATCGCGGTCGTAAAGGCCGCCGCTTTCCTGCAGCCGGCGAAAGGCGTCCCGGAACTCGCGCAGGTTTCCTACATCGCCGACGAAGCCGACCGGGTTGAGCGGAATATGGTCGAGGCCGATACCGCGGTCGTTGAGTTCCAGCGGTGTCGTGACGCTGTCGACGGCGCGCGTGCTGGACAATGAGTAGGCTTCCGGCACGCGCTCGAAGGTCATCGAACGCGTGTTGACCCAGATCCCGAAGACCCTTTGCTTCTTGCGCACCGTTGCGTTCTCGCGCGGGCCTTCCAGCACCACCACGATGTCGTATTGACCGATCGCCAGCAGCAGTTCGTCGGTGTTGCCGAGTGCGCCGAAAACCGTCAGGTCGGCACCGGCGAAATCCGAGGTGATGGCAATCTCGCTGGTCGAGGTGCCGATCTCCATCGTCTCCGGCAGCGGTGTCGCCGGCGGAGCGAGCGGCACCTGGGCGAGAGCGCCAAGGGGGGCCAGCAACAGGGCGGCGGCCAGGACGATAGTGCGCACCGTCATTTGCCGATCCCTTCCATGACGATGGAATAGATATCGGTGGGCGTCACGATCAGCGCGATCGCCAGGCGCACGCCGACGGCGAGTACGAGGAGGCCCAGCAGGGCGCGCAGCTGTTCGCCACGCAGCCGCTGGCCGACCCGCACGCCGTACTGGGCGCCGATGACGCCGGCCACCATCAGCACGAAAGCGAGAACGATATCGACAGAATAGTTGGTCGCCGCCTGGACGATGGTTGTGTATCCCGTGACGAAGATGACCTGGAAAAGCGATGTGCCGACGACCACATTGGTCGGGATCCGCAGCAGGTAGATCATCGCCGGCACCAGGATGAAGCCGCCGCCGATGCCCATCGGGGTCAGCACGCCGACGAAGAATCCGAGGCCGAAGACCGGGATGACGCTGAGATAGAGCTTCGATTTCTTGAAGCGCATCTTCAGCGGCAGCCGCTGTACCCAGTTATGGTGGCCGGGACGCTTGGCAAGCGGCTTTCCCTTGCCGGCAGCGCGGCGCAGCGCATTGATGCTTTCCCAAAGCATCAGCGTGCCGACGGTGCCGAGCAGGAAGACGTAGAGAAGCGAGATGATGAGGTCGATCTGCCCGACCCGGCGCAGGATGACGAACACCCACAGCCCGAGCGTCGAACCGACGAGGCCTCCAGCCAAGAGGATCGATCCGAGTTTGAGATCGAGCGAGCCGCGCCGGAAATGGCTGATGGCGCCGGAGACAGAGGAGGCAACGACCTGGTTCGAGCCCGTGGCGACGGCAACGACCGGCGGAATGTTGTAGAAGATCAGCAGCGGCGTGATCAGGAACCCGCCGCCGACGCCGAACATGCCCGACAGAAATCCGACCGCCGCGCCCATGCCGAGGATGATGAAGATGTTGACCGATAATTCCGCTATCGGCAGGTAAATCGTCACGGCCGGACCCCAAGTGAACTGCGCTCGTTCAAAAAACCCGGCGCCTAATGAAATTTCCCCTTTGAACGCGCGACGCTCATACGAAATCCTAGCCGGAACCCGTTAAAGAAAGTTTGGTTTTACGGAATTTAAGTCAATCGCCTTTCCACACCCGACGCGCTTTTCGCGTCGGGTGTGGCAATCCCGCAGGATAACCGGTCGGCGTGTCCGGCAGCTGGCTCTCACAGCAGGGCCCTGAGCTGCCTCAAAACCTCGATATCACGCCGGCGAGACGGTGCGATTGCCGGTGTCGGCCGTGGGGCGGTTGCTCGCGCGCCGCTTTCCCAGGCGGTCGAGCAGCACGTATATGACGGGTGTCGTGTAAAGCGTCAGGATCTGGCTGACGATGAGGCCGCCGACGATGGCATAGCCGAGGGGCTGGCGCAGCTCTGACCCTGACCCATGGCCGATTGCCAGCGGAATGCCGCCGAGGAGAGCTGCCATCGTCGTCATGAGGATCGGTCTGAAACGCAGATGCGCCGCCTTGGTGATCGCCTCTTCGCTGGTCAGGCCCTCCTGCTTTTCCGCCTGGATAGCAAAGTCCACCAGCATGATACCGTTCTTCTTCACGATCCCGATCAACAGGATGACGCCGATCATCGCGACGAGACCGAAGTCGAACCCTGAAATCATCAGGGCCGCCAGCGCCCCGAGGCCTGCGGAGGGCAGCGTCGACAGGATGGTCAGCGGATGCAGCAGGCTCTCATAGAGGACGCCGAGGATGATGTAGACCACGACGAGCGACGCCAGGATCAGCAGCGGTACCGTCGCGAGCGAATCCTGGAACGCCTTGGCGCTGCCGGAAAAACTCGCCTGCAGGGATGCCGGGGGCTGCATCCCGTTCACTGTGGACTCGATGGCCTGCGTGGCCTGCCCGAGCGCGACCGAGGGTGCCAAGTTGAACGAGATGGTGACCGCGGGAGACTGGCCCTGATGGGAGATCGACACCGGCGAAACCCCGTTGGTCGTCCACTTGGCAACGACGGACAACGGCACCAGCGTGCCGCTGCTGGAGCGGACCGAGAGCTGGTCGAGCGTCGCGATCTTGCGCTGCAGGTCCGGCAGGACTTCCAGAATGACGTGGAACGTGTCTGTTTGAGTGGAGTAGGACGCCACCTGCCGCTGTCCGAACGCATCGTACAGCGTGTCGTCGATCGTTGCCGGCAGAACACCATAGAGCGAGGCCGCAGCCCGGTCGATGTGGATCGACAGGTTGGGCGCCTCGGCTTGCTGGTCGTTGCCGACGTCGCGCAGTTCCGGCAGGCTTTGCAGCTTGTTGGTGACCTTCGTCGCCCAGTCGGAGAGTTCGGCGATATTGCCGTCCTGCAGCGTGTATTGATACTGGGTCTTGGCTGGCCGCGCACCGATGTTGATATCCTGCGCGGATTGCATGAAGAGCTTGATGCCCTGCTGCTGGTTGAGGGCGATACCAAGGCGCTGGATCACCTCCTTGGCACTCGCATCGCGCTCTGAGAGCGGTTTGAGGGTGATGTTGACGTGACCCTGGTTAAGGGCATTGCCACCGTTGCCGCCGCCGATATCCATGAAAACGCTGTAGACCGCCGGGTCCTTCAGGATGATCGCGCTGACACGCTCCTGCAGCTTGGCCATTTCCGTGTAGGAGATATCGGGCGAAGCCTGCGACTGGCCGGCGATGAAGCCGGTATCCTGCTCGGGGAAGAACCCCTTCGGGATGATGAAGAACAGATAGCCTGTCAGGGCGACCGTTCCGAGAAATACGGCCAGCGTCAGATAGAGGTGGCGCAGAACCCGCGCCAGGCTGCGTGCATAGAGCGACAGCAGCCAGTCGAAGAAGGCTTCTCCCGCGCGATAGAGGCGACCGTGCTGCTCCTTCGGGACGGATCGGATGAAGCGCGAAGCCAGCATCGGTGTCAGCGTGAGGGAGACAATGGCCGAGATCACGATGGCGATCGTCAGCGTCATGGCGAATTCGCGGAACATCCGGCCGACGATGCCGCCCATGAGAAGGATCGGGATCAGGACCGCGATCAGCGACAGGCTGATGGAGATGATCGTAAAGCCAATCTCCCGCGCGCCCTTGCGGGCCGCATCCTTCGGCTCGACCCCGTCCTCGATGAGGCGGGTGATATTTTCCAGCATGACGATCGCATCGTCGACCACGAAGCCGACAGCCACCACCAGTGCCATGAGAGAAAGGTTGTCGAGGCTGAACCCCAGCACCCACATCGGCGCGAGCGATCCGACCAGAGCGATGGGCAGGGTGAGCGCCGGAATGATCGTCGCCCTGATGTCGCGCAGGAACAGGAAGATCACCAGCACCACTAGCCCGATGGTCAGCATCAGGGTAAACTGCACATCCGAAACCGAAGCCCGGATCGTCGATGTCCTGTCGGTGACGAGTTCCAGTTTGATCGCGCGGGGCAGCGACGCCTGGAGAGCGGGAAGCTGCGATTTGATCGCATCGACGACGCCGATGACGTTGGCACCGGGCTGCCGGAAGACATCGAGGGCGATGCCGCGCTCGCCATTGGTCCAGTGGGCCATCTTGGAGTCTTCGGCACCATCGACGGCAGCCCCGATATCGCGGATACGCACCGGGCCGCCGTTGCGGTAGGCGATGACGGCATCGTTCCAGTCGCTCGACTTGGAGATCTGGTCGTTGGTATAGATCGGAAAGGTCCGGGTCGGATCGTCGATGTTGCCCTTGGGGGCGCTGAGGCTGAGGTTGCCGATCGCCGAGCGGACATCTTCCAGCGTCACGTCGGCCTGGGCGAGCCTACCGGGATCGACGCCGATACGGATTGCCGGCTTCTGCTTGCCGCCGATATTGACATAGGCGACGCCGGAGACCTGACCGATCTTGGTGGCGACATTGCGCTCGATATATTCGTCGAGTTCCGGCAGCGTCAGGGTGTCCGATGTTGCCGACAGCTGCATGACGGGCGCATCGGCGGGATTGACCTTCCGGACGGTCGGCAGCGACGGCATGTCCTTCGGCAGGGTGGCGGAGGCCTCGCTGATGGCGGTCTGCACATCGCTGGCTGCCGTCTGGATGTTCTGGCTGAGCGCAAACTGGATGGTGATGGACGTGGTTCCGAGCGAACTGCTAGACGTGATCTCGGTGATCCCGCTGACACGGGACAGCGCCTCCTCGATCGGCTGGGCGACGCTCGACGCCATCGTGTCCGGCGATGCGCCGGGAAGGCTGGCCGCGATCTGGATCGTCGGGAAATCGATCTGCGGCAGCGCCGACACCGGCATCAGCGGATAGCAGATGGCCCCGACGAGAAAGATGCCGGCCATGATCAGGCCCGTCGCGACAGGATGATCGATGAAGAAGCTGAAGAAGTTGGAGTCTTTGGGTTGCGCGGTGTCAGGAGAAACGGTGCCGCTCATGGGGACGTCTTCTCCGCAAGTTCGCCGGTGGTGGAGCCTGTCCACGGGGTGACGCTGACCTTGACGCCATCGCCGATGCGCGACTGGCCGTCCATCACCACCTGGTCGCCTTCCCCAATGCCTTTTGTCACCAGTGCCCGTGCATCGGTCACGAAGGCCGACACCACATCCCGTTTTGCGACCTTGCCGTCTTTTCCGACGACATAGGCGTAGAGGCCTGAGGGGCCACGGGCCAGCGCCTTGTCCGGTACGACGATGCCGTCACGCACCTCGACCGTCAGCCGCGTTGCGACCGGCAGCCCGGGCCAGAGACGACCCTCGCCATTGTCGAAATTGGCGCGCAGGTGGATCGACCCGTTGGTCGAATCGACCGAATTGTCGATCACCGAGAGCTTGCCCTTGGCAATCTGCCGCGTACCGTCGGTTGTCGATACCTCGACTTCCGCAATGCCCTGCTTCAGCGCCTCGCGAATCTCGCCGAAGCGGTCGCCCGGAGCCACGAACGACACGCCGATCGGGTCCATCTGGGTGATCGTCACGATCCCCGTCGTGGAACTCGCACTGATGACGCTGCCGGGATCGACCTGCCGGAAGCCGGCGCGACCGGTGAAAGGGGCGACGATCGTCGCAAATCCGAGCTGGGTCTCCGCATTCTTGATGGCCGCATCGTCGTATTGAACCGCGGCAAACAACTGGTCGCTGGAGGCGTTCTTCTGCTCCACGGTGGCCGTGGAGGCGATCCCCTTTTCCGCAAGGCCGCTGTATCGCTCGGCATCTGCCTTGGCGCTGCGCAATTGGGCCTCGTCCTGGGCTTTCTTGGCCTTTGCGGAAATAAGGTCGGAAGACAGCTGCCGATCGTCGAGCCGCAGCAGTACGCTGCCCTTCTGGACGATCTCGCCCTCACTGAATGGAATGTCCATCACCTGCCCGTCGATGCGAGGCCGCACCAGGACCGACTGAAGCGGAGAGACGGTTCCGATGCCATTGATCACCCGGTGGATCGTTTCGCGCTTGGCTGTGATCGTCGTGACCGGAATGGGCGGCGGCTCTGTGCTGTCAGCAGAGGCTGCCAGGACGCCTGCGGCCGGCTGGAGAAGAATGACCGCAGCCAGAAACAGCGCGCCGCGAAACGCAGGCCTCCGCGTAAAAATTTTCATTCGCCGCCCTCATTCGGATTTGGCTCCCGAAACGCGCCAAGTCGCGTTTTGTTCATCTCGGTTCGCTTGATGAGGTCAGGGTAATCTATCGCCCCGGTGAGGCCAGGCTGAAGAAGTTCCCCGACCCGCGATTTTGCTTTCCCCAAACAAAAACGCCCGGCGGGATTTCTCCAGCCGGGCGTTGTATGAATTCATCGGTTTCAGGCCGGCTTGTTGCGGGCGAGCAGCTGCTTGACCACCTGATCGGTGATCTTGCCGTCCGGCGTCAGGCCGACCGATTTCTGAAAGTTCTTCAGCGCCGATACCGTCTTGTCGCCCATGTTGCCGTCGGGTGTGCCCGCGTCGAATCCGTTGTTGTTGAGGATCGCCTGGATGTTGCGGATCGCCTTCTTCATGTCGATGGAGGCGGTGTGGACACCCTTGCCGGACCACGCGTCGGGGATGTCGGCGCGGTTGGTCTTGTCGTCGAGCGGCTGCTGCTTCCAGAGATCCACCTTGGCCTTTGCGGCCTGCAGCTGGTCGGGCTTCAGGTTGTTGGCCACCTCGTCGCGCTTCTGCGCCGCGTCCTTGTCGCCGGCCTTGGCGGCAATGGCAAACCATTTGTAGGATTCGCCCAGATCCTGCTTTACGCCATTACCGCGCGCATAAAGAATGGCGAGGTTGAACTGGCTGTCGGAGACGCCGAAATTGGCGGCCTTGGTAAACCAGTCGACCGCTGCCGCATAATCCTGCGGACCTGCGGCACCGGAGGCAAACAGGACGGCCAGGTTGTGCATGGCGCTGGCGTTACCCTGGTCGGCGGCCAGCTGGTAATATTGCTTTGCCTTCGCCAGATCCCGGTCGAGGCCGTTGCCCTTTTCGTACATGCTCGCGAGGCGATACTGCGCCGGCGCAAAACCCTTGTCGGCAGAGAGCTGGTACCAGCTCGCCGCCTGCTTCAGGTCGGTCGGCAGGCCGCGGCCTTCGGTAAAGCGCGCGCCGATTTCAAACAGCGCCAGAGCATCGCCGCCACGAGCCGCATCGGCAAGCGCCGGGGGCTGGAGGTTGTCGGGAACGGGAACGGCCGGGGTCGTTGCCGGGGCGGGGGAAGCTTGCGTGGCCCCGTTGCCGGCAGTGTTTGCCGCCGCAACGTCCGGAGCGGTCGCTTGGGCCTGCGGAGCGTTCAACTGTCCCGATGCCGGTGGCGTTGCGCCTGGCGAGACCAAAGGTTGGCTGGCGGGATCGCTGCCAGCCGGAACCGGCGATGGTCGCGGATCCGCTGGCGTCGTCATGCCCGCCTGTGTCTGCGCGACGTCAGCGGGGGCGATCGGCGCGGTCGCCTGGGGAGCGGTCGCCACGTCGGCGGCTGCAGGCGGCGTGGCTGCGGAGGAAAGTGCGGAGACTTCGGCGGGTGCCGGTGCGGGCTTGCCGGTCAGCGAGTGAACCAGCGGGAAGGCCATGAGCGCCAGCAATGCTGCGCCGACGGCCAGAAGGATCGGCCGGCGATAGCGCGCAAAGGTCCCCTTCTTGCCCGGGCTCTTGACGGCGGGCGAGCTGCGCGTCTGGTCGACCTCCATCGCAGCGGCCTGGGCGGCGCGACGGGCGGCGGCGATATAGTCTGCACGTTCGTTCTCGGACTGCGGCTTGGCCGCGCCGTTGCGTGCGGCGTTCTGGCTGGCCCGCACCCGTTCGAGGATCTTCTTGATGTCGGGCGCGCCGGAGCCGGGCTCGAGCAATTCGTTGGCCTCGTCGGCATGCATCATGTCGGCCGAATCGATCGACGGTGTCGGATCGATCATCTGCCGGTCGGGAGAGGCTGCGGCTTCTGCCTTGCGGCCCGGGCGAAGGCGCTTGCCAAGTGCGGCAAACAGGCTCGGCTTGCCGCCCTCGGTGAGCACGGCGGACTTGATGCGCGCCTTGGTTTCGGCATCCATCGGGATCGCATCGGCAGGTCTCGTTCCCTCGACCGCAGGCGCCGCCACGACGGCCGATGCCGGTGCGGTGACCACTGCTGCCGGCGCTGCGACGGCGGCCGTGCGGATCACTGGCCCGCTCTTCTGGGCTGGCGCGGTGCTACGGGCCTGCGGTGCTTCGGAATATTCGAGGGGTGGCGGGTTGAAGTCGGCAGCGGGCATGCGGGCGGCAGGCTTGCTGCGCTCCATGTTGTCGAGCCGGTCGGCAATTTGCACCAGCGTGTCGTGAAGGGCCTCGAAGGTGCGATGGGTACGCTCGTCGCTGCTGCGGCTGATGTCCTCGAGATGACGGAGATCCTCGGCGAGCGCCGCCAAGGCCGACATCTCGGCTTCCGGAGCTGCGCCGCTCATGGAACCCTGGCGCGAGTAGGCCTGCACGACGGCCTCGGCCGCCTGCCGGGCAGCTTCGATAACGTACTCGTCGTTGGTGCTCATATAGTCTTCGATGGCGCTCATGCGCTGGTCGAATTCGACCGGAAAGTCGTTGCGTGGCTCGCTCAACAGCTGGGAGAGATGGGCGATCTGATTTTCCAGGCCGCGCAGGGCGTAGCTGTCCGTCGGGACTGCGGCAGTGCTTTCTTCCAGACGGGCGGCGATATCCGCCAGCCGGCTTTCCAGCCGGACGGCAACCGTCTCGTCGAAAGCAGGCGCCGGCGGATGGATTTCGATCTGGTCGATGCGGCGGGCCAGCTGTTCCAGCCTCTCGGCCAGCACATCGTTGACCGCGCCCTGGTCGAGCGCGTCGATCTTGCGCGAGATGTCGCTGAGGTGAACGGTAAGGTCCGGCTGCGGAGCCTGACTGTACGAACTCTCCATCAGTCGCGACAGTTCGTTCAGGCGCTCCTCGAGGTTGATCGCCGTTTCCGCATGGGCCATGTCGTCGATGCGGCTGCTGAGACCCTCGATCCGGTTCGCCAGATCGACGGTTGGCTCGAAGCGAAGCATGGCCTCGCTGCTCATGATGTCGATCTGGTCCGCCAGGCTGCTGATGCGGTTTTCAAGCCGCTGGATCAGCGCCGGGTCCGCATTGTTCGCGCTACCGCGACCGCTGGCAGCGATGGCCCGGCTGATTTCGTCGAGCCTCGTGTCGATTGCCGTGAATTGCTCGGTCATGGCGCGGTCGCGCGGCTGCATCATGTTGCCGAGCTGTTCCATCGCAGTTGCGATCGAGATCAGCTTTTCCTCGAGCGCATGCACCGCAGGGCTCTCGTTCATGCCCCCGAGCTGACGCTTGATATCGTCGATACGGTAAGCAAGTGCCACCAGCTCTTCCTGCAGGCCGGACGTGTCGATCGCCTGCAGCCGGTCCTCGACGCCTTCCCAGCGGCTTTCGATGCCGCGCACGGAGTCTTCTCGGGCAAGTCCGTCCATCAGCGTGCGAAGGTCATCGAATTCGGCCTTCAGGGCGACGGCTTCCGAACCGTGGCTGCTGCCGGTGTCGGCCAGCTGATCGATGCTGGCAGCCAGCCGCGCCAGATCGGCGCGCATGCCGTCTGCAAAATTATGATCGTCGGCGGCACCCTTGATCGTGCGGATCTCGGCCCTCAGCGCGCCCATTTCGCGGGCGACGCCTTCGGCGATGTCCTTCTTCAGGTCGTGGCGCAAGCCGACCAGAGCCTGGGCGATCTCCGTCATCGCGTCTGTCGT
>CAZZZI010000159.1:0-11011 GCA_964658415.1 uncultured Sphingomonas sp. | reverse complement strand
GACCCGACAGACGTCGGGTCGCTGGATCCCCGCCACAAGGGCGAGGATGAGGGAGCCTGGGTTATCACTCTCGTCAAACAAGCTTCTTCAGGGTTTGTCAGCAGTCTGAGGCCCCGGAGACGGCGCGTTTTTCATGCGCCTGACTGAAGCTGGCAGCCTCACAGCCCCGAAGCTGGCTTCCCCCGCGCGGCGATCATCGGCAGGGCTTCGGAGTAGCTGACGCAGGCGACATCCGGCTTGTGGCAGACATCACCGACGAAGCGGTCGAGGGCGCGCCAGTAGGCGCCGGCGTTCATTTCGACGAAATGGAAGCCGAGCTGCAGGGGGATGCGGTCGCCGTCATATTGCTGCTGGAACGCTGCCTCGTAGGCGTTGAGGCTGCGGTCTTCGTAGGTCTTCGAATTGGCCGGGTCCTCGACGCCCTTGGAATGGCGGATGTAGAGATTGTAGTCCATGCCGATCACCAGGCGATGATCGGGGCCTTCCGGGATCAGCGGTAGGCCGAAGCGGGGGAGGCCGTTTTCGGTCTTCGGCAGCAGCGGCCCACGGGTGACCAGGCTGGCGTCGTAGGCGAAGCCCATTTCCTTTTCGGCGGCGACGAGCCCATCGCTGGTGGAGAGATAGGGCGCGCGAAACCCCTTGACGTCATGGGTTGCGAAGTCCTGCCAGCCCTGCGGCTCCTCGGACATTGCGCCGGAATTCTTCCAGGCGTCGCGCAATGCCACCCGTGCGGCCTGAAATTCCTGCAGCCAGTCGGCCTTGCTGAAATTCTTGCCGTCGAAATGGCCGCAGGCGTGGCTCGAGATATCGGCGCCTTCCTCATGGGCACCCCAGATGTTGGCGATGCGGGTGCGCACCTCCTCGTCGCTATGGGCAAAGCCGACATTCGATTTGCCCGCCTTGTGCCCCGGTCCCCGGTAGGCCTTGGCCTGGTCGTGGTTCATCAGGAAGGTGCAGGAGAGGAAATAGGTGAAGTGCGCGCCGCTCCGCCTGGCCATGTCGCGGCTCTTCGTCCACAGCGCATTGTCATGGGCTCCGTCGAAGGAGATCAGCACGATCTGCTTCGGCTTCTCATCGGCGTGAACGGCCGGAGACAGCAGCAGGGAAAGGGCGAGGGCGGAGGCTGGGATAAGACGCAACAGGAACACCGTGACAGTTTGTCGATGGGCTGATGGATGACGAATGCGGCGAAGCTGGGATGCGCCTTTCAATTTTCAACCCGAGTCGATAGGGATGGTGGTCTCGATACAAAGGATTCCCCCATGGCCTTGCTTGTTGTCAGCATCATACTTTTTCTCGGCGTGCATCTGGTTCAGGCCCTGGCGCCGGGGTTCCGACAGTCGATGATCGAGCGGCTCGGGCGTCCCGCCTGGATCGCGATCCAGTCGATTGCCAGCATCGTCACGCTGGTGCTGCTGATCTACGCTTTCAGTATCGCCCGTTACGAGACCACGGTTCTCTATTCGCCGCCGGCCTGGGCTTCGCACATCACCCTGACGCTGATGCTGATCGCCTGCATCTGTCTGGTCTCCGGCCTCCTGCCGGCCGGACATATCGCCGCCAAGACGAAGCACCCGACGGTGCTGGCGGTGAAGATCTGGGCGCTGGCCCATCTTCTGGCCAATGGCGACAGCGCCGGCGTGCTGCTGTTCGCGTCGTTCCTTGCCTGGGGTGTCGTGGTGCGCATTTCGCTGAAGCGTCGGGCGCGCGCCGGCGAGATCACGCCACGCCCGTTCGTGTCCGCGAAATACGATGTGGCGGCGGTTGTGCTTGGCGCCGTGCTTTGGGCTGCCATCATCTGGAAACTGCACGAGTGGCTGATCGGCGTCTCGCCACTCGCCATGATGTGAATTCTGCGCTTCCCCCTTACAAAGGGCGCAAAATCGGGTAGAAGGCGCGTTCATGCGCTGCATCCTGCCGGCGCGCTTCCTATTATGCATGCAAGTTTTGGCCGGAGCCGGAGACGAGAATGGCATTCAACGACGATAGCTTCATCCGCGAAGTCAACGAGGAACTGCGCTCCGACCGGATGCAGTTCGTCTGGCGCCGTTTCGGCCGCCTGATCATCGGCTTTGCGGTGCTCGTCGTCGTCGGTACGGCCGGTTATGTCGGTTATCGCTACTGGGCCTCGCATCAGGCCGGCGACAATGGCGACAAGTTCCTGGCCGCCATGGCACTGGCCGACCAGAACAAGACAGACGACGCGCTGGCGGCCCTTGCCGCCATCGAGAAGGACGGCAAGGGCGCCTATCCGCTGCTCGCCAACATGCGGGCAGCCTCGCTGCAGGCGCAGAAGGGCGATACCACAGGTGCCGTGGCCGCATTCACCGCGATCAGCAAGCAGGCGGGCGTGCCGTCCGTGATTGCCGATGCCGCGCGCCTGCGGGCTGCCTTCCTGCTGGTCGATACCGGGACCTATCAGCAGGTTTCCGCGCTCGTCGAGGAAATGGCCGTGCCGGCCAATGCCTTCCGCCACTCTGCCCGCGAAGCTCTCGGCCTTTCCGCCTACAAGGCCGGCGATTTCGCCAAGGCCAAGCAGTGGTTCCAGGCCATCGTCAGCGACCAGCAGACACCCCGCAATATTGCCAATCGTGCCCAGATGATGCTTGATAATATCGAGGCATCGGGCAAGGCCCCGCAGACCCAGGGCTAAAGGAACACCAATCGCCATGAATTTCACGGTTGCGATCGTCGGTCGCCCGAACGTCGGCAAGTCCACATTGTTCAACCGCCTGGTTGGCAAGAAGCTGGCGCTCGTCGATGACACGCCGGGCGTCACCCGTGACCGTCGTCCGGGCGATGCCAAGCTGATGGACTTGCGCTTCACCATCATCGACACCGCGGGTCTCGAGGATGCCCACGAGGATTCGCTCGAGGGCCGCATGCGTGCCCAGACCCAGGCGGCCATCGACGAGGCCGACCTGACTTTGTTCGTGGTCGACGCCAAGTTCGGCCTGACACCGCTCGACAAGGTGTTCGGCGAACTCTTGCGGCGCAGCGGCAAGCCTGTCGTGCTGGTGGCGAACAAGTCTGAAGCCAAGGGCTCCGACGGCGGTTTCTACGACGCCTTCACGCTCGGCCTCGGCGATCCGTGCCCGATCTCGGCCGAGCACGGCCAGGGCATGATCGACCTGCACGACGCCATCGTTGCCGCCATCGGCGAGGACCGCGCCTATCCGCCGGAGATCGAAGAGGACGTCGCCGAAACCGATGTTTCGCTGCTGCCTCTCGACGGCGACGATGTCTTCGACGACGAGAAGGAAGAAGAGCCCGAATATGACGAGACGAAGCCGCTGCGCGTCGCCATCGTCGGCCGCCCGAACGCCGGCAAGTCGACGCTGATCAACCGCTTCCTCGGCCAGGAGCGACTGCTGGTCGGCCCAGAGGCCGGCATCACCCGTGATTCGATCTCGGTCGACTGGGAGTGGCGCGGCCGCACCATCAAGCTTTTCGACACCGCCGGCATGCGCCGCAAGGCGCGCGTCACGGAAAAGCTCGAAAAGCTGTCGGTCGCCGACACGCTGCGGGCGATCCGCTTTGCCGAGACCGTTGTCATCGTTTTCGATGCGACGATCCCGTTCGAGAAGCAGGACCTGCAGATCGTCGATCTCGTCATCCGCGAAGGCCGTGCCGCCGTCATCGCCTTCAACAAGTGGGACCTGATCGAGGATCGCCAGGCAGTGCTTGCCGACCTGCGCGAAAAGACCGACCGGCTGCTGCCTCAGGCCCGCGGCATCCGCGCCGTGACGATTGCCGGCCAGACCGGCGATGGCCTCGACCGGCTGATGCAGTCGATCATCGACACGGATAAGGTCTGGAACAAGCGCATCGCGACGGCCAAGCTCAACCGCTGGCTCGATGCGCGCCAGGTGCAGCATCCGCCACCCGCCGTGTCCGGTCGCCGTCTGAAGCTGAAATACATGACGCAGGTCAAGGCCCGCCCGCCTGGCTTCATGATTTCCTGCACGCGTCCGGACTCCCTGCCGGAATCCTATATCCGCTATCTGACCAACGGATTGCGCGAGGATTTCGAGATGCCGGGCGTGCCGATCCGCATCCATTTCCACGCCTCGGAAAATCCGTTCGAGAACCGCAAGCGGAAGAACCCCTATCCGAGCAAGCGCAAGAAGCAGCATTGACGCCGGCTGTTTGTCGGGCGTGCCGCTGTTCGTCGATGCTCAGCGCCGCTTGATCTTGCCGTTGGCGATGCGGACGTTGTCGAGAAACTGCTGGGTCGCCGCTTGCCAGGAATAGGTGAGGGCCAGTGTGCGGGCTTGTTCACGCGAACATGACAGGGCCCTCATGCAGGCTGCGCGAAGGTCGCTGTCGACGGCACCGGCGGCTGGGTGGTTGCCCAGAATGTCGGCCGGGCCCGTGACGGGATAGGCGGCAACAGGCACGCCGCTGGCCAGCGCCTCGAGAATGGTGTTGCCGAAGGTGTCCGTCACCGATGGGAAGACGAACACGTCGCCCTGGGCATATGCCTCGGCCAGTTCCTCGCCGAATTTCGCACCCGTGAAGAGGACATCCGGGTAGCGCTTTTTCAGATCCTCCAGATCCGGCCCGCCGCCCACCACCACCTTCGACCCCGGCAGATCGAGATCGAGGAAGGCCGGCAAGTTTTTCTCGGTTGCGACGCGGCCGACCGTCATGAAGATCGGGCGCTTGAGGCCGAAGGGCGCTTCCTGTAGCGGTTGCGGCCGGAACAGCGTCGCATCGATGCCCCGGCTCCAGGGCATGAGGTTGTGAACGCCTTTTGCGGCGAGTTCAGCGGCAAGGCTCGGGGTCGCGACCATGCAGCCGAAGCCGCCATTGTGAAACCAGCGGATGAAGGCATAAAGCCAGGATTTCGGGATCGGCAGCCGGGCTGCGACATATTCGGGAAAACGGGTGTGGTACGTCGTCGAGAACTGCATGCCGTTGCGCACGCACCAGCGCCGCGCCGTCAGTCCGAGCGGGCCTTCGGTGGCGATGTGGACATAGGAGGGCTGGGTCGCCTCGATCGCTTTTGCGACCCGGCTGTAGGTCGCCAGCGACAGGCGGATTTCCGGATAGGTCGGGCAGGGGATGCTGCGAAATCCCTCTGGCGTCAGCATGGAGACGGTGACGCCCATGCGCGTCAGTTCGCGATTGGTGTTCTCGATCGAGCGCACGACGCCGTTGACCTGCGGGTGCCAGGCGTCGGTGACGATCAGCAGCCTTTCCCCCAGGCTCATGTCCGCAGCGGGCGAGGTCCTGGTGGCGAAATTCGAGAGGCGTTGCAGCATAGGTCGACTGTTCCATCGCGTTCGACGACAGTGGCACAGAACATCCACGCCATCCGATGATTCCGGGCCCCGCTATTGTGACGGTTGTCGATGATGGAAATATTACACCAATCGGTTTGCGCCCTCGGGAGGGCCGCTTCAGGCCTTGCCGGGGGAAACCGAAATGCGCAAGGGAACAGTTCCATGGCCGATGCCGATCTCACGAGCCTCTACACAGGCTATATCGACTGCCTCAACAGGCAGGACTGGGTGTCGCTCGGCGCTTTCGTTGCCGAGGACGCAGAGCATAACGGCCGCCGGCTCGGCCTTTCCGGCTATCGCACCATGCTGGAAAACGATTTCAGGCAGATCCCGGATCTCAAGTTTGTCGTAAATCTGCTGCTTGCCGACCCGCCGCGGATCGCCGCACGACTGCAGTTCGACTGCACGCCGGTTGGAACCTTCCTCGGCTTGGCCGTCAACGGGCGCAAGGTGTCGTTCTCGGAAAACGTCATCTACGAATTTCGCGATGGCAAGATCCGTCATGTCTGGTCGGTCGTCGACAAGGCAGCCATCGAAGGGCAGCTCGACGACCAGCCGGCCTAGTCGAGTCCGAGCTTCTGTCGCTCCACCAGCGCCCCGTGTTCACCGATAACCCGTGCGGCGACCCTTGCGGCGAAGCGGGCTGCGGCGATCGCATCCTTCGACTGCAGGTATTCGGCGAGGAAGGCACCGTTGAAGCTGTCGCCGGCGCTGGTCGTGTCGACGACGGTGGAAACGGTTTCCGCCTCCACCCGCGTATCGCCGGCTGCGGTGCCGACCGTTATGCCGTTGGCACCGTCCTTGACGACGACCATGGCAGCGCCGAGCTGGCGGTAGCGGCGGATGGTGGCTGAAATCGAGGGGTCGCCGAAATGCGCCGCCTCGTCGTCGAAGCTCGGCATAACGAGGGTCGAAGCGCGGGCGCCTTCGCTGACGGTGGCGTGCATCGTATCGAGGCTGGTCCAGAGCCTCGGGCGCAGGTTGGGGTCGAAGACGACAAGCTTGCCGATGGCCTTGGCGCGGCGCAGTTCCGAGAGCAGCGTTTCGGCGCTGTCGTGGGAGAGGATGGCCAGCGTGATGCCGGAAAAATAGACGACGTCCGACGCCTCGATCGCTTCACGCAGGCGCTCGCCGTCGACGGCGAGCTGGCGGGCCGCAGACGATTCACGCCAGTAGCTGAAGCTGCGTTCGCCATCCTTGAGATTGATGAGGTAAAGACCGGGCGTCCGGCCCTTGATGCGGCGGATATGGGACGTGCCGATGCCGGCACCCGCCATGAAGGCCAGCATGTCGTCAGACATCGGATCGTCGCCGACGGCGGTGAAGTAATCGACGGACCAGTCCGCCGGCAGGCAGGCATGGGCATACCAGGCGGTGTTGAACGTGTCGCCGGCAAAGCCCTTGCGCAACAGGCCATTGCCCGCCTGCGACAGCTCCACCATGCACTCCCCGATCGACAAAAAACGTCCGCCCACGATACTCTCCCTCATCGCATTCTTGCGATCGCTTTTTAGGCCTTCGATACCGGGCGGGCAAGACCGTCCGGGACTGCAAGGGGGACGCCCGGTGTCAGCCCTCCGGGCGGTCCATGTGGTAGCAGGCGGCCGTCTGGCCGGGACGGACGGTCTCGATCGGCGGCATGGCGCTGCGACAGATGTCGGTGGCCTTCCAGCAGCGCGGCTCGAAGACGCAGCCGGGCGGCGGGTTCATCGGCGAGGGCGGATCGCCCTGCAGGCGGATGCGCTTGCGCGTGCGGGCGACCTTCGGATCCGGCACAGGGGCTGCCGAGAACAGCGCCTGGGTATAGGGGTGGGCGGGGCTCTGGAACACCGTGGCGCAATCGCCGGCTTCGACAATGCGGCCGAGATAGAGGACCAGCACATCGTCCGAGATCAGCCGGACGACCGAGAGGTCGTGGCTGATGAAGATCAGCGTCAGGCCGAATTCCTTGCGCAGTTTGCGCAGCAGCGAGATCACCTGGCCCTGGATCGAGACGTCGAGGGCGGAGACCGGCTCGTCGCAGATGATCAGTTTCGGGCGCGTGACGACGGCGCGGGCGATGCCGATGCGCTGCGCCTGGCCGCCGGAGAATTCATGCGGATAGCGGTTGATCATCTCGGGGACAAGACCAACGGCGGCCATGATCTCGCGGACGCGGTCCTGCCGCTCCGCGCGGCTGAGCTTCGGCTCGAACACGGTCAGCGGCTCGGCGATGATGTCACCGACGGTCATGCGCGGATCGAGCGAGGCGATCGGGTCCTGGAAGATGATCTGCATGTCGCGGCGGGCGGCGCGCATCTCTTCGCTCGACAGGTCGAGCAGGCTCTTTCCCTGCCAGAGGATGCGGCCCTTCTGGGCGTGGATCAGGCGCAGGATCGAGCGGCCGAGGGTGGATTTGCCGCAACCGGATTCGCCGACGATGCCGAGCGTGCGCCCGGCCTTGAGCTCGAAGCTGACGTCGTTGACGGCCGTCAGCATGGTGGCCGGCTTGAAGAAGGACTTCGACGGGATCTCGAACTGGGTCGTGAGGTGCTCGACCTTGAGCAGGGTCTGTTCAGCCATGGACGGGGCTCCGTTGCTGGTGACCAAGGAGGGGATGGAAGCAGGCGGCGCGGCGCTGCGGCGCCAGAAGCTCTAACGGCGGCGGTGCATCGACGCAATCGTCCTCGACATGGGCGCAGCGTGGCGAGAAGCTGCAGCCACGCGGCAGGTGCTTGAGGTTCGGCGGCCGGCCGGGGATGACGGCGAGATCGTCGACATCCTGGTCGGGCCTCGGGATCGAGGCGTGGAGGGCGGCGGTATAGGGATGGGCCGGATCGTCGAACAGGTCGTCCACCGGCGCGTCCTCGACGATGCGGCCGGCATACATGACGGCCACCCGCTCGGCGAGGCCGGCCACGACGCCGAGATCGTGGGTGATGATGACGAGCGCCGTGTTCATCTCCGACGTCAGGTCGTTGAACAGGTCGAGGATCTGCGCCTGGATGGTGACGTCGAGCGCTGTCGTCGGCTCGTCGGCGATCAGCAGCTTCGGCTTGGTGAGCAGCGCCATGGCGATGACGATGCGCTGGCGCATGCCGCCCGAAAGCTCATGCGGATAGAGATTGAAACGGCGATCCGGGTCGGGGATGCCGACGCGCTTCAACATGTCGAGGGCGGTGGCGGATGCGGCGCGTGCGGTCAATCCGCCGTGGACCTCGAGTTGCTCCGTCAATTGCCGCGAGATCTTCAGCGTCGGATTGAGCGAGGTCATCGGGTCCTGGAAGACCATCGCCATGTCCTTGCCGCGGATCTGGTCGAGTTCGCGCGGCTTGAGGGAAAGCACGTCGCGGCCTTCCAGCAGCGCCTGGCCGCTGGTGTGGCCGTTCTTCGCCAGCAATCCCATCAGGCCCAGGAAGGTCTGGCTCTTGCCGGAGCCGCTTTCGCCGACGATGGCGATGCGCTCGCCACGGCGGATGGTGAGGTTGACACCGTTGACGGCGGCGACATCGCCTTCCGGGGTCTGGAAGCGGATGGAGTAGTCCTTGAGTTCGAGCAGCGTGTCGCTCTTTTTGGTGTCCGACATGTCAGCGGTCCTTCGGGTCGAATGCGTCGCGCAGGCCGTCGCCGATAAACAGCAGGCTCATCAGCAGGGCGACGAGGAAGACGGCGGGAAAGGCGAGCAGCCACGGGTCGGTTTCCATGGAGTTGGTGCCGTCGGCAATCAGCGTTCCGAGCGACGTCAGTGGCTCCTGCACGCCGAAGCCGAGATAGGAGAGGAAGCTCTCGATCGCGATAATTTCGGGAACGCTCAGGGCTGCGTAGATGATGACGGGGCCGACGAGGTTTGGGACGATGTGCTTGAGGATGATCTTGAAAGGCCGCTGGCCGGACGCCCGTGCCGCCTCGATGAATTCGCGGTGCTTCAGCGACAGCGTCTGGCCGCGCACGATGCGGGCCATGGTCAGCCATTCCAGCGCGCCGATGGCGGCAAACAGCAGGTAGACGTTGCGGCCGAAGATCACCATCAGCAGGATGACGAAGAGGATGTAGGGAAGGGCGTACATGATGTCGACGAAGCGCATCATGATGCTGTCGAGCTTGCCGCCGAAATAGCCTGACACGGCGCCGTAGAGGACGCCGATGATCACCGACACGAGGGTGGCGACAAGGGCGACGGCGAGCGAGACGCGGGTGCCGTAGAGCGTGCGGGCCAGCAGGTCGCGGCCGTTCTGGTCGGTGCCGAAATAATGGCCGCTGGCGAAATCCGGCGGTGTGCGGAAGGCGGCCCAGTCCGGGTCTTCGTAGCCGAAGGGAATGAGGCTCGGCGCGATGAGGGCGGCGAGGATCAGCAGGCTGAGGACGACGAGGGAGATGGCGGCGGCCTTGTTGCGCAGCAGCCGGCGCATGGCGTCGCGGGTCAGCGACCGGCTTTCGGGAGCGAGCCCTTCGGCTGCCTTGAGTTCTTCGGCCAGCTGTTCGCGACGGGCGAGATTGAGGATCATCAGCTTCTCACTTTCGGATCGAGCCAGGCGTAGACGATGTCGACGAGGAGATTGAGGAAGACGATCAGGGCCATGTAGAAAATCACCGTGCCGAGGACCATCCCGTAATCCCGGTTGAGCGCGGCGGTGATGAAGTAGCGGCCGATGCCGGGCAGGCCGAAGATGCTTTCGACGACCAGCGAGCCGGTCAGCAGGTAGCCGGCGGCCGGGCCGAGATAGGAGACGACCGGCATCAGGGCAGGCTTCAGGGCGTGGCGCATGACCGTCAGCCGGGGGCCGATGCCCTTGGCCTTGGCGGTGCGGATGAAGTTCTGGTTCATGACCTCGATCATCGAGCCGCGCATCAGCCGCGAAATGCGCGCGGCATGGGGCAGGGACAGCACGATGACGGGCAGCACCAGGAACTTGATCGATCCATCCCCCCAGCCGCCGACCGGCAGGATGCCGAGCTTGATGCCGAACAGCAGTTGCAGGATCGGTGCGATCAGGAAGCCGGGGAGAACGAGGCCGATCAGCAGGGTGCCGCCGAGCCAGTAATCCGCCTGGCGGTTCTGATACAGCGCCCCAAGACAGCCGACGAGAACGCCGACCAGCACGGCCACCACGAAGGCGATACTGCCGATGGTCAGCGTATAGGGCAGGCCGGACATGATCTGCTGGGTAACGGTGAAGTCCTGGTTGGCGAAGGAGGGGCCGAGATCGCCGTGAACAACATCGTACATGTAGATGAAGTATTGCTGGATCAACGGCTTATCGAGATTGTAGTGGGCTGCCAGGTTCTTCAGGATGACCGGCGGCAAAGGCCGCTCGCCATCGAAGGGCCCGCCCGGCGCCAGGCGCAGGACGAAAAAGCTCAATGTCACGGCAATCCACATGACGGGGATTGTCGACAGGAGACGACGGAATGCATATTTGATCATGGGCGTGGACAGGCTCCCTCCGGCAAGGCCGAAGGGAGCCTTTTTCCCTTACTGTTTGATGGACAGCCAGCGGGTGCGGTGGATGTCCTGGATATTGTCTTCATATCCAACGATCTTCGGCGACACCACGCTCTGCGAGACATAGTAGTAGATCGGGATCGCGGCGCTGTCGTCGAGCGCGATCTGCTCGGCCTGCTTGAAGAGCGCGGCCCGCTTGTTGAGATCCGTTTCCTCGTTGCCCTGCTTGAGCAGCGCATCGTATTGCGCATTGCTCCAGCGGCCGTAGTTCATGTCGACGCCCGTCGACAGGAGGTTGAGG
>CAZZZI010000158.1:0-11018 GCA_964658415.1 uncultured Sphingomonas sp. | reverse complement strand
ATGATCGTGTGCGGCATTGTCGGAGTCGTCGCCTGCGCGGTCATGACCCTGTTCGATGTCCATTCGATCGTCGCGCTCTACATCGCCGCCTTTTTCGTCGGCACGGTGCTTTACCCGATCTATGCGATCAACGTCGCGCATGCCAACGATCGCGCTGCGCCCGACGAATATGTCACGATCTCCAGCGGCATCATGATTCTCTATGGCCTCGGCACCGTCTTTGGCCCGCTGGCAGCCGGCGCAATGATGCAGTTGGGCGGCACATCGGGCCTCCTGTGGTTCCTGGCGCTGGTGTTCGCGTTCTATGCCAGCTATGCCGGCTGGCGCACCGCTCGCCGCAGGGAAGGTGAAGGGCGCATCGACAAGACCGACTTCAAGGCCATGCCAATCCCGGTGCGTGGGACGGAGACGTCGGTCCGCACCGCTTCGCCGGATGACCGCCCGGTCTGACCGCATGCAAAGCCCGCCAATATCAACGAATTTTAAACAGCAATTGCAAATTGCGGTCGCGCCAATACACGGCTTTAACTTTGGTTCAGATTTTAATGTAATCATATTGTATAAAAGTTGTTGCAAATCGACGTTCGCCCCTGCTCGGCCATCGTCCCAACGCCTGTCTAGGAAGCCCCATGCGCACTGATATCGGCCAGATCGTCCATTTGGCGGACTACCGTCCTACAGATTTTGTTCTGGAACGTGTCGACCTGACCTTCGAACTCGATCCGACCGCAACAAAGGTCGAAGCACGCCTGATCTTCCACCGGCGTGAAGGTGTCGACACTGCCGCGCCTCTGATCCTCGACGGAGACGAGCTCAACCTGTCCGGCCTTCTGCTCGACCAGGAGGAAGTGCCGGTTTCGCAATATACGGTGGCCGAGAAGAGCCTGACGGTGCGCGATCTGCCGGCGTCGCTGCCCTTCGAGTTGACGATCACCACCATCATCAACCCGGAGGCCAACACCCAGCTGATGGGCCTCTATCGTACCGGTGGCGTCTACTGCACCCAGTGCGAGGCTGAAGGCTTCCGCCGCATCACCTATTTTCCCGACCGCCCCGACGTGCTGGCGCCCTATACCGTCAACATCATCGGCGACAAGGCCGCCAATCCGCTACTGCTGTCGAACGGCAATTTCCTCGGCGGCGCCGGCTATGGCGAAGGCAAGCACTTCGCCGCCTGGTTCGACCCGCACCCGAAGCCCAGCTACCTCTTCGCGCTGGTTGCCGGTGATCTCGGCGTGATCGAAGATACGTTCGTGACCATGTCCGAGCGCGAAGTCACGCTGAAGATCTATGTCGAGCACGGCAAGGAGCCGCGGGCCGCCTACGCCATGGATGCGCTGAAGCGCTCAATGAAATGGGACGAGGAAGTGTTCGGCCGCGAATACGATCTCGACATCTTCATGATCGTCGCCGTCTCCGACTTCAACATGGGAGCGATGGAGAACAAGGGCCTCAACGTCTTCAACGACAAGTATGTCCTGGCCGATCCGGAAACGGCAACCGACGCCGACTATGCCAATATCGAAGCGATCATCGCGCACGAATATTTCCACAACTGGACCGGCAACCGCATCACCTGCCGCGACTGGTTCCAGCTGTGCCTGAAGGAAGGCCTGACGGTCTTCCGTGACCACGAATTCTCGGCCGACCAGCGCTCGCGTCCGGTCAAGCGGATCGCCGAAGTCCGGCACCTGAAATCCGAGCAGTTTCCGGAGGACGGCGGTCCGCTGGCGCATCCCGTCCGCCCGACGAAATTCCGCGAGATCAACAATTTCTACACGACGACGGTCTATGAAAAGGGCAGCGAAGTCACCCGCATGATCGCGACGCTGCTCGGCGCCGATCTGTTCAAGAAGGGCATGGACCTCTATTTCGAGCGGCACGACGGCGATGCCGCGACGGTCGAGGATTTCGTTGCCTGCTTTGCCGAAGTCAGCGGACGCGACCTCACGCAATTCTCCCTCTGGTATCACCAGGCGGGCACGCCGCTCGTCACGGCATCTTGTGCCTATGACGCCACAGCTCGGACACTGACGATGTCGCTGGAACAGATGGTTCCGGCAACGCCCGGCCAAACGGCCAAGGAGCCAATGCACATTCCGCTGCGGCTGGGACTGATTTCGGAAGATGGTCGGTCGATGACGCCAGCGACCGTCACGGGCGCCGAATTTACCGGCGACGTCCTGCATCTGGTCGAGCGCTCTCAACAGGTGGTGTTCCACGACATTGCTTCGCGCCCGGTGGTGTCGCTGAACCGCAGCTTCTCGGCACCGATCAACCTGCACTTCGACCAAAGTGCCGCGGATCTCGCCCTCATCGCCCGCTTCGAGGATGATCACTTTTCCCGATGGCAGGCGCTCAACGATCTGGCGCTGCCCATCCTTCTGCAGGCCGTGCGCGATACCCGCAACCGCGCGCCCGTTAACTGCGACCAGACTCTGATCGACGCCCTTCTTCAGGCCGCCGCCGACGAGACGCTGGAGCCTGCCTTCCGCGCGCAGGTGCTGAACCTCCCGAGCGAGGCCGATATCGCCCGAGAACTGGGAGCCAACAACGATCCCGATGCCATCCATGTCGGACGCCAGGCTATTCTCGCCCAGATCGCCGGTGCCGGTAAGGACATCTTTGCAGCCCTCTATGACGGCATGGGCACCCCCGGCCCCTTCAGCCCCGATGCGGCCAGTGCCGGCCGCCGCGCTCTTCGCAACGCCGCACTCGGCTTCCTGTCGCTCTCCGACAACACCCCGGCGCGCGCCAAGGCGGCTTTCGACGCGGCGAACAATATGACCGATCTCAGCCACGCCCTGACGATCCTGGCGCATCGCTTCCCCGACGCGGCGGAATCTGCGGAGGCGCTGGCGACCTTCAGGGCACGCTTTGCAGACAATGCGCTCGTCGTCGACAAGTGGCTGGCGATCCAGGCTGCCGTTCCGGGTGCGGCGACATTGCAGCGCGTCCAGAGCCTGATGAAGGAGCCGCTGTTTACCCGCAGCAACCCGAACCGGGTACGGGCACTGGTCGGGACCTTCGCCTTCGGAAACCCCACAGGTTTCAACCGTGCAGACGGCGCCGGCTATCGCTTCCTAGCGGAGGAAATCCTCACCATCGACCGGCGCAACCCCCAGCTTGCTGCGCGCATCCTCACGTCGATGCGCTCCTGGCGCTCGCTGGAGCCTGTCCGGGCCGATCATGCGCGCGCGGCGCTGATGCAAATCGAGCGGGCCGGCGAGCTTTCGACCGACGTTCGCGACATCGTCGACCGCACTTTGAAGGAGTGATTTGCGGCGACGCAGCAGGTGATTTGCGCGACCTGCGGGCGGGCGGCGGTGCTTTGGCTCCGACCGCCTCAATCCCGACTTCTAAAAAAGCTGCAATAGCAAATAGTTAAGAAAGTTTTATCAAGCCCTCTGGACAAGCCGAATCACGAATGATTCATTGGCGCAGGTTCGGGCGAGCGGCGTCGCGAATCAGACGAAGGTTCAGGGCGAGATATGGTGGACGTGCGGCGGGCGACTGCGGCCGAGGGGCGGCTGCGTGTCAATTTTGACGATCTTAAATCATGGCACGAGGATCTGATCGATCGCGCCGGAGCAAGCGTCAGCAACGTTTCCCGGGAATTCTCCAAGGTGGAGAACATCCTCAAACGGGCCATCCCTATCCTGATTCTGGCCTTCCTGTGCGTCGTTGCGGCGTCCCACATCGTGGCCATGGTGATGGAACACGGTCGCATGGAGACAGCCGCCCGTCACTCCACCGTTCTCTCGGCGTCCGTGGCATCCGCCACCTTTGCCCACGACGCGGCCTTGTTCGATACCGGCAACCGGAATGACGCCGAAACCAGGCTCGGCACCTACCTGCCGCAGGACCGCCTCGACACCGGTGACTTCGTGCTCCTGGTGCAGCCCAGCGGGCGCGTCTTTGCGGCCTCGATCGAAGGCGTGCGCTATGTCGGCCTGACCATCTCCGACTTCTTTCCCGAAGTGTCGACCATTCGCCGCGTCGGCGACGGCAGCCGCGGCGTGATCGAGACCAAGATCGGCGGCCTGCCCTACTACGCCTCGATCGCTCTTATCGGCGACAAGGGCGGGTTCATTGTCTCCGCCGTCTCGCTGGAGCAGATCGGCCGCCTCTGGCGCGACGAGCTGACGCTGAACGTCACGCTGTTTGCCGGCATATCGTCGATCCTGCTCGTTATCCTCTATGCCTATTACATGCAGGTGCGCCGCGCCCGCGATGCGGACGAGACCTTCCTGGAATCCAACCTGCGCGTCGAGACCGCGCTGTCGCGCGGCCGCTGCGGCCTGTGGGACTTCGATTTCGCCAACCGGGAGTTCTTCTGGTCGCGCTCGATGTACGACATGCTCGGCCTTCCCGCTTCGGACAAGACCCTGTCCTTCGGCGATGCCGCCCGTCTGATGCATCCCAACGACAACAGCCTGTACGAGCTCGCCCGCGCCGTTGCCAAGGGCAAGGCCGGCCAGATCGACCAGATCCTGCGCATTCGCCATGCCGGCGGCCATTATGTCTGGATGCGCGTGCGCGCCCAGGTGATCCGCACCAACTCCGGACAGGTGCACATGATCGGCATCGCCATGGACGTCACCGAGCAGCACCGGCTGGCCCAGCGCTACGCCGAAGCCGACCAGCGGCTGGCGGATGCCATCGAATGCACGTCGGAAGCCTTCGTGCTGTGGGACAAGAACGACCGGCTTGTGATGTGCAACACCCATTACCAGCAGGCCTACGGCCTTCCCGATACGGTCCTGATGCCCGGTACCGAGCGTTCCGTCGTGACGGCCGCAGCGGCCCGTCCGGTCATCGAGCGCCGCATCGCCGATGCCGACCGCTCCGGATATTCCGTCACCACCGAAGTGCAGCTCGCCGACGAGCGCTGGCTGCAGATCAACGAACGCCGGACGCGCGATGGCGGCACGGTCTCCGTCGGCACCGACATCACCCTGCTGAAGCGCCACCAGGAGCGACTGCGGGATTCCGAGCGCCGCAACAACGCGACGATCGACGACCTTTCCGCCTCACGGCAGATCCTCGAGCGGCAGAAGGCGGAGCTGTCGGTCGCCAACACCAACTACCTGGCCGAAAAAGACCGCGCCGAAGCCGCCAACAAGGCCAAGTCCGAGTTCCTGGCCAACATGTCGCACGAGCTGCGCACGCCGCTGAACGCCATCCTGGGCTTCTCGGAAATCCTGCAGAACCAGATGTTCGGTCCGCTGGGCTCGGAAAAATACGACGAATACGCCCGCGACATCCACGACAGCGGCAAACATCTTCTCAACGTCATCAACGACATCCTCGACATGTCGAAGATCGAGGCGGGTCACGTCAAGCTGTCCTGCGAAACGATCGACCTGGTGCCGCTGATCGAGGAATGCCTGCGCTTTACCTCCGTGCCCGCCGCTTCCAAGAACATCCAGGTCGACCAGCGCTTCGTCGCCGGCCGGACGCTGACGGCAGACCGTCGCGCCATGAAGCAGATCCTGCTCAACCTGCTCTCCAACGCCGTCAAGTTCACCAACAATGGCGGGCGGATCGCCGTTCGCCTTCGCGACACCGGAGCTGGCGTCATGCTGACGATCGCCGACACCGGCATCGGCATCCCGAAGTCCGCACTTGGCAAGATCGGCCAGCCCTTCGAGCAGGTGCAGAGCCAATATGCCAAGAGCAAGGGCGGCTCAGGCCTCGGCCTTGCCATCTCTCGCTCGCTGGCGACCCTCCACCAGGGCACCATGAATATCCGCTCGCGCGAAGGCGTCGGCACCGTCATCTCCGTCTACATTCCCGACCAGCTCGCCTCTCCGGTCGCCCTACCGCGCCAGGACCGTGTGAAATATACGGCGCGTCGCGTCGCCTAGGCGACGCAGCTCCGCCTCCAGGTTCACGACATCCGGGCACTCGCCGGCATGGGCCACGAGGTCGATCAGCCCTGCGGGCGCCTGTGCCGGATCGAAGAGCCCGTCGATGCACAGCCGGATCAGCTGCGAAAGCTCCGTGTAGAGCGCCAGAGCCTGTCGGCAGGTGGCGAGATCCTCTCCGGACATGATCGCCGGTCCAAAACGCTCCAGCGCCTCTGCGGTACTGAAAGCCGGGTTATCTTCCGCCGCGATGGATCGAGGCGACACCAGCCGCGCATATTGGCTGAGGAACTCGATATCGATCTGCCCGCCCGGCATGTGCTTGAGATCCCAGATGCCGGCCGGCGGCTTTTCGGTGTCGACCAGTGCCCGCATCTCCGCCACGTCATGGGCGATCCTGCCGGTGTCGGAGGGGGTAGCCAGAATACCCTCGATGATCCGTTCGGCACGCGAGACCAGCATCGTGTCACCGCAAATCAGCCGGGCGCGGGTGAGCGCCATATGTTCCCAGGTCCAGGCTTCCTCGCGCTGGTATTTCTCGAAGGCATTGATGCGGGTGGCAACGGGGCCCTTGTTGCCGGAAGGCCGCAGCCGCATGTCGACCTGGTAGAGAATGCCCTCGGCGGTCGGTGCCGAAAGGGCGGCGATCAGGCGCTGGGTGATGCGGGTGAAATAACGGGTGGCGTCGAGCGGCTTCTGCCCGTCGGATTCGGTCGCTCCGTCGTCGTAGTCATAGAGGAGGATGATGTCGACGTCGGAGCCGGCAGTGAGCTCGAAGCTGCCGAGCTTGCCCATGCCAACGACAGCCAACCGTCCGCCGGGGAAATCGCCGTGCGCGGCGCGCACCTCGTTCTGGACCGCATCGAGGGCCGCCGCGATGACGAGGTCGGCGAGGTGGCTGAACGCCCGGCCCGCCATCGCCCCGGATATCGAGCCGGTCAGCAGCCGGATACCGATCAGGAAACGCTGCTCGGCGGCAAAGATGCGCAGCCGGTCGAGGGTCTCCTCATAGTGGCGGGCGGGTTGCAGGAAGTTCTCGAGACGGGACGAGAGATACGGTCGCGTCGGCAGCTCCGCCATGATGCCGGGATCGAGCATGCCGTCGAAGACGTGCGGCCGCGCCGCAATGATATCCGCCAGCCTCGGCGCCGCCGACATGATGGTGACGAGCAGTTCAAGCAGGACGGGATTGTTGCCGAGAAGGGAGAAAAGCTGGATGCCGGCCGGCAGTCCGGCGAGGAACTGGTCGAAGCGCAGCAGCGCCTCGTCTGCCCGCGTGCTCTCGCCGAAGGCGCGCAGCAGATGCGGCGTCAGCTCCGTCAGGCGCTCGCGCGCCTCGACCGACTGGGTGGCGCGATAGCGGCCGTAGTGCCAGGTCCGGATGATGCGGGAGATGTCGGCGGGGCGCTCGAAGCCGAGACGCTGCAGCGTCTGCAAGGTCTCCGGGTCGTCCGCCTGACCGGTGAAGACGAGATTGCCGGCCTCTCCGGACAGGCCCTTCTCGTATTCGAACAGCTGCGCATAGCGCTTCTCGACGGTTTTCAGCACGTCGACGAGCCTGTCCGAAAAACTCGGCACATCCGGAAAACCCATCATCAGGGCGATCCGCTTCAGTTCTGCGTCCGTCTCCGGCAGCAGGTGGGTCTGCTCGTCGCGCACCATCTGGATGCGATGCTCGACATCGCGCAGGAACCAGTAGCCCTCGGTCAACTCGTCGCGCGTTTCGGCGTCGATCCAGCCGGCCCGGGTGAGGTCGGCAAGCGTCGCCTCCGTTGCCCGGCCGCGCAGCGCCGGCATGCGCCCGCCGGCAATCAGCTGCTGGGTCTGCGCGAAAAATTCAATCTCCCGGATGCCGCCGCGGCCGAGCTTGACGTTATGGCCCTTCACCGCGATCTTGCCGTGACCCTTGTGGACGTGGATCTGCCGCTTGATCGAATGGATATCGGAGATGGCGGCGAAATCGAGATATTTGCGGAAGACGAAGGGCACGAGATCGCGGATGAAGGCGGCACCGGCCTTGCGATCGCCCGCGACCGGACGGGCCTTGATGAAGGCAGCGCGCTCCCAGTTCTGGCCTCTGCCCTCGTAATAGATCATCGCCGCATCGACCGGCATCGCCAATGCGGTGGCACCCGGATCGGGTCTGAGGCGAAGGTCGGTGCGGAACACGTAGCCATCGGCCGTGCGCTCCTGCAGGATGCGCACCAGCCGCCGCATCAGGCGCGGAAAGATCTCGATGGCGTCGTCGGGATCGGCAACGATCCCCGCCATCTCGTCGAAGAAGATCACCAGATCGATATCGGAGGAATAGTTGAGCTCCTCCGCTCCCAGCTTGCCCATGCCGAGGACGATCAGGCCCGAGCCATCGGCGGGCGCAGCAACGTTCTTCAGTGTCACCTTGCCCGCTTCATGGGCGGACAGCAGCAGGAAGTCGATGGCTGCGGAAATGGATGCTTCGGCAAGCCCGCTCAACAGGCGTGCCGATGTCTTTGCATCGAACAGTCGGCCGAGATCGGCCAGCGCGATGAGAAAGGCCGCCTTGCGCTTGATCCGGCGCAGCCGCGCCATCAGTTCGGTCTCGGACGGAGCGACGCCCTCGACCGACCGCCACGCATCCCGCGCGGCGGCGACCAGCCCTTCGATCTGCGGAAGCAATGGAGCGTCAATGGCAGCCGCGAGCAGCGGCGGATCGAGTTCGGCGGTGTCGCGAAGATAGGGAGAGAGGGTGAAGATCGAGAGGATGAAGTCCCGCAGCGGCGTATCGCCGTCGAGCAAGGCAGCGATCAGAGGCTCAGTCTTACCGAGGGTCTTGAGGCCCGCAAGGGCGGATTTGGCTTCTGACTGGCTTAACGGTCGCAACAGGCCAGGGGCGACGGCATTCAATCGATCGTGTGGTGGGGTCACGCAGCACTCCGGCCTGTTTCAAGCGGTCGTGGTCAGGAGCCGCGCCCGAGGGCGGCGACGCCGATCGCCCGGCAATCTAGGCCGAACTGCTGCCAAGGCCAAGGGTTTCGATGCGGCGGGCGGCACGCAAGACGACCGAGGCCCGCTGCCGGACCATTCAAACCCGCTCCAGCGGGCGATGCGGCAAGGGCGGCAGAATGGCCTCGATTGCGTCGCCGGGCTGTACGCGGCCACCGGCGAGAACGATCGTCATCACGCCGGCCTTGCGGACGAGATGACCGTCGCTTCGCTTGGAAACGACTTCCTTCAGCAACCCGGTGCGGAAATTTTCGATCTGGGCGCAAGGGTTGCGCAGGCCGGTGACCTGCAGCCGCACGTCGGGGCCGATCTTCAGGATCGTGTCGGTGGCGAGATCCAGAAGTGCGATGCCCTCGGTCAGGATGTTCTCGCCGAGATCGCCGCCCTTGAGCACGAAGCCCTTACCCGCCAACTCGTCGAACAGTTCGCGCTGGATCAGGTGCACCTGTCGCAGATTGGGCTGGTCCGGATCGACGGCCACCCTCGAGCGATGCTGCACCTTTATGCCGGCATGCGCATCGTCGACGACGCCCGAATTCTCGGCGATATCGATGAAGTCGACGAGCGTCTTCGAGAAATCATGCGCTTGGTGACGGGCAACGGAAACGACGGAAGCCATGGCGAGGTCCTGCAGGGAAAGCGGGGGAACCGGTAGTCGATTCCAGTGACCGGTTCATGACGACCGGCCGTCCGGCGTCAAGGGAGAGATAACTCCGCGAGCGCTTCAGGCCTTGCCGGCGGTCGGGAAGACCATCGTCGCGGTCAGGCCACGGGCGTCGCGGTTTTCTGGATCGGTGTCGGACAGCTGCAGCCGGCCGCCGTGCAATTCCATGACGGCCTCGACCAGCGAGAGACCGAGCCCCGTGCCCGGTTTGGAGCGGCTTTCGTCGAGCCGGAAGAAGCGTTTCACCACGTCTTCGCGCTTCTCCTCCGGCACGCCGGCACCGTGGTCGGCGACGCAGAGGGTGACCCCTTCCGCCGTGCGGCCGAGCTTGAGGATCACATCCGGCCGGCCGGTGCCGCCTGGGGCGTATTTGATGGCGTTGTCGATGAGATTGAAGAGAGCCTGGCCGATCAGTTCGCGGTTTCCCTGGATTTCCAATCCGGGCTCGATGTCAGCCGTCAGAACGAGCCCGGCATCCTCGGCAACCGGCTCATAGAGTTCCGCCGTGTCGGCAACGATGGCGGAGAGGTCGACGGTGGTCATCTCCGCCGCCACTGCACCGGCCTCGACGCGGGAGATCATCAGGAGGGCGTTGAAGGTGCGGATCAGTTGGTCGGATTCGGCAATGATGCCTTCCAGCGCGCCGCGGCGGCGCTCTTCGTTGTCGATATCCAGGGCATCGACGGCCTTGTTGCGCAGGCGGGTGAGCGGCGTCTTCAGGTCGTGGGCGATATTGTCGGAGACCTGTCGCAGGCCCTCGTTCAACTTCTCGATGCGCTCCAGCATGGTGTTCAGCGAATCCGACATGCGGTCGAATTCGTCGCCGGAGCCGCCGACGGGCAGCCGTTGCGAGAGGTCACCGGCCATGATCTTGCGGCTGGCATCGGTCATCCGGTCGATGCGCCGGAGCGCGTTACGACCGATGCCGAACCAGATGACGAGGGCACCGACCCCCATGATGGCCAGCGCCAGCATCAGCGCCTGGCGAACCAGCAGGCGAAAGCGCTCGGGCTCGCCGAGATCGCGGCCGATCAGGATGCGCAGGCCGTTGTCGAGGGTGAAGATATTGGCGATGGCCAGATGGTGGCGCTCGGCACCGGTATCGGCGTAGCGCTCATAGGTGAAGGGCACTTCCGTCCAGCCCTGATCGTCGAAGGTGCCCGGTTGCACCGAGGCGACGTTGCCGGCAAGGATCACGCCGGTCGGGCTGGCGATGACATAGAGGTTGGCACCCGGCTGGCGCGCGCGGCGCTCCATCGTACGCAGCAGGAGGTTCAGGCCGCCGCCCTCATAGGCGTGCTTGACCTGATTGACCTCCTGGCTGACCGCATCGCGGATCTGCCCCGTCATCAGGCGCTCCGACATCGATGTGACGTAGAACACCAGGGTGGCGGCGCAGAGCGCGAAAAGCAGGATGTAGAGGGCAGACAGGCGGACGGCGGTGGACTTGAAGAGGACGCGAAAGCGGCTCATCCCTCGTCCTTGATCATGTAACCGGCGCC
>CAZZZI010000157.1:0-11053 GCA_964658415.1 uncultured Sphingomonas sp. | reverse complement strand
CTCTGGCTGCAGGTCAACTACGGCCCGCCGATCTGGGTGCATGCAGTCCTGTTCGGCCCCCTGACCATCCTCCTGTCGCTGCTGGCCCTGCGCTGGAGCAAGGGCATCTTTGTCGCCCTGCAGTACCGCAACAACGCCAGTGAGGGTCGCATCGAGCGTGAGTGATATCGCAACCGAAAAGCCGCCGGCGTCGATCGTCTGGCAGGTGGCGAAAGCTGCCCTGCTGCTGGCGGTGCTGGCGATCCTGCTGGTGCTCGGCACCTGGCAGGTCCAGCGCCTGCATTGGAAGGAAGGCCTGATCGCCGATATCGCCGCACGGCAGGCCGCAGCACCCGTCCCACTCTCCGAAATCGAGGCGATGGCGGCCGGCGGCGGCGACATCGAATATCGCCGCATGACGGTGTCCGGTCGCTATCTCAACGACAAGGAGCGGCACTTCTTCGCGACCTACAACGGCATGTCGGGCTTCTACATCTACACGCCCCTGCTTCTCGCCGACGGCCGCACCCTGTTCGTCAACCGAGGCTTCGTCCCCTACGACCAGAAGGAGCCGAAGACGCGCGAGAAGGGCGAACTCGTCGGCGAACAGTCGGTGGCAGGCCTTGCCCGCGCAAAGCTGCCCTCCAAGCCTTCGTCGCTGCTGCCCGACAACGATCTTGCCAAGAATATCTTCTACTGGAAGGACCTCGACGCGATGGCGGCGAGCGACGGGCTCGATCCGGCAAAAATCCTTCCCTTCTTCGTCGATGCCGACGCAACGCCCAATCCCGGTGGCCTGCCGGTCGGCGGCGTCACGATCGTCGAACTGCCGAACGACCACCTGCAATATGCCGTCACCTGGTACGGCCTGGCGGCAGCATTGGTCGCCATCGTCGCCATCAGCTGGTTCCGCAAACGCCATCCGGACGCCCCGTCGCAATAGCGGGATTTCGCCCGTGCCTGTGCGAAGGCAATAGAATTGCTTCAATTCACTGACGGTTTAGGCTAGATGGGCGGGCAGGGCGCACCTATCTGTAGTCTGCCCCTCATGACCCGGACTTTTGGAAAAGACATGAACATCGCGGTTTCGAAACCTGCCCTGACCATCCGGCTCTGCGGCCCGCGCGGCTTCTGCGCCGGCGTGGATCGGGCGATCCAGATCGTCGTGCTGGCCCTCAAGGCCTACGGCGCGCCGGTCTATGTCCGCCATGAAATCGTCCACAACCGCTACGTCGTCGAGGGGCTCGAGGCCAAGGGCGCGATCTTCGTCGAGGAGCTCGGCGAAATCCCGCCGGAGCACCGCAAGCAGCCGGTCGTCTTCTCGGCCCATGGCGTGCCGAAATCCGTGCCGGCCGATGCCGACAGCCGCAATCTCTTCTATCTCGACGCGACCTGCCCGCTGGTTTCCAAGGTCCACAAGCAGGCGATGCGCCACAACAGGCTCGGCCGCCACGTCGTGCTCATCGGCCATGCCGGCCACCCCGAGGTGATCGGCACGATGGGCCAGCTGCCCGAAGGCACCGTGTCGCTGGTGGAAACCATCGACGACGTCGACGCCTACGTCCCCGTCGATCCCGACAATCTCGGCTATGTCACGCAGACGACGCTGTCGGTCGACGATACCGCCGGCGTCATCGCGCGTCTGCAGGAGCGCTTTCCGAACCTGACGGCGCCGTCAGCCGATTCGATCTGCTATGCCACCACCAACCGCCAGGAAGTGGTGAAGCAGGCGGCGCCCGGCTGCGACCTCTTCATCATCGTCGGTGCTCCCAACTCGTCCAATTCCAAGCGCCTAGTCGAAGTGGCGCTGCGGGCCGGTGCGAAACAATCCGTCCTTGTCCAGCGCGCGTCGGAAATCGACTGGGACAATATCGGCGACATCGCTACGGTGGGCCTCTCCGCCGGCGCCTCTGCACCGGAGGTCATCGTCAACGAGATCATCGAGGCTTTTCGGATGCGCTACGAGGCAGAGGTCGAACTGGCCGAAACGGTGAAGGAAACCGAGAACTTCCTGGTCAATCGCGAGCTGCGGGATGTCGAATTGACATCGGCCGACATGGCTTTCGTCAACGGCGAATAGAACAAGATTATCGACGCCAACGCAGGAAGCATCCGTGGCCGTTTACACCGATATTACCGAAGACGATCTGAAGGCCTTTTTGACCCAATACGGTTGCGGCGAACTGACATCCTACAAGGGGATTGCCGAGGGCGTCGAGAATTCCAATTTCCTGCTGCACACCACCCGCGACCCGCTGATCCTGACGCTCTACGAAAAGCGCGTCGAGAAGAACGACCTGCCGTTCTTCCTCGGCCTGATGCATCATCTGGCCTCGCGCGACCTGTCCTGTCCGCTGCCGCTGCCCCGCAACGACGGCGCGCTGCTCGGCGAACTCTCCGGCCGCCCGGCCGCCCTGATCTCCTTCCTCGAGGGCATGTGGCTGCGCAAGCCCGAGGCCAGGCACTGCCGCGAAGTGGGCGTTGCGCTGGCAAAGATGCACGTCGCCGGCGAAGGCTTTGCGATCGAGCGGCCGAACGCGCTCTCCTGCGCCGGCTGGCAGCCGCTCTGGGACAAGTCCGAAGCCCGAGCCGACGAGGTTGAGCCCGGCCTGCAGGACGAGATCCGCGCCGAACTCGCCTTCTTGCGTGCCCACTGGCCGACGGACCTGCCCACGGGCGTCATCCACGCCGACCTGTTTCCCGACAACGTCTTCTTCCTCGGCGACGCGCTCTCCGGCCTCATCGACTTCTATTTCGCCTGCAACGACATGCTGGCCTACGATGTGTCGATCTGCCTGAATGCCTGGTGCTTCGAGAAGGACGGCGCCTACAACGTCACCAAGGGCACCGCGATGCTGGGTGGCTACCAGAGTGTGCGGCCGCTGAGCGAGGCGGAGATTGCCGCGCTGCCGACCCTGGCCCGTGGCTCGGCGCTGCGCTTCTTCCTGACGCGGCTCTACGACTGGCTGATGACGCCTGAAGGTGCCATGGTCACCAAGAAGGATCCGCTCGAATATCTGCGCAAGCTGCGCTTTCATCGTCAGGTTGCCACGGGCGCCGAATATGGGTTGGCTAAAGCATGAAACATGTCGATATCTTCACCGATGGTGCCTGTTCCGGTAACCCCGGCCCGGGCGGCTGGGGCGCCGTCATGCGCTATGGCGATGTCGAGAAGGACCTCTGCGGCGGCGAGGCCGAGACAACCAACAACCGCATGGAACTGATGGCGGCGATCTCCTCGCTCGGTGCGCTCAAGGATGCCTGCGAGGTCGATCTCTACACGGACTCGAAATACGTCATGGACGGCATTTCGAAATGGATTCACGGCTGGAAGAAGAACGGCTGGAAGACCGCCGACAAGAAGCCGGTGAAGAACGCCGAGCTCTGGCAGGCGCTCGACGCCGCCCATAGCCGCCACAAGGTCACCCTGCACTGGGTCAAGGGCCACGCCGGCCACCCCGAGAACGAACGCGCCGACGAACTCGCCCGCAAGGGCATGGAGCCGTTCAAGAAGCGCTGAGGCCAGCCCTGCGGCCAACATCTGTCCATACGAAGCCACCGCACAACAGAGCTCGCCACGGCATCTTCACAACAACCATATTGCCGATCGCCATTTTCCCACTATGGTGCGGCGGTCACCCGGGAGGTTTCAACATGATCCTGCATTGCGTCTTCCTGCGTTTCAAGGCGGCCATCACGGCACCGGAAAAGCAATCCATCTTCGAGGCGGTCGTGGCATTGAAGCAGGTGATCCCGGGCATTTTGGACGTCAAATTCGGCCCGAACGTCTCGCCGGAAGGCCTGCATGGCGGCTTCGTCGACGGCTTCGCGGTGACCTTCGAAAGCGCAGAGGCCCGCGACGCCTACCTCACTCACCCGGAACACGTGGCCGTCGGCGAGCGCATCGTCTCCTCGACGGATGGTGGGCTGGCTGGACTGCTGGTGTTCGATCTGAATATCTGACGCCCCCGCCTCCCGCTCCCCAGTACCGTCGCAAGCCTCGCGTTGCGAAGACCAGGCCGTCGCACTATCATCTGCGGGGGCCAAGAGGTCGTCTATGAAAATTTCCATTGACGAACGCTTAGAAAAATTTGTGGAGAAGAGCGTCGAGGACGGTCTCTACGGCTCGGCCAGTGAAATCGTAGAGGAAGGCCTGCGTCTCGTTGAGGCCCGCGATGCGGCATTGTCGCTCGTCAGGCAACGGCTTGAGCGATCCATCGGCAATGGCGGCGATATTTCGCAATCTGAAATGGACGATGCCTTGGACGCGACAACGGCGGACCTGAAGTCCAAGGGCTATTGATTTCCCCGTCGCCTATATCTGAGTGGAGTCAGGGAGACGCAGGTCCCCCGGACTCCGTGGAATTAGAGCTGGCCGATCATCGTTGCTGCGGCCGAAACCGTAGCCTCGCCCGGGTTTTCCTCGACGTTGACGGTCTTGACGACACCGTCTTCCACCAGCATCGAATAGCGCTTGGAGCGCACGCCGAGGCCGCCGCCGGAGAGGTCGGCGTCGAGGCCAAGCGCCTTGGTGAAGGCGGCATCCCAGTCGGCGAGGAAATGGATCTTGCCCATGCCGCCCGATTGCTGCGCCCAGGCACCCATCACGTGCCAGTCGTTGACGGCGACGACGGCGATGTCGTCGACGCCCTTGGCGAGGATGGCGTCGCGGTTTTCGAGATAGCCCGGCAGATGGTTCAGCGAGCAGGTGGGGGTGAAGGCGCCCGGAACGGCAAACAGCACGACGCGCTTGCCGGCAAACAGCTTGTCCGTCGAAATCTCTGTCGGGCCCTCAGCGGTCTTTTCCTTGAAGGTGGCTGCGGGGATCTTGTCGCCGATGGCAATGGTCATGGGTATCTCCTGGTTGAACGTGTCGCGGTGGGGTCAGCGCGCTGACGGTATCTATGATCGCTCTACTCCATGACAACCGTTGTTTCCATCGCACGGTTGCCATCCACGGCCAGTATGCCCCAACTCTTGCCATGGACGACATAGGTCTTCGGCAATTTGCCGATGGCAATCGTGACATCGACATCGCGACCGTTGCGCACGGCGCTGGTCTGCTTGGCGAACACGAAGCCGCTGGGGCCGGTCACGTAGATGCCGGGAATGGCATCGCCCTGCTCGGGCAGCGAAAGATGCAGCGACAACGCCTTGCCGTCGGCCGATAGGCTGTGGCTGCGAACGTTGAAATCGTCGGAAGGCGGCTGCGGAAGCGCCGCAGTCGCGGCAGCGACGATGGCAGCGTCGGAGGCGTCGGAAGTCCCCGCCGGCGGCACGTCGACGCTCATGGTTGCCTGGAACGGAATGCAGATATCCTTGCAGACGCCGATGAAGGCCGTGATGTCGAGCTTGGCCTGGCCGTTCGCCACGATATCCAGAGGCAGGCCGATGGGCGCATCATAGCCGACCTCGTGGATGTTCCCGAGCGTGATCGTCCTGGGAACCGGGTAGCCGATTTTCGCGATCGTCGCCTTGCTGTCCGGGGAGAGTGTCAGCTGCGGCGGGATGCCGCTTTCGCCGGGCTCGCGCCAATAGGTGATCCAGCCTGGATTGGGTTCTATCTGCAGCACGGCCTTCACATGGCCGGAGGCATCGGCGGGCAGCGCCACCAGCCGCATCCGGGCACCTTCGCTGCTGGCCCAGGCGCTGCTTGCAGCCTCCGCCGTCGACGCAAGGACTGTTGAAGCAAGGACGAGAGCCGCCGCCAGGCCGGCGAGGGCCCGCACAGGCATTATGGAAATGGCACGACAAGGTTTCATGGAGACAGGGTTAGACGAAGGCGACAGCGGAAGCATCATGGCATTTTTAGCAATCGATCATTTCCAGTTGATTGATCCGTGACATTACCCCATCTTTGCAGGGGGAGGGCGTAGTCAAGACGATTGAGGAGACAGAATGTCACTATCGACGCTGAAGTACAAAGGCGAACGCGGCTTTCTGGATGGCCAGTTTCTGATCGCAATGCCGGGAATGGCCGACAGTAACTTCGCCCGGAGCGTCGTCTATATCTGCGCGCATTCGGATGCGGGAGCCATGGGGTTCATCATCAACCGACCGCAGAACCTGAGTTTTACCGACGTTCTTCTGCATCTTGAAATGATCAAGACCGAGGATGCGATCATGCTGGCGGATCATGCCCGCAGTTTTCCGATCCAGACCGGTGGCCCCGTCGAAAGCGGCCGCGGTTTCGTGCTCCATTCCGATGACTACAAGAGCGAGAGCAGCATTCCCGTCAGCGAGGATATCAGCCTCACGGCGACGCTCGACATCGTCCGGGCGATCTGCAACGGCGGCGGCCCGCGCCGCGCCACGATGCTGCTCGGCTATGCCGGCTGGGGGGCAGGGCAGCTGGAGGCCGAAGTGAGCAACAACGGCTGGCTGAACTGCCCGCCGAGCGGCGAGCTGATCTTCGATCGCAGCCTCGACGACAAGTATGAGAGGGCACTGGCGCTGCTTGGCGTCACGCCGGCGATGTTGTCGAGCGAGGCCGGCCACGCCTGAAATCGAGCCCTGACAATCGGCCGATGGGCCGGGAACGAAACCGGCCAGCTGACGTTTTCCCGGTACGACGCACGCACCCGTACGTCGCCAACCAGGGAGTGAAAGACATGGGTAGCACCAGCGACAAGATTTCCGGTAAGGCCAACGAACTGACCGGCAAGGCCAAGGACGCCGTCGGCAAGGCCACGGGCGACAACGAGATGCGCGCCAAGGGCAAGATCCAGGAAGCCGAAGGCAACGCCCAGATCACCGAAGGCAAGGCCAAGGACAAACTCAAGGACGCCGTCGATCGCATCTGAGCGATTACAGCCATCCCTACCAGCCTGCCGCGCCCGTGCGCGGCGGGTTTTGTTGCATTAAGACCATCGTCGAGGAATAAGCCGTATGCGAATGTTTGACTGCGATTCCTGCGGACAGTCCGTTCATTTCGACAATCGCCAATGCGTTCGCTGCGGACATCGGCTGGGGTTCGTGCCGGACAGCCTGACGATGTTCGCGCTGGAGCCCGACGAGGAGCCCAACTGGCGTATCGTCTCCAAGCCCTCCCATTCGGTGCGCTTCTGCTCCAATGCCGCCCTTGACCTCTGCAACTGGCTGGTCGATGCCGACGATCCCCAAGGCTTTTGCGCGGCCTGTCGCCACAACCGGCTGGTCCCGAACACAGGGTCACCAGAGGGCGTCGACCGCTGGCGCCGTATCGGCCAGGCGCAGCGCCACCTGTTCTATTCGCTGCTGCGGCTCGATCTTCCCCACCCCGATCGCAGCCAGGACCCGCAGGGCGGGCTGGTATTCGATTTTCTGGAGGACAAGGTCAACAGCGCCGGTTTCGTCGTTCCGGCCATGACCGGCCATGACGACGGGCTCATCGCCATTCGCGCTGCCGAGGCCGACGACGTGACGCGCGAAATGGCGCGCATGTCGATGCACGAGCCCTATCGCACCTTGCTTGGTCATTTTCGCCATGAGACCGGACATTTCATCTGGAACAAGCTGGTTCGCGACGTCAGCAATTTCGATGGCTTCCGCGAGGTGTTCGGCGACGAGCGCGAGGACTACGGGGAAGCGCTGCAGCGCCACTACCAGAACGGCGCCCGCCCGGACTGGCAGGCAAGCTTCATCAGCGCCTATGCGAGCTCCCACCCCTGGGAAGATTTCGCCGAATGCTTCGCCCATTACCTGCACATCGTCGACACGCTCGAGACCGCGCGCGCCTTCGGCATCGCGGTCGATCCGCGCGGTCATGAGGAAATGGCGTCGGAAGTGGATTTCAACCCTTACCGGGCCCGCGATGCCGAGCAGCTGGTGTCTGCCTGGGTGCCGCTCAGCGTTGCGGTCAACAGCATCCAGCGGAGCATGGGCCAGCCGGATTCCTATCCCTTCGTGCTGTCGCCACCCGTGGTGAAGAAGCTGGATTACATGCTGCGGCTCATCCGCGATGCCGGTGCGCAACAGGCGGCGCGGGCGGCCTGAGCGAGGGCTTGCCGCTTCGCCTCACGCGCGTTTGGTGAGGGGGAAACGCTCCTTCAGGAGCCGTAGAACGGATTCGCCTCCCATCGGCGGTCCGAAAAGGAAGCTCTGGCCATAGGCGCAACCCATCTTGGCCAGCTCCAGGGCGTCGTCCTCCGTCTCGATGCCTTCGGCGATGACGTTCATGCCGAGTTCGCGGGCCATCGAGATCACCGAGCGCAGCAGCACCGATTTCTTGTCGCTTTCGTCGCGCACCAGGCCCTTGTCGAGCTTGACCGTGTCGAAGGGGAAGCGCGTCAGGTAGGAGAGGGACGAGTAGCCGGTACCGAAATCGTCGAGCGCCAGGCCGAGGCCCGCTTCGCGCAGCTTTGCCAGAACCAGACGGGCCTGCTCCGGATTTTCCATCACCATGGTTTCGGTCAGCTCGAGCTTGATGCGGGCCGGATCGCAGTGGGTCTTGGCAAGCAGCGCCCGAACGTCGTCGTAGAGTTCGTTGTTGAGCAACTGGGCGCTGGACAAGTTGACCGACACGAAGAGCGGCAGGTCGCCGGTCTGGCGTGTCCATGACATGAGGTCGTTGGTTGCCTGTTCCATGGCGAACATGCCGAGCGGGCCGATAAGATCGGTGGCCTCGGCAATCGGAATGAATTCCGTCGGGGAAATATTGCCGCGCTTGGGATGCTCCCAGCGCATCAGCGCCTCGAAGCCGGCAATTTCCGCATCTTCCAGCCGGACGATCGGCTGGTAGACCATGGAGAGCTCCCTGCGCTCGACGGCGCGGCGAAGGTCCGATTCCAGCTGCAGGCGGTCGGTGCCGAAATTGCGGAAGGCGGGCAGGAACGGCTCGACCTTGTTGCCGCCGGCGCGCTTGGAGCGATACATGGCAAGTTCCGCGTCGCTGAGCAGCCCCGCAGCGCTCTCCTGCTGGTCGACCCAGGAGGTGAGCCCGATCGAGGCCGTCAGCACGATCTCGCGATTGGCGAAGTTCAGCGGCACCATGATCGCCTTGCTCACCGCATCGGCGAAATCGGCAACCTTGGTCGGGTCGCGCTCGGAGACGAGAATGAGGCCGAACTGGTCGCCGGAGAGCCGGGCCAGCGTGTCCTGCGGCTTCAGGAGGCGGCGCAGGCGGCGCGTCAGGGCAACCAGGATGTTGTCGCCGGCGGCCACGCCCAGCGCATCGTTGACCATCTTGTAGCGGTCAATATCGATGACCATGACCGTCGGCCGGACGAGGTCGCCAGCGGGGGCGAGGGTGAGCACGGCCTGAAGCCGGTCGAGAAACAGCTGGCGGTTCGGCAGCCCGGTCAGGTTGTCGTGCAGGGCATCGTGCAACAGGCGCTCGACGGAATTCTTCTGCTCGGTGACATCGACGACGGTGCCGACGCAGCGGATGATTTCGCCGTTCGATCCCAGCACCGGCCGGGCGCGGATGGCCAGCCAATGGAAGTGACCGTCCTCGGCCCGGATGCGGAACTCGTGGTTCAACCGGCCACGCCGATGTTCGAGCAGCACGTCCAGCGTCGCCCGGAAGCGGTCGCGGTCGTCGGGATGCAGCCGTGGCAGCCAGTTGCGCGCAGCCCCGTGCATGCTGCCGGGTGAAAGGCCGAGCTTCTGCGAGATATCGGGAATGGTGACGACACGGTCGCGCGCCACGTCCCAGTCCCAGACGGTATCGCCGGAGCCGGTAAGCGCCAGCGACTGCCGCTCCAGGTCGGAAAACAGGCCTTGCTGGAAGGCGCCGCCGGCAAAGGCGTGCTGCATGACGGTAAAGCCGATCAGAAGCACGATGAGGACGAGACCGCCCCCGAGCGCAGGCTGGATGATGTCGTTGTCGAGCTTGCCGGTGACCGTCATCCAGGCGCCGAACAGCCAGACGAGGATCAGCGTCCAGGCGGGCACCAGCAGGATTGCCCGGTCGTAGCGGTTGATGCCGAGATAGACGATCAGCAGGATACCTGCCGTTGCCGTCAGCGCCATCGACAGGCGGGCGATGCCGGCGGCAATCGACGGATCGTAGATGGCGACCCCGAACAGCAGGGCCAAGCCGAGGATCCAGGCGAGCGTCACATAGCCAAGATGGGCATGCCAGCGGTTGAGGTTGAGATAGGTGAACAGGAAGATCACCAGGCTGGAGGCCAGCGCCACCTCGACGCAGGCCCTCCATATTCGTTGGTCCCCCGACGTTATGCTGATCAGCTTGCCGAGAAAGCCGAAGTCGACGCAGATATAGCCGAGCACCGCCCAGGCGAGCGCTGCGGTGGCCGGCAGCATCGAGGTGCCCTTGACGACGAAAAGGATGGTGAGGAAGACAGCCAGCAGGCCGGAAATGCCGAGCACGATGCCGCGATAGAGCGTGAAGGCGTTGACCGTGTCCTTGTAGGCATTCGGCTCCCAGAGATAGATCTGCGGCAGTTCGGGGGAGGAAAGCTCGGCCACGAAGGTGATGACGGCACCCGGATTGAGCGTGATGCGGAACACATCGGCCTCGTCGCTCGGCTGCCGGTCGAGCGCGAAACCTTCGCTGGGCGTAATCGCGATGATGCGCTGCGAGCCGAGGTCGGGCCAGAACATCTTGGAATTCACCAGGCGGAAATGCGGGGCGACGATGACGCGCTCCAGCTGTTCTTCCGAAACGTTGGCCAGCGCGAACACGGCCCAGTCGCCCTGGTGGCCGGGCGAGCTCGAGCGGACCTCGATGCGACGCCTGATGCCGTCGGCACCGGCGGCGGTCGACACCTGGAAGGCCTCGCCCTGGTTGGCATAGATTTCCGTGGTTTTGGTGAGGTCGAGCGCCGTGTCGTCGCGCGAGATCTTGACCGGTTCGGCCGCGTGCGCGCTGGTCGCAAAGACGGCCATCATCGCCATAAGGGCGGCAAACAGCGCAATCAGGAGCGGGCGGAGGAGAGGCAATGGGGAAGGGGTGTCGGCAATCATCAGCTTGTGGTCTTCCCGAGCGGGTCCGTGTCTGTGGCCAGGCGAGAAAACATCACGTGATCACGCCATTGGCCGTTGATTTTCAGGTAGCCGCGCAAATGACCTTCCCGCTGGAACCCGGCCTTCTGCAAAAGCCGCACGCTACGCTCATTCTCCGGAATACAGG
>CAZZZI010000156.1:0-11072 GCA_964658415.1 uncultured Sphingomonas sp. | reverse complement strand
CTTGCGGTCGGCCTTCATGTCGATCCGGCCGATCAGACGGTCGCCTTCCAGCAACGGAAAAACATAGTAGCCGTATTCGCGCTTGGCTTCCGGCACGAAGATCTCGATTCGGTAGAAGAAGCCGAACAGCCGTTCGGTGCGGTCGCGGTCGCGCAGCGCCGGGTCGAAGGGGCTGAGCACCCTCAGGCGCGCCGGCGGCTCGGGATGGTCGTCAAGGGTCGCTTCGAAGCCAGCAAAGGCGAAGGACGGGCGCGGCTTGCCGCCGAGTGCCGGCTCGACCAGCACCTCGCAGAGTTCATCTCGGTTGGCATCGACCCAGGCCTTGGCCTCCTGCGGCGACAGGAGGTTCCAGAAGGCGGCGATTTCGCCCGATGTGGCAAAGCCGAGGCGCTGGAGGGCACTGCGGCAGGCCCAGTCGACGAAGGCCTCGTGCTCTACCTCTGATGCCAGGAACTCTGCCGGAATGACGCGCTCGGTGAGATCGTAGATCTTCTGGAAATTGCGGCGGCCGGCGATGGCGAACTTGCCGGTGCGCCAGTGATATTCCAGCGCCGTCTTGTTCGGATGCCAGTTCCACCAGCCACCCGACACATGGCCGTCCGCCTTGATCTCGCGGGCCATGATGGGGCCGCCGCTCGCAACCCGCTCAAAGGTCTCCTCGAAAGCGGCTTCGAACCCCTCGCCCCGCCATTTGCGCCAGCGCTCGAGGATGGAAGGCTCGTCGCGGCGGAACTTGTGCTTCCAGTAGACGAAGAAATCGCTCGGCAGGATCGAGGCATCGTGCGTCCAGTGCTCGAACAGCGCGCCGTCCTTTTCGAGGAGTTCGGTCAGGTGCTCGCGCCGATAGGTCTGGTTGCGCGAAAACAGGATCTGGTGATGGGCCCGCTCGACGGTGCCGATGCTGTCGACCTGGACGAAGCCGATGTCGGTGATCAGCTGCAGCAGGCCGGCCTTGCTCAGGGCGCGGTTCGGCGGACCGGCCAAGCCCTGCTTGGCCAGAAAGACGCGACGGGCATCGGCATTTGCGATCAGAATCGTCATACGCTGAGGATGGCCCTTTATCGGCAGCATATCAAACGCGGCCGTCAATATTTGCCGCAGTGCATTTACCGGCTATAGGACGGCGTCTCTGTTTCACGAGGGCCGACATTGGATATTCGCTTCGAGCAGGCAGGCCTGCAGTTTGGCGCGCAGGTGGCGCTACAGCCCCTGACCCTGTCACTGACCGAGCGGCGCATCGGCATCATCGGTCTCAACGGCTCCGGCAAGAGCAGCTTTGCCCGGATGATCAACGGGCTCGCCAAGCCGACGACAGGCCGGGTGATCGTCGGTGGGCTGGATACGGTCGCCGATGCCACGGCGGTGCTCGGCAAGGTCGGCTTCATTTTCCAGTCGCCGCAAAACCAGATCATCCTGCCTGTCGTGCGCGACGACATCGCGCTCGGGCTGAAAAACCGGGGCCTCGGGAAAGCGGAGATCGCGGCTGCCGTGGATGCCGTCCTCGATCGGCTCGAGGCGCGGCATCTGGCAGACCGGCGGGCACACGAGCTCTCCGGCGGCGAGCTGCAGCTGGCGGCGCTCTGCTCCGTGCTGGTCACCGGCCCCGATATCCTCATCCTCGACGAGCCAACCAACCAGCTCGACCTCAGAAACCGGGGACGGGTCGAGAGGATGCTGCGGGGCCTCACCGAAAACGTCATCGTCATCAGCCACGACCTGGCGCTGATCGAAGATTTCGAGCGGGTCCTGCTGTTCGACCAGGGACGGCTGGTCGCCGATGGAGCGCCCGGCGAGAGCATCGCCCGCTACCGGGAGATCGCCCGTTGATGCAATCGCTCTATGTCGACGCGGACAGCTGGATGCACCGGCTTTCGCCCCGGTTGAAGCTGTTTATGATGGCTGTACTCGGCATCGCACTGTTTGCGACCGGTCACCCCGGCCTGCTTGCCGTGGCGCTGCTTGCCGCTGCCTGTCTCTATTTCACCTGCGGGATGGCGTGGAGGGATGGGCTGCGGCGCTTTTCGCCGGTGCTGCTGACGATTGCCTTCATCAGCCTGTTGAGCCTGTTGTTCAACCCCTGGGAACAGACTCTCGTCACGGCGCTCAGGCTGGTGACGCTGACGCTGTTTGCGGCAACCGTGACGGCCACGACGACCATTGCCGACTTCATCGACGAGATTACCTGGGCAGCAATGCCGCTGGAAAGGACGGGACTGATAAAGGCCGCCGATATCGGTCTTGCCGTCGGCCTCGTGGTCCGCTTCGTGCCTGAGATCATCGGTCGCTATCATGCGATCCGGGAGGCACACCAGGCGCGCGGCCTGACCGTCCGGGCTCATACGACGCTGGTACCGCTGATCATCCTGACGCTGCGGGATGCCGACGCCATCGCTTCGGCGATTGACGCGCGCGGCATTCGGCGGCATTGAACAGGACCATCTGTTTTCTGGAGCCCCGCATGAGCACCCGCGACCTCGTTCTTTCCGCCCTTTTCGCAGCGATCATTGTGGCACTCGGCCTTCTGCCGCCCATTACCCTCGGCGTCATCCCGGTGCCGATCACCGCGCAGTCGCTGGGCGTGATGATGGCGGGCGTCGTGCTCGGGGGCAAGCGTGGGGCGATCGCGGTGCTGATCGTCTTGCTGCTGGTGGCCATCGGCCTGCCGGTGCTGTCGGGTGGGCACGGTGGCCTTGCGGTCTTCGTCGGGCCGACGGCTGGCTTCCTGTTCGGTTGGATCTTCGCAGCGCTTGTCACCGGCATTCTCTCGGAGCGGCTCGTCAGGGCTGACCAGTCGGGCCTTGCCCAGGGCATCGGATTCTTCATCGCCTCCGTCGCCGGCGGCGTGATCTTGCTTTATGCGTTCGGGATCGCCTATCTCGCCGTTGTCGCCAATATCGGCTTCAGCAAGGCCTTTTTCGGCTCGCTCGTCTTCGTGCCCGGCGATCTCGTCAAGGCGGTCGTCGCAGCCATGGTCGGCCGCGCGGTCATGGCCGGCTATCCGCTGCTGCCGCAGCGCAACTGATCAGTCGAGATATTTGTAGAGCCAGTCGCGGGTGTCTTCCGGCAGCGGCGACGGCTCGTGCTCCTCGCCCCGCACGGCCAGCCATTGGATTTCCACTTCTGCCGCCAGTTCGTTGCCTGCCTCGACCATCACCATGAAGCCGACCGACTTGCCGCCGATCTTGTTGACGGTCACCGAGAAACGGGCAAATTCGTCGTAGCGCAGCCCCCGATGCAGGGAGCAGGAGGCGCGGGTCGGAATGTATATCGGCTCGTCGCGGACTTCCGGCCGCTCGCGCCAGAAGTTGGAGAGCGCGGTTTCCGCCTCGGAAATGTAGGATGCCATGAACATCTGGCCGAACCGGTCGACATCGCGCGGTGGAACGCGCATTTCGGTAATATCTGCCCGCTGTGTTCTACTCATCACTCAACCTTGACGGACGTTCTGTCCTTAACAAAAACTTAAGCACCCGCTTGGCTGAAAGTAAACGGGTTCCCCCTCCTCTTGGTTAAGGGCATTTGTTGACATTGTGGTGATCGTTCCCATCTGCCGTGATAGATGACATGTTTCATCGATAGGCTGACCGCATGAGCACACGTCTTTACGAACACCCGATCTTTCTGGAACACATCACGCCCGACGGCCATCCGGAGCGTTCCGACCGGCTGCGGTCGATCAACATCGCGCTGGAGCATCCGAACTTTGCGCGCCTCGAGCGCCGCGATGCGCCGCAGGCCAACGAAGACGCCATCCTGCTCGCCCATCCCGAGGAGCATCTTGCCTTCGTGATGCGCTCGATCCCCGATGCGGAGGATGGCGAAGCCCAGATCAACCAGCTCGAGGCCGACACCTATGCCAGCCCGAAAAGCCTGCAGGCGGCGCTGACCGGCGTCGGCGGGGCCATGGCTGCAGTCGACGACGTGTTCACCGGCGTTGCCGACAACGTCTTCGTGGCGTCGCGCCCGCCCGGCCACCATGCCGAGAAGAACAAGGCGATGGGGTTCTGTTTCTTCAACAACGCCGCCATTGCCGCGCGCCATGCGCAGCGCACCTACGGCGCCGAGCGCGTCGCCATCGTCGACTGGGACGTCCACCACGGCAACGGCACGCAGGATATCTTCTGGGACGATCCATCGGTGCTGTTCTGCTCGACGCACCAGATGCCGCTCTATCCGGGCTCCGGCGCCAAGACCGAAACCGGCGGCAAAGGCACCATCGTCAATGCGCCGCTGTCGCCCAACAGCGGCAGCGACCATTTTCGCGAGGCTTTCAAATCCCGCGTCCTGCCGGCGCTGGACGATTTCCGCCCGGACCTGATCATCATCTCGGCCGGCTTCGACGCCCATCACCGCGATCCGCTGGCGCAGATCAACCTCACCGGCGAGGATTTCGACTGGGCAACCGGCCGCGTGCTGGAAATGGCCGACAAGAGCGCCAAGAACCGGGTCGTCAGCCTGCTCGAAGGCGGCTATGATCTGGAAGGGCTGGCCGAATCGGCGGGCCTCCATATTCTGCGGATGATGAAGGGTTGACGATGAGTGAGAGTGCCAAGCCGGATGTGTCCGACTATTCGTTCGAAAAGGCCGTGGCCGAACTCGAAAGCATTGTCGCGCGGCTGGAACGCGGCGACGTGGCGCTGAACGAATCGATCGAGATCTACGAGCGCGGCGAAGCCTTGAAGAAGCATTGCGAAGCGCTGCTTTCGGCTGCCGAAAACCGTATCGAAAAAATTCGTCTCGACCGGGCAGGCAAGCCTGTTGGCGTCGAGCCGCTGGACGGCCAGTAATCATCGGTCGCCGGGCGGACGGTTCAGCTGCAACTTCGCCAGCCATCGATGACGCTTAGCCCCAAGCAAACGAAGTTGAGACCTGTCGAACGTTTCAGGCCTATGGGGCTATGCGGCACTGCCAGGTTGGCCGGGAGCCGGCGTGATCGGCGGGCAGGCTGCCGTCAGAGACTGGAGACCCGATGTCCTTCTTCCCCGGCAAAGACCCTCTTCCCGGCGATGCCCTTGCATCCGACGCGATTGCCCAGCTGATCATCCCGCGCACGGCCGATATCGGCGGCTTTTCCGTAAGGCGAGCGCTGCCCACGAGCCGGCGGCGGATGGTCGGACCGTTCATCTTCTTCGACCGGATGGGACCGGCGGTGCTGCGGGCGGACCAGGCGATGGACGTCCGGCCGCATCCCCATATCGGATTGTCGACCGTCACCTATCTCTTCGACGGTGAGATCCGCCACCTCGACAGCCTCGGCACGGAAAAGATCGTCCGGCCCGGCGACCTCAACCTGATGACGGCAGGACGCGGCATCGTGCATTCCGAGCGCACGCCTGACAAGCTGCGCGGCCATCCGCTGTCGATCTCCGGCGTGCAGACCTGGCTGGCGCTCCCCGACGACAAGGAGGAGATCGATCCATCCTTCTCCCACACCGACATGAACGCCATGCCAGTCATCGACAGCGACGGCGCTACCGGTCGCGTCATCATCGGCAACTTCGAGGGCGTGGTATCGCCGGTGAAGGTGTTCTCCGACACGCTCTATGTCGACCTCCAGCTTGAGGCCGGCCGCTCCTTCCCCTTCGGCGCCGACCATGAGGAGCGCGCGGTCTACATTCTGGCCGGCGCGCTGCTGGTGGCTGGCGACCGTTTCGAAGCGGATCAGCTGGTGGTGTTTCGCCCGGGCGACGCGATGACACTGGTGGCGGCGGAAAAAGGCTGCCATCTCATGCTTTTCGGGGGTGCGGCCCTCAGTTCGAAACGCTATATCTGGTGGAACTTCGTGTCGTCCTCGAAGGAGCGCATCGAACAGGCGAAGGAAGAGTGGCGCACGGGCCGCTTCGACATCGTGCCTGGCGACGAGGAAGAGTTCATCCCGCTGCCCGAGAGCTGATAGGGATCATCTTGCCATCGCCTCTTGAAACGGCTTCTTTCGTGACGATCTATTTTGGGGTAAAGGCGGGCCGCCCGTCCAAGAACATAAGAAGAGGCTCCAGCCTGTGACATCATTGCCCAAGACGCCCCTGCTGGATCAGGTCGACTTTCCTGCCGACCTCAGAAAGCTGGAAGATCGCGACATGCCGCAGCTCGCGCGCGAAGTGCGCGACGAGATGATCGACGCCGTCTCGCGCACCGGCGGACATCTGGGCGCAGGCCTTGGCGTCGTCGAGCTGACGCTTGCCATCCACAAGGTCTTCGACACGCCGCACGATCGGCTGATCTTCGACGTCGGCCACCAGTGCTATCCCCACAAGATCCTGACCGGCCGGCGCAACCGTATCCGCACGCTTCGCCAGGAGGGCGGGCTTTCCGGCTTCACCCGCCGGGCGGAGAGCGAATACGACCCCTTCGGCGCGGCCCATTCCTCGACATCCATTTCGGCAGGCCTCGGCATGGCCGTGGCCTCCGAACTCGACGGGACGGCGCGCAAGGTGATCGCCATCATCGGCGATGGCGCCATGTCGGCGGGCATGGCCTACGAGGCGCTGAACAATGCCGGCGCGCTAGACGCAAGGCTGATCGTCATCCTCAACGACAACGACATGTCGATCGCCCCGCCAACGGGTGCCATGAGCGCCTATCTGGCGCGACTGGCCTCGGGCCGAACCTATATGGGCATGCGCGAAATCGGCAAGAAGCTCACCGCCTATCTCGGCAAGAACGTCGACCGCGCCATCACCCGCGCCGTCGAGCACGCGCGCGGCTATGTGACGGGCGGCACGATGTTCGAGGAGATGGGCTTCTATCACATCGGCCCGATCGACGGCCATTCCTTCGAGCACCTGCTGCCGGTGCTGCGCAACGTGCGCGACAATGCGCAAGGACCCGTGCTGATCCATGTGGTGACGCAGAAGGGCAAGGGCTACGCGCCGGCCGAGGCTGCCGCCGACAAATATCACGGCGTCAACAAGTTCGACGTCATCACCGGCGCCCAGGCCAAGGTCAAGCCGAACGCCCCGAGCTACACCAGCGTCTTTGCCGAAGCTCTCGTCCAGGAAGCCAGGCTCGACGACAAGATCGTGGGCATTACGGCTGCCATGCCGAATGGCACCGGCCTCGACAAGCTGGCCGAGATCTTTCCGAAGCGCTGTTTCGACGTCGGCATCGCCGAGCAGCATGCGGTGACCTTTGCGGCAGGGCTCGCCACCGAAGGCTTCAAGCCGTTCGCGGCTCTGTATTCGACCTTCCTGCAACGCGCCTACGACCAGGTGGTGCACGATGTGGCGATCCAGGGCCTGCCGGTCCGCTTTCCGATCGATCGCGCCGGCTTCGTTGGCGCCGACGGTCCGACCCATGCCGGCTCCTTCGACACCACCTTCCTGGCCACCCTCCCCGGTTTCGTCGTCATGGCGGCATCCGATGAGGCCGAGTTGAAGCATATGGTGCGCACCGCTGCCGCCTATGATGACGGCCCGATTTCGTTCCGCTATCCGCGCGGCGAAGGCATCGGCATCGATATGCCGGAGCGTGGCGAAATCCTTCAGATCGGCAAGGGCCGCATCGTCAAGCAGGGATCGAAAGTCGCCCTGCTATCCTTCGGCACGCGTCTGGCCGACACCCTGCTGGCCGCCGAGGATCTGGATGCCGCCGGCCTGTCGACGACGGTGGCCGATGCGCGCTTTGCAAAGCCGCTTGACCACGACCTGATCCGCCAGCTGGCCCGCCACCACGAAGTGCTGATCCTCATCGAGGAAGGCGCCGTCGGCGGCTTTGCCGGGCATGTGCTGCAGTTTCTGGCCACCGACGGCCTGCTCGACATCGGTCTCAAGATCCGCTCGCTGGTCATGCCGGACATCTGGATGGAGCAGGCGAAACCCGAGGCCATGCTCAGCTATGCCGGCCTCGACAGGGCCAACATCGTACAGACCGTCTTCCAGGCGCTCGGACGCCCGAGCATCGCGGGTGTCGCAGGCTAGGCAGGTGACACCGCCATCAGGGGACGGCGCGCTCGTCGCCGACCCGGTAAAGAACCATGCCGGCATGGTAGAGGACGCCGTCGGTGAAATCCCCGTCGGCGGTGAAGCCTGTATCGTCGCAGTATTCGATGTGGTCGCCGCTCACTTCGTAGCGCCCCCGATAGGCGCTTTCCCGCTTCCCACGCGCTTCGTCGTAGCGGCCATCGGCGAGAAGCCGGTGGCGGATGAAGCCATCGGCCGTCATCCACAGGCCGACATAGGGATGCGACATCGTCTCGATCTCCTTGATTGCCGGCGGATCGGTCTTCATCCGGCGCTTCGGCATGGTCACGCCGCAGCCGCAGGGCGCACGACGATCTCGCTGGTGTCGACGTCTTCGGGCTGGGCGATGACATGGAGGATGGCGCGGGCGATCGCTTCCGGCTTCAGGGCAATGCTGCGATAGGCGACCATGGCTTCGGCCGTGGCAGGATCGGTGATGGTATCCGCGAGTTCGGACTCGACCACGCCGGGATAGACGCAGGTGACGCGCAGCCGGGTATTTTCCTGCCGCAGACCGTCTGAAATCGCCCGGACGGCATATTTCGTGGCGCAATAGACGGCGGCTGTGGGCGACACCGCGAGGCCGCCGATGGACGAGACGTTGACGATCTGTCCGCTCTGCTGCCTGTTCATGATCGGCAGCACGGCCGCGATGCCGTACAGGACGCCCTTGATATTGACGTCGATCATGCGGTCCCATTCGTCGACCTTCAGCGACGCCATCGGCGACAGCGGCATGACCCCCGCATTGTTGACGAGAACGTCGATACGCCCGAACTCCGTCATCGCCATGGCCACGAAAGCCTCCACGTTGCTGCGGTTCGTGACATCGACGGTTTGGGAGCGGACAGTGCCGCCGCTGGCTTCGATCTCTGCCGTGAGGGCGTCGAGCCGGTCCTTCCGTCTTGCGCCGATGACGACGCGTGCGCCCGCAGCCGCCAGTTCGATGGCCAGCGCAGCGCCGATGCCGCTGCTTGCCCCCGTGATCAGCACGACCTTGTCCCTGATGCCTGTCATTGCAATATCCTTTCCTCGGCGGGAAGCGTTTGCCGCTTCCCCTGGCGCAAACTGCCCGGCAACGGCAGCACTGAGGTAGACAGGTTTTCCGAAATTCTTGCACGATCCTCCGAAGACCGATCCGAGCTCTTGGCAAGGTGTCGTCGATGGCGGAGAGTGGGCCATGCACGATATCAATGAACTGGCAGGATTGATCGCCCGGCACGCCGCCGAAGACGGTAGCCACGACACCATCATCCCGCGCATCGGGCTGATCCGCGCCTCGGCCGAAACCGAGCCGCCGCACACGCTCTATCGGCCATCGTGCTGCATTGTCGCGCAAGGGAGGAAGCGTGCGACGGTCGGGACGACGAGCCTCGTCTACGACACGGCCAACTACCTCGTGGTGGGGATCGACCTTCCCGTCATCGGCGCCGTCATCGAGGCCCGTGCCGACAAGCCCTATCTCTGCTTCAAGCTCGAGTTCGACCGGAACCTGATTGCCGAAATGATGCCCTCGCCGCCGCCCCGTAGCGACGATCTTGCGGCGGCCGGCATCAGTGCCGCGACCCCCGGGATCATCGATGTCGCAGCGCGGATGCTGATGCTGCTCGATGAGCCCGACGACGCGCCGACGCTGGCGCCGCTGCTCGAACGGGAACTGCTCTATCGTCTTCTGCGCGGGCCGCAGGGCGCGATGCTGTTCCAGATTGCCAATGGCGAAAGCCGCCTCAACCAGATCGGCCGCGCCATCGACTATGTCTGCCGCAACTTCCACGCCCCCTTCGCGATCGGCGACCTCGCCGCCATCGCCGGCATGAGCCCGTCCTCCTTCTACGAACATTTCCGGACAACGACGGATATGAGCCCGCTGCAGTTCCGCACGCTCATTCGTCTCCAGGAAGCCCGGCGGCTGATGATGGTCGAGGGCTTGACGGCGGCGGAAGCGGGGTTTCGGGTGGGCTACGACAGCCCGTCCCAATTCAGCCGCGACTATCGGCGCGCCCATCAGGCAACGCCACGCCGTGACGTGGCGCGGATGCGCGGCATGATCGCGCCGCCTGCAGCGAATTGAAAAAGGGCGGTGCCGCTGCACCGCCCTTTCCATTGCCTTCACATGCAGCCGACGGGCTGTCTCAGAATTCTTCCCACTGGTCCTGGGCGGAGGCGCTGGCCGGCGAGGCATTGCCGCCGCCGAAGGCCTTGGCCAGGGTCTGGCCGAGGGCTCGGGCCGGCGAGGCCACGGCACGCGTCCGGTCGCTGGCGGCCGAGAGTTTGGCCGGGGCAGCAGCCGGTCTTGCGGTTGCGGGCTTGGCGGCCATTGCAGGCCTGGAGGCGTGGGAGGCAGGCTTGGCAGCCTGGGCCGGCCGGCCCTTGCTGAGCTTGAACTGGCGCAGGAGGTCGTCGAGCGCGCTGGCTTCGCCGGCAAGCGCATGGCTGGCAGCCGTCTGTTCCTCGACCATGGCGGCGTTCTGCTGGGTGCCCTGGTCCATCGCGTTGACGGCAAGGTTGATTTCCTGCAGGCCCGTCGACTGTTCGCGGGTCGAGGTGACGATGGCGACGATGTTCTGGTTGATCTCGCGGACTTCGGAGACGATGGCCTCCAGCGCCTTGCCGGTTTCGCCGACCAGCGCCACACCGGCATTCACCTGCGTGCCCGATGTGTTGATCAGCGCCTTGATCTCCTTAGCGGCTTTGGCCGAGCGCTGGGCCAGTTCGCGCACTTCCTGGGCGACGACGGCAAAACCCTTGCCCGCCTCGCCCGCACGGGCGGCCTCGACGCCGGCATTCAGGGCCAGCAGGTTGGTCTGGAAGGCGATGTCGTCGATGACGCTGATGATGTTGCTGATTTCGCCGGACGACTTCTCGATCTCGTGCATGGCCGAGACGGCCTTGCGGACCACCTCGCCGGAGCGCTCGGCGCCAAGGCGGGCACGCTCGACGAGATTGCCGACATCTTCGGCGCGCTTGGCGGAGTCGCGGACGGTCGTGACAACCTGCTCGAGGGCGGCGGCCGTTTCCTCGACGGAAGCCGCCTGCTGCTCGGTCCGGCGGGCCAGGTCGTCGGCAGCGGTGCGGATTTCATCGGCACCGGCATTGATCGCCGAGGCATTGTCG
>CAZZZI010000155.1:0-11101 GCA_964658415.1 uncultured Sphingomonas sp. | reverse complement strand
TGACGAGAGAAACTGCATGTTTCCGCTTTCGCATATGATGAAGGCTTTCATTCGCAAGGGTCGCCTGACCGTCATCGACGCAGGCGGCAAACGCCACGTTTTTTCAGGTACCGACGGTCCTCATGTGACGATGCGGCTGACCGACAGGAAACTTTACCGAACGCTCGTTTTCAACGCCGAGCTCGCCGCCGGCGAGGCATACATGGACGGGTCCATGCGCTTCGAGGAAGGATCGACACTGCGCGACTTCCTTACTCTGTTTTCGATCAACCGCCTGTCGCTGGGCTCCTACCCGATCCAGAAGATCCTGCGCGCCGTCAAGATGCGGTTTCGCAAGCGCCAGCAATCGAACCGGAAAGGCCAGGCGCAGCAGAACGTCGCCCACCACTACGACATCGGCAACGAGTTCTACAAACTCTTCCTCGACGACAACATGCTCTACTCCTGCGCCTATTTTCGCGAGCCGGGCGAGACGCTGGAGCAGGCGCAGCGCAACAAGCTGAGGCTGCTGGCGAGCAAGCTCTGCCTCAAGCCCGGCATGAAGGTTCTGGACATAGGCTGCGGCTGGGGTGACCTCGCGCTTTATCTGGCAAAGCTGGAGGACATCCAGGTTCTCGGCGTTACCCTGTCGAAGGAGCAACAGGCGCTTGCCACCGAGCGGGCCGCCAAGGCCGGTCTCGCCGAGCGGGTTAAGTTCGAACTCCGCGATTACCGCGATGTCACCGGGCCCTTCGACCGCATCGTCTCCGTCGGCATGTTCGAGCATGTCGGCGTCCACCACTACGACGAGTTCTTCGTCAAGCTGAACGCACTGATGCCGGACGATGGGATCGCCGTGCTGCATTCGATCGGCCATATGAGCCCGCCCGGCATGGCCAGCGCATGGCTGCGGAAGTACATCTTCCCGGGCGCCTATTCGCCGGCGCTTTCGGAGGTCTTCGAAGTCGTGGAGCGAAACGGCCTGTGGGTGACGGATCTCGAATTTCTGCGGGTCCACTACGCGACGACACTGCAGCATTGGGCCGCGCGCTTCGAAAGCAACCGCGAAAAGGTGGTGGATCTTTATGACGAACGTTTCGCACGGATGTGGGAATTCTATCTGATCAGCGCCGAGATGATGTTCCGCACGGGCAGCCAGCTGGTGTTCCACATGCAGCTCTCCCGCTCCCGCGATGCGTCCCCGATCGTGCGCGACTACATCACCGACCGGCAGCGCGCCTATATCGACAAGGAAAAGTCGCTGAACCTCTCGGTCTGATTTGCGACGCGATGGCCGTGAACAGCTTTCTGTCGCTGGTTCCGGAGCCGATGGACTGGCAGGTCGGCTGCGGCAGTTCGGCAACACCAGCTATGCCTGTGGTGTCAGAATGCTCGCGCAGACGGCGATGTATACAAAACTGTCATGTCGCAAGCCTAACCATCCCTGCACAAGGCTGTATCGCTAATGTTTGGCAACGCGGAATTGCTTCCCTTGCAAGTTTCCGTCGAGCCTTTGAAACGGAGCATCCATGACTATCAGAAACCTTATTTTTGGCTGTGCGGTTGCAATGGCCACCGTGTCCAGCGCTCATGCAGCGGACGCCATCGTCGCTGCTGAACCGGAACCTCTTTCCTACGTCCGCATCTGCGACGCCTACGGTGTCGGCTATTTCTACATCCCGGGCACCGAGACCTGTCTGAGGGTCAGCGGCAAGGTCCGCACGGAGGGCTTCTCGGCCGATGCCAAGAATGCCGATAGCCGTACCGGTATCCTCTGGCACGACCGCGCCGAGCTGGGCATCGATACCGCCACCGACACAGAATATGGTCCGTTGAAGACGAATACCGTCTATCGCTTCGAAACCACCGAAGCGACCAACACGAGCAAGTTGCTCTGGGGAAATATCAGCCTCGCCGGTTTCCTCATCGGCAAGCTCGATTCGCAGTACACGATGTACATGGGCTATACGACCAGCCTGATAAACGACGAGGTGATCTACGAAGGCCCCAAGGAGCTCAATCAGCTCACCTATACCTATGCACCGGGGAATGGCTTCACTGCGCTGATTTCGCTTGAAGACAGCAACTCGGGCTCGGACAGCTCCTCTTACCGGGGTGCCTGGAAGACTGCTGAAGCCGATCATTACGCGCCGAACGTTGTTGTCGGTGGCGGCTACAAGGCGGAGAATTTTCAGTTCCGCGTCGTTGGCGGTTACGATTCGATCGTCGAGGAAGGCGCCGTCAAGGCCCGTATCGATGCCAAATTCGGGGCCTTCGCGCCCTTCCTGATGGCTGGCTGGAATACCGATGGCAACAAGCTGAACCGGTATGCCGGCTCGTTCCTCAACACGAACGCTGCGGCCTGCCCGGTCAACGGCGCCGATTGCGGCTGGGGCGATTGGGCCTTCTGGACGGGCTACACCTATACCTTCAATCCCAAGATCAACAACACCACGATGGTCGCCTACACGGACTCCAAAATCCTGCAGGTGTCCAGCAATCTCGGTCTCCACCCGGTCAAGGATCTGCTGATCATGCCTGAGGTGACCTACATGCACTTCGACGCGGCCAACACCAGCCAGTGGAGCGGCGCACTGCGCTTCGAGCGCAAGTTCTAAACCTCGATCGATTTCGACTGCCTCTGAAAGAGAGCCCAGCTGTCCCTGGGCTCTCTTAATCTTCTTGTCGCCCCCGGACGCCCCGCGCTCCGATGAAGATGGCTCTGCTGCCTTGATTTCACCACCGTAATGTCAACCAGCTGACAACGGTCTGTAATGACGGCGGGTTATTTTTCAGTGGCACCAAGGGAGACAGCCATGCACGCGACCGAGCTGACCATGTCAGAAATGCTGCGAGACCCGATGATCCGGTTGATGTTGCGCGCCGACCGCGTGCCGCTGGGCGATTTTGCCAAGCTGCTCGAGGAAGCGGCGAGCGCTCGCAACAGGGACCGCGCAAACGACGATCAACCTCAGCCGCCACAACGGCCGCACTGACGGCCGCCGTAAGCTGGAGAACCCGCCGCCACGCGGCAAACGCAGCCTGGAAGGCCACCTCGGGCAGCCGGGCGATCCCTATTTCAGATAGGCGCGCACGACGTCGATCAATTCGGCAGCGCCCACGTCGCGCTCCTCCTGCGGCAGTGTCGGCGCCGCCAAGTGCATGCGGATGTGATCCTCGATCACCTCGCCCATCAGGCCATTGATGGCGCCGCGCACGCCAGCGATCAGTTGCATGACCTCCTCGCACCCCTTCTCGGCCTCCAGCATCCGCTCGATGCCCTCCATCTGGCCGCGAATACGGCGTACCCGGTTGATCAGTTTCTGCTTTTCGCGAATCGTATGGCTCATCGGCACCGTCCTCCGGTCAACCGTATATCCTCAAGCCGCTCGGGCTTCCACCTCGACCGTCACATGCGACAGGTCGTGAATCGCTGCCAGCTTGCCCCGGTAGTAGGAGGGCGTGTGGGGTCGGTCGGAGATGATGGAGACGATGGCGCCGTGGTGGCCGGGCCCGAGCTGCCAGACGTGTAGATCGACGATCTCCGCGCCTTCGCTCACCATGATAGCGGTGATTTCGTCGGGCAGGTCTTCCCCCTCGGGCAGATAGTCGAGCAGGACCCTGCCGGTGTCGCGGACAAGCCCCCACGACCAGCGCGCGATGACCACGCTGCCGACGATGCCGATGGCGGGGTCCAGCCAGAGCCAGCCGTACATGCTGCCCAGAACCAGCGCCGCGATTGCCAGCACGGATGTCAGCGCATCCGCCAGCACATGGATATAGGCAGCGCGCAGGTTCTGGTCCTTGCCGCCGTGCCCATGATGATCGCCGTGATGGTCATGATGGGCGTGGCCATGACCGTGCCCGTGGCTGTGGTCATGGTCGTCCTTCAGGAGCCAGGCGCAGACGAGATTGACGGCGAGACCGACCACGGCCACGGCGATTGCTTCATTAAAGTTGATCGCCACAGGCGAGCGAAGGCGCAGCAGGCTTTCCCAGCCTATCAACAGCGCAATCAGCGCCAGAACCACCGCACTGGCAAAGCCGGCGAGATCACCGAGTTTGCCGGTGCCGAAGGAGAAGCGGCGATTGTGGGCGTGCTTGCGGGCATAGAGATAAGCCAGGGCAGCAATCAGCATCGCCGCCGCATGGGTCGACATGTGCCAGCCATCCGCAACCAGCGCCATGGAACCGAACATGTTTCCGGCGACGATCTCGATCACCATCATCGAGGCCGTGATGGCGATCACCAGCCATGTGCGGCGCTCGTTGCGGGCATGATTTTCGCCGAGAAACAGATGGTCATGGGCAGCGCCCGATGTGTGCCGGTCTTCATGCGCCAAGGTCATGCAAGCGATCTCCTCATTTGTAGCATAGGGGGGTACCCTATCTGAGATCGATCTGCAAGGCCCTCGGGCCGCAACGCCTTGCCATTCCGCACCGATCGGCCTAGCTCTCACCCGACACACGAATCCCGGATCCCGATGCCGAACAAGGTCTCCCTCTCGCGCCTGAAACTGACCGACTTCCGCAACTATGGGGCGGCGGCGCTGGATCTGGATGGCCGACATGTGGTGCTGACCGGCGACAACGGGGCCGGCAAGACCAACCTGATGGAGGCCGTCTCGCTGCTGTCGCCGGGCCGCGGCCTCCGGCGCGCGGCCTATGGCGATATCGCCCGCGTCGGCTCGCCTGGCGGCTTTTCCGTCTTTGCGGAAATCGACGGCATGGATGGCGAGGTCGAAATCGGCACCGGCGTCGACACCTCCGACGAGACGGCTGCACGCCGGCTGCGCATCAATGGAACGACGGCCCGGACCGTCGACGAATTGACCGACCATCTGCGCGTTGCCTGGCTGACGCCGGCGATGGACGGCCTGTTCACAGGCGGCTCCTCGGATCGGCGACGGTTCCTCGACCGGCTTGTCCTGTCCCTCGACCCCGCCCACGGCCGCAGGGCGACCGACTTCGAGCGCGCCATGCGCAGCCGAAACAGACTGCTGTCCGAAGGCCGGTTCGATCCCGCCTGGCTCTCCGGCATCGAACAGCAGATGGCAAGCCTCGGCATCGCCATGGCTGTTGCTCGCGAGGAAATGCTCGGGCTGCTCTCCGGCCTGATCGAAACCAGCCGAGAGGAAACGCCGTTTCCCTCGGCCTCCCTGACGCTCTCCGGCTTTCTCGATGGCGGTCTTTCCGGACCCGCCGTCGACCTTGAAGATCGCTATGCCGCCATGCTGCGCGAAGGCCGCTATCGCGACGCTGCCGCCGGCCGGACGCTGGACGGTCCTCATCGCGCCGATCTGAAGGTCCGGCATCTGGAGAAGGACATGGACGCCGGGCGTTGCTCGACCGGCGAGCAGAAGGCGCTGCTGGTCGGGCTGGTGCTCGCCCACGCCCGGCTGGTCGGCAATCTCACAGGTTACGCGCCGGTGCTGCTGCTCGACGAAATCGCGGCCCATCTCGACGAAAACAGGCGGGCAGCGCTCTTCGACCTCATCGATGGCCTCGGCGGCCAGGCCTTCATGACCGGCACCGACCGCAGCATGTTCTCCGCCCTCGGCGAACGCGCCCAGCGCCTCTCCGTCGACCACGGCGCCGTGCACGACTGACGGCGCCTGCGTTGCCTTACCGTGACTGATGGCCTTTCGACTTAGGGAAACGAACCATGGAAGCTGCCACTGGGAGATCGGTGCGAATCGCTGCGGCCCAGACCGTTGAATATCGTGAGGATATCGACGCCGCGCTGCGCTGTATCGAGCGCCTCGCAGCCGTCGCTAGGGGTCGAGGCGTGGCGCTGCTGTGTCTGCCAGAATGCTTCCTCCAGGGCTATCTGACCGACGAGACGGCGGCGCGACGAAGCGCCATCGATCTCGGGTCTCCGGAGTTTGCAGCGATCATCGGACGTTTGCCCTCGGACGGCCCCATGCTCGTCATCGGGATGATCGAAATCGACAACGGCAAATTGTTCAACACGGCAGCGGTCGTCGATCGGGGCGTCCTCGTCGGCCGCTACAGGAAACATCATCTGCTGCGCCGCGAGCAATGCTTCGAAGCTGGAAAGGACATTTGCGTTTTCGAAGTCGATGGCCTGCGGTTCGGAATCAACATTTGCTACGACACCAATTTTGCGGAAGCCGCAAGGGAAGTCGCCGACCTCAGAGGAAATCTGCTCGTATGCCCGGCAAACAACATGCTGAGCCGAAAAGACGCGGACGCCTACAAGCATCTGCACAATGCAATAAGGGGTGAACGATGCCGGGAAACGGGTCTCTGGCTGATCTCGGCCGACATCACAGGCGAACGGAGCGGCCAGATATCCTACGGGCCGACAGCTATCCTTGATCCCGAGGGCAAGGTCGTGGCGCAACTTCCGCTCGGCGAAACCGGGATGCTGGTATTCGACATTCCGCTCGAGGCCTGAAACCGACCAGCAAAACAAGATGGCAGGGACGCGCGGCAGCAGTATTTCAAGCAGGATAGAAAAGCCGGCGACGTAAAATTGATTGTCACCCCCACCGGCAATAGAGCTAGAATGACAACATGGAAACCTTGATCCCCGACGAAATCGAGCGCTATCAGCGCCACATCCTGCTGCCCGAGATTGGCGGTGCAGGCCAGCAGAAGCTGAAGGCGGCCCGTATCCTGGTGATCGGCGCCGGCGGCCTCGGCGCGCCCGTGCTGCAATACCTGGCCGCTGCCGGCATCGGGACGCTCGGCATTGCCGACGACGACCGGGTGTCGCTGTCCAACCTGCAGCGCCAGGTGATCCACGACACCGGCACGATCGGCGAGATGAAGACCCGGAGCGCCGCCGATGCGATCGCCAGGCTCAACCCCCATATCAGGACCATCCGCTTCGAGGAGCGATTTGCTGCCGATACCGCTTCGCGGCAATTGTCCGGCTTCGATCTCGTCGTCGACGGCTCGGATAATTTCGACACGCGCTATGCCGCCGCCGATGCGGCGGAGGCGGCCGGCAAGCCGCTGGTCACGGGCGCCGTCGGTCGTTTCGACGGATCGCTGACCGTCTTGAAACCCTATGAAGCCGGCGCCGACGGCAGGCTCAACCCGACCTATCGCGACCTCTTCCCCGCCCCGCCGCCGGAAGGCCTGATCCCGTCTTGTGCCGAGGCCGGCATCATCGGCGCGCTCACCGGCGTCATCGGGACGCTGATGGCAATGGAGGCGATCAAGCTCGTCACTGGCATCGGTGAACCGCTGGTCGCGCGCCTGATGCTCTACGACGCTCTTTCGGCCCGCTTCGACACCATCCGATACAAGCGGCGCGGCGGTGGCGCAGCATGAGCACGACGCAGATCCTCAGGCTCGACCCGACATTTGAAGACTGGGACGGGCTGCTGGCACTGATCCGGATATCCTTCGCCTCCATGGACGGACGTATCGATCCGCCGTCCTCGGCGACCGCGCTGACGGCAGGCGGCCTGCGGCAAAAGGCGGAGACCGAGACCGGCTTCATTGCCGTCGACAGCAAAATCTTAGCCGGCTGCGTATTCTGCCGCGCGGAGGCGGAGTGCCTCTATGTCGGCAAACTGGCGGTTCTGCCGAGCCGGCAGCGCGAGGGCCTTGGCCGCCGCCTGCTGGCGGCCGCCGAAGCGCTTGCCCGCGAACGAGGGCTTGCCGCGCTACGCCTCGAAACGCGGATCGAGCTTACAGAAAAGCACGCCGCATTCGCCGCTTGCGGCTTCGTCAAGACCGCCGAGAATGCCCATCCCGGCTTCGACCGCACAACGTCGATCGAGATGCGCAAGGCGTTGACGCCGTAGGGCGACCGTCATGAAGGCGCTCAGCGGCCGGGCAGCACCCGGTTCGGCGGGCGGTGGTCGTCCATGAAGGCGCGGATATTGATGATCACCTTGTCGCCCATCTCGATGCGTCCCTCGATGGTTGCCGAGCTCATATGGGGCAGCAGCACCACCTTGCCCTCGTTGGCGAGCTTGATCAGCTTGGGATTGACGGCCGGCTCGTTCGAGAACACGTCGAGCCCGGCACCGGCGATCTTGCCTTCGCGCAGGATGTTGATCAGCGCCGGCTCGTCGATGATGTCGCCACGCGCCGTATTGACGATGAAGGCAGTCGGCTGCAGCAAGGCCAGCCGGCGGGCCGAGATCAGGTGATAGGTGCCTGGAGTCGACGGGCAGTTGATCGAGATGATGTCGACGCGGGCCAGCATCTGGTCGAGGCTGTCCCAATAGGTCGCTTCCAGTTCGTCCTCGGTCTCGGGGCTCACCTTGCTGCGGTTGTGATAGTGGATCGACAGGCCGAAGGCCTTGGCGCGGCGGGCAACGGCGGTGCCGATGCGTCCCATCCCGACGATACCGATGCGCTTGCCCGACAGGCGGCGGCCGAGCATCCATGTCGGCGACCAGCCGGCCCATTCGCCGGGCTTGTCGGTCAGCACCCGCGCGCCCTCGGCAAGCCGCCGGGGCACCGCCAGGATGAGCGCCATGGTCATGTCGGCGGTATCTTCGGTCAGCACGCCGGGCGTGTTGGTGACGGTGATGCCCTTGCGCGCCGCAGCCTCCACGTCGATGTGATCCGTGCCATTGGAGAAGCCGGCGATCAGTTTCAGCCGCGGCCCGGCCTGCTCGATCAGCGCCGCGTCGATCCGGTCGGTCACCGTCGGCACCAGCACGTCGGCATTCTGCATCGCGACCGCCAGCTCGGCAGCAGAGCGCGGCGCGTCGTCGATGTTGAGCTCCGCATCGAACAGTTCGCGCATCCGCGTCTCGACTGCGTCGGGCAGCTTGCGCGTCAGATAGACCTTCGGTTTTTTCTTCGTTGTCATGACGACCTGCGATGCCTTGTTCAGAGGTCCTTAACCAAGACCAGACATAATTTTAACGTTGCGGGCAGTTCTACCAGACCCGCAGTCGAAGACAAACACAAGTCGCTGCCAGCATCCACGCATTTGCGTATGCCTGGAGCAAAGCGCGTCCAGGCAGCGCACCAAAGCCATTCGAACGGAACTCTGATGCGGAACACCATGTTCAAATCCTACGCTGCACTGGCTCTCGGCCTTGCCATGCTGGCCGGCTCGGTGGGGATCGCCGAAGCGCAGGCCGCCAAGGGTGCAAGCGGCCTGCCGCTGCCACGATTCGTGACGCTGAAGTCGAAGCGCGTCAACCTGCGCATCGGCCCCAGCAGCGATTATGCCGTTTCCTGGCTATACACCCGGGCAGGACTGCCGGTCGAAATCATTCAGGAATACGACAACTGGCGCCAGGTCCGCGATGCCGACGGCACCGAAGGCTGGGTCAACCAGTCGCTTCTGTCGGGCGCGCGCGCCGCAATCGCTGCGCCGTGGATGAGGGGCAAGGGCAAGGAAGTCTACGTCAACATGCGCCGTGACCCGCAGCCGTCGAGCTCGGTCATCGCCAAGCTCGAGCCGGGGGTGGTCCTCGACGTCCGCGAATGCAACGGAACCTGGTGCAAGACCACCACGGATGGCACCGAAGGCTGGGTGGCGCAATCCGAGATCTGGGGCGCCTACCCCGGCGAGGCCTTTAAATAAGCCCTGCTTCCTTGGCGAGCTTCGACAGCGACTTGTCCGGCCGAGGGCCGATCTGCTGGATGACGGTGCCGGCTGCCAGACAGCCGAGCTTGCCGCAATCCCTGAGCTCCCGTCCTTGCGTGTAGCCGTAGAGGAAGCCGGAGGCGAACAGATCGCCGGCACCGGTCGTATCGACAAGCTCTTCGAGCTCGATGGCAGCGACCTCGTAGCGTTCGCTGCCGCGCAGGATGACGGCACCCTGCTCGCTCATGGTGACGGCGGCGATCTTGCAGTCGCGGGCAATCAGCGTCAGCGCTTCCTCGAAATCGTCGGTTTCGTAGAGGGTCAGCGCTTCATGCTTGTTGGCAAACACGATATCGACGGTGCCCGAGCGCATCAGCTCCAGGAATTCGTCCCGATAGCGACCGACGCAGAAGCTGTCGGACAGGGTCATCGACACTTCGCGTCCGTTTTCATGTGCAATGCGGGCGCATTCGCGGATGGCATCCTTGGCGCGCGGCGGATCCCAGAGATAGCCTTCGAAATAGGTCACCTTGGAATCGGCGACGACATCGGCTTCGACATCCTCGGGCCCGAGCTCGACACAAGCACCGAGATAGGTGTTCATGGAGCGCTCGCCGTCCTCGGTGACGAAGATCATCGAGCGGGCGGTTGGCGGAAACGTATCATTCGAGGCGGTCTGATAGTGGACGCCGAGCGCACGGATATCGTGGGTGAAGATTTCGCCGAGCTGATCCTTGGCGACCTTGCCGAAATAGGCAGCCCTGCCGCCGAGGTTTGCAATGCCGGCGGCCGTGTTGCCAGCGCTCCCTCCAGAGGCTTCGATCGCCGGTCCCATGCGCGAATAGAGCAATTCGGCACGCTCCGCATCGATCAGGTTCATCGCCGCCTTGGTAATGGCATTGTCGATCAGGAACTGGTCGTCGCAGCGGGCAATAATATCGACGATGGCATTGCCAACGGTCAGTACATCGAAACGTGTCATCAGAAGGGAACCCCGGTCAGTGTCTTCGCCGGTGTCCGGTCATATCGGGTTTTGAAAAGTTTGGAAGGCGGAATCGTTTCCACCCTCGCATGAATTCGACATCGGTCACAGAGCCGTCACTTTTACGGTGTAATTAACCATCACGCGACAGGCATGGACGGTCGAAAGATCGTTAGAGCCTCTATCGCCAAGGGTATGACACCCTTGCTTCCATTGAACGCGCTGACCACGGATGTACTGGCAGACGGCGATGGAAGCAGACGCCGGGATGACCGGCTGCGGAAAAGCGGGCAATGCCCGCTTTTTTTGTGCCTTTTTTCCGGATCGACTAACGAACGCCGGCAGACGTTCGCCGTACCCCGAAGAAGAGCGAAACACCCAGCAGCGTTGCGGCGAGACAGATCAGGCAGACGCAGACGAGGCAAACGCCGATCCATCCGGCAAGCGTCCAGGCCATGCCACCGGCGAATGCGCCGAGTGCACCACCGGAAAACGTCGAAACCATATACATCGTGTTCAGCCGGCCGCGGATTTCATGACCGATGGCAAATATCCGCGTCTGGTTGGCGATCTGGCCGCTCTGCAGGCCGAAATCGAGCAGGTTG
>CAZZZI010000154.1:5207-11140 GCA_964658415.1 uncultured Sphingomonas sp. | reverse complement strand
GCGGTCATTTTCGATGTGGACGGGACGCAGCTTTCGGTGGCGCGCCGCCGGGTGCCGCAGTCGATACCCCGGCCGCGCTTCGTCGAGCGCGACATGGCGGGCCTCTGGCAGGCCACGGCCGAGGCGATCTCGGAAGCGATTGCCCTCAGCGGCCGGCCGGCCAGCGACATCAAGGCCGTGGCAGCCACCGCGCATGGCGACGGCATCTATCTTCTCGACCATGACCGGCAGCCGCTCGGCCCTGGCATTCTGTCCCTCGACAGCCGGGCTGGCGGCATCGTCGACCGCTGGTCGGAGGGCTCTTTGTTTGACGAAGCGCTGGCCCTGACCGGCCAGGTGCCGCATGCCTCCGCGCCGTCGGCGCTGCTCGCCTGGCTGAAAGAGAACGAGCCGGAGCGGTTTGCCCGCATCGGCCACATCCTTGCCTGCAAGGACTGGCTGCGCTTCTGCCTCAGCGGCACCATCGGCACGGACCGGACGGAAGCCAGCACATCCTTCACCGACGTCAGGACCCAGACCTATTCGCCAGAAGCCCTCAGCATCTACGGGCTCGAGCAAGTCGAGCCCGCCCTGCCGCCCATTGCGGATTCGAGCGACATCGTCGGCCATGTGACGGCGGCAGCAGCAGCCCTCACCGGCCTTGCCGAGGGCACGCCGGTTGCCTGCGGCCTGCACGATGTCACCGCGTCTGCGCTTGGCATCGGCGGCCACGTCGAAGGCGTCATCAGCATCGTCGCCGGCACCTATTCGATCAACGAGGTCGTGTCGGCGGAGCCGCTGACCGATGCCCGCTGGTTCTGCCGCAACGCCATTGCGCCCGGCCAGTGGAATGCCATGTCGATCTCGCCGGCTTCCACCGCCAATTACGACTGGTTCCTCGACACGTTCTGCCGGAGGGAGCAGGATCATGCTGCGACCGCCGGCCACTCCATCCATGCGCTGCTCGCAACCGAGATCGATGCGGCGCTTGCGCGGCCGTCGACCATCCTCTTCCACCCCTATCTGTTCGGCTCGCCCTACGGCAACCTTGCCAGCGGCAGCTTCCTCGGCCTGCACGGCTGGCACGATCGCGGCGACATGCTGAAGGCGGTGCTGGAGGGGATCGCCTTCAATCACCGCACCCATGTCGATGCCCTGTGCGACGGCTTCCCGTTTAAGGAAGCGCGCCTGACCGGGGGCGCCTCGCGCAATCCGGCCTTCGCGCAGATGTTTGCCGATATTCTCGCCATGCCGGTGACCGTGACCTCGACGGACGAGCCGGCCGCCTTTGGCGCCGCCCTTTGCGCCGGCACCGCAATCGGCGTCTACGCCTCGCCGCAGCAGCCCGACCTGACCGCCGGCACATCTAGCCACACCTATCGTCCCGATGCCGCCCGCAGCGCCGTCTTTGACGAGCGTTTTGCCCTTTACTCCCGCATCGCCGAAGCCCTGAAGCCGCAGTGGCCGGCCATCGAGAGGCTCGGCATGCCGACGGGGAGCACCGCGTGATCAAGGCCGACGAGCGCCGCGAAGAGATCGCCAACTACGTCATCAAGTGCGGGCAGGTCCGCATCGATGATCTGGTCGAGCACTTCGGCGTCTCGCGCATGACGATCCACCGGCATATCGAGCAACTGGCCCAGCAGGGCGTGCTGCGCAAGCTGCACGGCGCCGTCACGGTCCAGCCATCAGGCATCTATGAGAGCACCTTCCGCTACCGCATGACAGTCGGCCGGGCCGAGAAGGATGCGCTGGCAAGGGCCGCCCTGGACTATGTCGAGGCCGGCCAGGTCGTGATGCTCGACGATTCCACCACGTCCAATGCGGTGGCGCCGCTGCTCGCCGAGATCAAGCCGCTGACCGTGATCACCAACAGCGTGTCGACCGCCGAGATGCTCATTCATGTCGAGGACATGGATTTTATCTGCCTCGGCGGCCAGTATCACCGCACCTACAATGCCTTCATCGGCCTGGTGACGGAGAATGCCATCTCTCGGCTGCGGGCCGACATCCTGATCTGCTCGACCTCGGCCATTACGGGCACGACCGGGTTTATCCAGGACCCGCAGGTGGTGCGGGTGAAGCAGGCGATGATGGCGTCTTCGCGCCGCCGCCTTCTGCTTGTCGACCACAGCAAATTCGACCGGGTGGCATTGCACGTGTTTGACGACCTCACGGCCTTCGACGCCGTCCTCGTCACCGACGGGATTGCCGACGCTACAGCTCAAAAGCTCGAACAGGCCGGCGTACGGCTGAAAATTGTAAGGATGGCATCATGACTTCCCCGGAAACGGCACATGCGGATTTCTCCAGCCGCCTCGCCTCCATGGCCGCCGACGGCGATGTCGATGTCGTCATCCTCGGTGCCGGCATCAACGGTGCCGGCCTCTTTCGCGATCTCTCGGCACAAGGGATACGCTGCCTGATCGTCGAGAAGGCCGATTTCGGCTCCGGCACCAGCGCCGCGCCGTCGCGGCTGATCCATGGCGGTCTCAAATATCTCGAAACCGGCGAATTCGGCCTGGTGGCGCAATCGACGCTCGAGCGCAACCTGCTGCTGAAGAACGCGCCCCACTGCGTCACGGCGCTGCCGACGATCATTCCGATCTTTTCCTGGACCAAGGGGATATGGGCGGCCCTGCGCACCCTTTTCGGCTCGACCAGCGCGCCCCGCAGCCGAGGCGCGATCCTCATCAAGATCGGCCTCTTCATCTACGACTACTACGGCTCGCGCGACCGGGTCATGCCGCGCCACAAGCTCATCGGCCGCAGCAAGGCGCTGCGCGACATCCCCGCCATGACCAAGTCGATCGTCGCCACCGGCACCTATTACGACGCCAAGATCAGCCATCCGGAACGGCTGGTGCTGGAACTGGTGACGGACGGACTGGACGCCAACCCCCGCTCGGCCATGGCCAACTACACCTCCCTCGTCTCCGCCAGCGACGGCGTGCTGACCTTTCAGCATGAGAACGGCCAGGCATTTTCCGTGCGCCCCAAACTGGTGGTCAACGCCGCCGGCCCGTGGATCGACCATGTCAACGCCGCCCTCGGTGCGCCATCCAAGATGATCGGCGGCACCAAGGGGTCGCATATCCTCCTGAAGCACGACGAGCTGCTAAAAAGCCTCGACGGACGGATGATCTACTTCGAAGCCGACGACGGGCGGATATGCCTCGTCTACGACTATCTGGGCCTTGCCCTCGTCGGCTCGACCGATATCCCGGCCGACAACCCCGATACCGTCGTCTCCGAGCCGGAGGAGATCGACTACATGATCAACAGCGTCCAGGCGCTGCTGCCGGGCATGACCTTCGACCACAGCCAGATCGTCTATGCCTATAGCGGCATCCGGCCGCTGCCGGCCTCGAACGCCTCGATCCCCGGCCTCATCAGCCGCGACCATTCCGCACCGGTCACTGAGCCCGATCAGGCACGCCCCTTCCCGATCATCTCCCTCATCGGCGGCAAATGGACGACCTTCCGGGGTTTTGCCGAAGAGGTCACAGACACCATCGTCAAGCGCTTCGGCTTAAGCCGCAAGACCACGACCCGCGCCATGCCGATCGGCGGCGGCAAGGGCTTTCCGACCACCGCTTCAGCCCGCGCCGACTGGCTGAAGCGGGAAAGTGCTGCGGTCGGCCTCGAGATCGCGCGTCTCGACGAACTGCTGACGCGCTACGGCACCAAGGCGCTGCAGGTCGCCCGTCACCGGGGACGCTGGACCGACCAGGACCGGCTGCCGGATTCGACGGATCACAGCCTCGCGGAAATCGACTTCATCCAGCAGAACGAAGCCGTCGAGCATCTCTCCGACATCGTCATGCGCCGCACCACGCTCGCCATCACGGGATCGTTGACGCTGCGCGACCTGCAACGGATCGCAGCGGCCATGGCCGAAATGCGCGGTTGGGACGACAGGCGCGTGTCGGCCGAGATTGAGGCGGTGACGACGCAGTTGGCGACGAGGAACCATATGTGGGTGAAGTGAACCGGGTGGCGATTGGGTGCATCGGCGCGCCCCGTCAACGGTCCGTTAGTGCTAACCAACTTGCGATATGATGCCGTTAGCGAGGCTATTTGCGATCAGGACCTGCACGGCATGAAGGTCCGACAGGACGAATTCGCAACGGCCACGAACGTCGGGGGTTGGTTCAAGGAGATCCGGTACCATAACTGTCATCGCGCCTGCACTCGAACAGGAGGCAACTCCATTTTGAGAGTCTTCGATCGCAACACATTCGCCGATAGACAAGCCAAGCCGCTCTGCGGCCAGTAAATACGGGGCAGCATTCGGCTTTCCCATAAGGTAATCGCCGTTCGCAACGATGACTTGAAAACGATCATGCAAGCTGGCTGTTTTAAGATGCGTTTCGACCGTAGCGCGACGAGATGAAGTGACTATCGCTTTCGGTATGCGTTCGGTCTCGAGGAAAGCCAATAGTTCCCGCAAGCCCGGCTTCGTCCGCAAGTCCGTTAGCGCCATTTGCGTGAACATCTCCGATGCGTGCGTCCAGAATTCGTCAAGACGCGCCTCATTGTCGAATAGCTCCAGGAGAAGTGCGCGGACACGCGAGGCTGGGAGACCGACGGTCTGAAGATAGGCTGACAAAGGCAAGTCGACGCCCGCATGCTGCGCGGCGGCTATCGTAGCATCCCGGTACAAAGCTTCGGTATCGAAAATTAGGCCATCCATATCGAACAAGACAGCTTTCGGTATTCGAGGTAGGCGCTGCATCTGTGGTCCTCAAAGGTGAACACGATTGGAGTTATGTTTCGTCGCATCGGCATCCTCGTGCAAGCCCGCAGCAGAACACCGCGAAAGGCAGGGAGCGAGGCTCGAAGCACGGTCAGTTGCGTCACTCATTCATCAAAGCGCAACGGAACGCGGCTAGCCTCGACGGTGGAGAAAGCAAAATGCTGATCATCTTGGGCGGGTTGCCGGGTTCTGGCAAAAGCACGATAGGGCAAGCCTTGGCGAGCCGAATACACGCCTGCTATCTCAGGCTGGACACGGTCGAACAGGCGATACGCTCCTCCGCGCCACTCGCGGAAGGAAGGGATGTCGGGCCGGCGGGTTACGTTGCGCTCTATCGGCTGGCGGCCGACAATCTGCGGCTGGGTAACACTGTCGTCGCAGACTCCGTCAATTCGATAGAAATAACCCGAAGCGCGTTCAGAGACGTGGCGCGGGAAACGAACAGCAGGTTCATCGAGGTTGAAATCCTTTGCTCGGATCCGACGACACACCGCAATAGGGCCGAGACGCGAGTATCGGGTATCGCGGGACATATCCAGCCAACCTGGACTGAGATCGAACAGCGGAACTTCGAGAATTGGCAGCCTGACATGCGCCTCGATACGTTTCGTCTCTCTGTCGAAGACAGCGTCGGAGAAATTGTAACGCTGCTGCGATCGACTTTGGCAATCGGCGATTGCTAAGGCAGCGTCTGGACTACCGCAAAGGCCAACGTTTTATCGTTCCCCCCTTCACCTCCCATAACAAGCATCGCAAAGCGTGATGCCTCCAGATGCTCCCTTACGGAACGGACATGGCTCCACAATCGTTCTGCCCATGACAATTCTCGTTTGGAGAGCATTTTAATGAATAAGGCCCTGATAATCTCAGGCGCTCTGGCGCTTATAATTCTAACGGTCGGCTACGCCGCAAGTGCGTTCCAAGCCGCTGCCGGAGACGCGCCGGATACGCCGCCGCGCGCCGTTGTATCGTTTGTCGAGGGGCAGCCCAATCCGGTATCGACGGCCCTCGTGGTCGAGCCCGTCGTCGTCGGCCAGGCGCTTTCGTCGCATGTTGTTCTGGTGCCGGTGCCGGACAATGCGAATTACGCCTATGCGATCGTCAACAATCAGCGGGTTATCGTCGAGCCCGAAAGCCGCAAGGTCGTGCAGATCCTCCCCTGATCGTCTGACACCCGGACATCTGCAAAACCCGC
>CAZZZI010000154.1:0-5197 GCA_964658415.1 uncultured Sphingomonas sp. | reverse complement strand
GTGCGCACGGCGGGTTTTTTGCGTCGGTCATACCCTCAGTGCTGGCCGAATGCCTGGTCGAGCAGCGCGCCGTCGGCGAAATAGTCCTTCTGGACCTTGTCCCAGGAGCCGAAGACGTCTTCGACCTTCAGAAGCTTGACGTCGGGGAAATCGGCCTTGAACTCTGCCGTCACGGCCGGATCGTTCACGCGGTTGCCGTTCTGCGCCAGGATCCGCTGTCCGTCGGGCGTGTAGAGGAAATCGAGATAGGATTTGGCAACCGCGCGGGAGCCGCGCTTGTCGACGACCTTGTTGACGATGGCGACGGGAAATTCCGCCAGCAAGCTGACCGTCGGCGTCACCACGGCGACCCGGTCGGCGCCGAACTGCTTGGCGATGCCTCGGGTCTCCGCCTCGAAAGTGACCAGCACGTCGCCGATGTCGCGCTCCACGAACGTCGTCGTTGCGGCGCGCCCGCCGGTGTCGAAGACCGGCACGTTGGAAAACAGCTTCTTGGCAAAGGCCGCGACCTTGGCGTCGTCGTTGCCATAGGCCTGCTTGGCGAAGGCGATGGCCGCGAGATAGGTGTAGCGGGCGTTGCCGGAGGTTTTCGGATTGGGAAACACGACCTTGACGTCGTCGCGCACGAGGTCGTCCCAGTTCTTGATGTTCTTCGGATTGCCCGACCGTACCAGGAAGGACGGGAAGGAGTAGAAGGGCGAGGCATTGTTCGGAAACTGCTGCTTCCAATCGGCGGACACGGCGCCCTTCTCGGCCAGATGGTCGATGTCGGTCACCTGGTTGAACGTCACGACATCGGCGTCGAGGCCTTCGATCACGGCACGCGCCTGTGCCGACGATCCGGCATGGGACTGCTTGACGGTGATGTCCTGGCCGGTGTCGGCCTTGTATTTCGCCACGAACGCCTTGTTGACCGCCACGAAAAGCTCGCGCGATACGTCGTAGGATGCGTTCAGGATCCTGTCCGGCGCCTGCGCCATGGCAGAGCCGGAAAGAGCGGCAGCCAAAGCGGCGCCGAGCGTCAAAATTCGAAACATGAAAACCCCGGAATTAATGAATAGCGCGACAAATTAGTCCAGGAGAGACCGAAGGGCGAGGCATGGCATCGCGGCTTTGGCCGTTCGTTGGAAAATACGACTACAAATCCGGCGAATGGGATTGAATCCGGCGGGTATCATCCGCACCAGCAGAAACCCACTTGCGCATGACGCGCGCAGGCGAGGCGATTGTGCGTCGCGATGCGGAAGCTCAACCCGGGGGTCTCCGGGTTGAGCGGTGGCGATGCTATTCGGCAATCTCGATCTGCTGATCGAAACTCGAATCCTGTTTGCTGGTCATGTCGTGGATTGTGTATTCCACCGTATATTTGCCCACCGGCGCACCCGTCAGGCTCAACGAGTAGTCCATGGTGAACTCCATGTTGGGCGTGTGGCTCTGAAGAGTGCTGTTGAGAAACGCCTTTTTCTCGAGCATCGTGTCGCCATTCTCTGCCTTCAGGGTCAGGTCGGTCACGAAGCTCATTTCGAACATGTTGTTGGGCAGTTGCTTCCAGCCGTAACCGACAGGCTCGACATAGGTGAATATCTTTTCCGTCGGCTTGAAGACGTTCGACGTCCTTTCCGTGTACAGCCCGTAGCCTGTCGAAGGCGCGGTCAGCAACAGAACTTTGCGTTCCATAAGCGGCAGGTTCTGCCAGGCAGTGTAAAGTTTTTCCTCGGCCTGCGTGAAGTCTTCCCTGGGCCCGGCATAGGCCACGTGAGAAAAAGAAGTTGCCAGTGCAAAAGCGATCAACAGGCGCATAAAGTAACTCCTCAAATAGTAACCGGAAATATTAAGGCCAATCGGCCATATGCGGTTTTATGTTTGAGGTGGTCGGCCTTATCCTGCAAGGATATTTGCAGTGATTATGCGATCAATTTTGGTGCAATGCCGTATCGGTCGGCCCTAATAGCCGCGCGTCCTGTCGACGAGATGCGGAATGGCCTCGCCGTTCTCGAAGCGCAGGACGTTGCGGGCGATCTCCTCGACGGCGATACGTGGATGGGTCGGGGCCGCCACATGCGGGCTGACGCGGATATCCGGGTGGCGCCAGAAGGGATCGGTGGCTGGCAGCGGCTCGGTGCGGAACACGTCAAGGACGGCCCCGCTGAGCTGGCCGCTGTCGACGGCGGCGATCAGGTCGGCATCGACGACATGGCCGCCGCGCGCGCCGTTGATGAAGAAACCGCCCTTCGCCTGGGCATCGAACAGATCGGCGCTGACGATGTTCTCGGTCTCGGCGGTCAGGGGCAACAGGTTGACGAGAATATCGGCGCCGGTCACGGCAGCGATCAGATTGTCCGTGCCGGCGAAGGTTTCGGCGCCCTCGACCGTGCGCCCGCTACGGCTCCAGACGCGTGTCTTGAACCCGAAAGCGACAAGGTGCCTCGCAACCGGCGTGCCGAGCGCGCCGGCACCGAGGATCGTCACGACGCGCTCGCGCGCCAGCTTCTCGGCCTGCGGCTGCCAGCGCAGGTCGCGCTGGAAACGCTCGTAGAGGCGGATATTGCGATGCCAGGAGAGGGCTTCCGCCAGCACCCATTCCGTCATGCCTTCCGCCAGCCCGTCGTCCACCATGCGCACGATGGGCGTGTTCTCTGCGATCTCGCCTGAGCGCAGCAGGTGCTCGATACCGGCATTGAGGCTGAGGATGAGCTTCACCTCCGGCAATGCCGCCATCAGGCCCGCCCTGGGCCGGCCGACGACGAGATAGTCTATCGCTGCATCGCCCGGCTGCGGCATGTCGATGAGGATCTCGTGGGTCGGAAGTGCGGCCTTGAAAAGCGCTGCAAGCTCTGCGCTGCCTTCCGCGATCAGCAGACGTCTCATTGTTCCATCCTCGTTGGCTCAGGCAAGGCCGGGCCGATCATCGTCTGACGAGCGCACGGTTGCGCCCGCCTTCGCCCTCTCAAGGCGGCATCGTGAAGCTCCTGACGGCCGATGGCGGCGCCAGGAGCGATGGGGTGGTTAGGATCAGCTGGCCGACAATTCCGTCTGGAATTCTTCCAGCGAGCGCTCGAAGATGCCGAAGATGTCGTCGAGCTGGCTGTGCGTGGTGATCATCGGCGGGCAAAGCGCCAGGGAATCGCCGATGGCGCGGGCAATCAATCCGTTGTTCTGCAGGATCGCGAACAGCTTGGGCCCGAGCGCACCGGCGGCGAAACCCTCGCGCGGGGCGAGTTCCAGCGCGCCGATCAGGCCGGCGCCGCGCGCTTCGATCGCCAGCGGATGCTCTGCCAGACCCTTCAGCCGCGACAGGAAATTGCCGCTGAGGTCGCGCACGTTGCCGACAAGGTCGCGTTCCTCGATGATCGCCAGGTTCTCGAGCGCCACGGCAGACGCGACCGGGTGGCCTGCCGCCGTCACGCCATGGCCGAAGGTGCCGATCTTCTTCGATTCGTCTGCGATCGGCTCGTAGACCCGGTCGTTGATGAGCAGCGCCGAGATCGGCAGGTAGGAGGACGACAGCTGCTTCGACAGCGTCATGATGTCGGGACGCATGTCGTAGGTCTGGGATCCGAACATGTTGCCGGTGCGGCCAAAACCGCAGATCACTTCGTCGGCGATGAGCAGGATGTCGTGCTTGTTCAACACCGCCTGGATGGCGCTCCAGTAACCTTCGGGCGGAACGATGACGCCACCCGCGCCCATCAGCGGCTCGCCGATGAAGGCGGCAATCGTCTCCGGTCCTTCGGACTGGATGATCTCCTCGAGTTCTGCCGCCAGCCTGGCCGAGAAATCGAGCTCGGTTTCGCCGGGCTTGGCAAATGCGCGAAAATGCGGGCAGCCGGCGTGAAGGACGCCGGGCATGGGCAGATCGAACGAGCGGTGGTTATTGGGCAGGCCGGTCAGGCTGGCGCTGGCGAGCGTCACGCCGTGATAGCCCTTGATACGCGAGATGATCTTCTTCTTGGCGGGCAGGCCGAGCGCATTCGAGCGATAGCGGATCATCTTGACGACCGTATCGTTGGCTTCCGAGCCGGAATTGGTGAAATAGGCCTTCGACATCGGAACCGGTGCCATGTTGACCAGCTTCTCGGCAAGGTCGATGGAGGGCGAATGGCTCTTCTGGGTGAAGGTGTGATAATAGGGCAGCTTCTCCATCTGCCGCGCCGCGGCTTCAACCAGCCGCTTCTCGCCGAAGCCGACGCCGACGCTCCACAGCCCGGACATGCCCTCGATATATTTCTTGCCGCTGTCGTCGTAGACGTAGATGCCTTCGCCGCGCTCGATGACCAGCGGTCCTTCTTCCTCGTTCTTGCGCGCGTTGGTGTAGGAGTGGAGGTGATAGGCGGCGTCGCGCGCCTCGGCGGAATTTGCTTTAAAGGTCACGAGCGTCTCCTTGAATCATCACTCCTCTACAGTGCAGCAGCCGGCGTTGTTGTCAACGCCGGCGTCGAGAAGCAGCGGCATTGCGGCTTCGGGAAGGTTCGATGGCTGTCCCGCGAGATCGTTTGGTGGCCAAATAATAAGTCTCACTTGCGGTCACGAATATGTGAACAAGTGCATGTCGCCACCGGAACCATTGGCGCAACGGGGTGTTACTCCGCCTGTAACACGCAGCCGACAATCGGCTCAATTGATGGAATAGGGAGTTCGAGCATGTCCAAGATGCTTTCTATCGCCGGGCTCAGCCTGGTACTCGCCAGTGGCCTTTTCGTCGGCTCGGCACCGTTCGCCAGTGCGCAGAACCTTGACATTCAGGTCGGCCCGGATGGCGTGCGCCCGGTCGTTCGCGACCGCTTCCGCGAAGGCGGCCCGCGCGGCGAATGCAGCCCGCGCGAAGCCATGGCTGCCGCCCGCGACAACGGTTTCCGCCATCCGCGCATCGCCCGCGTCACGGACCGCCGCGTCGTCGTCGAAGGCATGACGGAAGACGGCCCCGACCGCATGTCCTTCGCCAACCGTCCGGGTTGCCCGGAAATGTGAGCAAGTCCCGCTCCGCACCGATCGAGCCCCGCTTTAACGAGCGGGGTTTTTTCGTTGCGATCCCGGGCGGACCCGGCAGGCTCGACCTTCGGACCTTCGGACCTTCGATTCTTTGCCGCCCAAACACCGCAGTTCGTCATCCTCGGGCTTGACCCGAGGATCCAGGCACAGGCGATGCCGGGTCGGTGTCGATGCGCGGCGACCCCATGGCACTCGCGAGCCCTGCCCT
>CAZZZI010000153.1:0-11154 GCA_964658415.1 uncultured Sphingomonas sp. | reverse complement strand
ACATCGCCGTTCTCATGGGAGATCTGCGTCGATCATGCAAAGGATCGCCTTATCGACGACGACCTCTGGAGCGATTTCGAGAAAGAATGCAGGATCGGCTCGCAGAAGCGCGACGGTGACCGATACAGTTTTACCGCCAGTTGCCCCGGCGCCGAATTGACGGGAAAATATGCCGGCGACCTCGACAAGGCCTACACCCTGACAGGCGACGTCACCTTCGAGGTGAACGGCAAGACCGAGGTGCAGCACCATGTCGTGAAGGCCAGTTTCGCAGGCGCGTGTCCGGCCGACCGGCGCCCCGGAGAGAAGAAAATGCGTGGCGGCATGGTGATGAAGTCCCTCTACGAAAACCGGTAGGCGGAGGCAACGCCTGGCGCCCGGGGCTCCTGGACGCTGTCACCGCAGTCAAAGCATCTCGGTTTCGAGCGCAGCCGGACTGCGGAAGAGCCGGATGAAATAGCTGTACAGCCCAGCCACGCAAAATGCGCCGCCGCCGACGATGCCGATGGCAACGGAGAGCCACAGCGCATGACCGAACCCTGACGTCGCCAAGACCGGGATGGCAAGCCCGAGCGCCGCGAGAGCCACGGGCTGCCAGACGAAATCGAAGGGCAAGGTCATCAGCACCCTCACCCCGTAGAGCATCGCCAGCAGCGCGCCGGCCATGGCGCCGGCCATCAGGCTGGCGCTCGCCGGCCCGATCAGCGCCCCGGCCGCCAGCGCACAGCCGTTCAGGAGCAGGCAGTCCACCGCCGACAGCAGGAAGATCGAGCGCAGCCGGTGGCGCAGATGTGCCGGCGTCGGCAGCATGTTGAGCGTCAGCGCCCGGCACACGGACAGGCCGACGACGAAGGGCGCCGCATCGAGAAAGCCTGCGCGCAAGGCTGGTGTGATGACGAACAGGCCGACCGGCTGCAGCAGGGCGAAGATGCCGGCGGCCGTCATCAGCGTGAAACCGGTCAGCAGCGAGTAATAGGCGCCAAGCCGCGCCCGCAGCGCCGACGTCTCGCCATCGCGGTCAAACAGCGAGACCACGTCGGGATACTGGATGGCCTGCAGCGCCGAGACGATCAGCACGAAGGGCCGCTGCAGCAAGTCCAGCGCCAGCAGCGCGCCGGCCGCACCGCCGGCACCCAGGGCGGCCGTGAGGATAGACTTCAGCCCGAGCGGCGCCAGCAGGCCGACGACCGAGGCCCCGGCAGCGACACTGCCGTAGACGAAGTGCTTGCGCAAAAGGGCGGCATCGAACTGCGCGCCGTCTGCGCGGGACCCGCGGGTCAGGGCGACGGCCAGAAGGGTGTAGACCCCGTAGCCGGCCAGCAGGCCACCGATTGTGAAAAAGAATGTCGGGGCGACAAGCGCGCCGCCCAGCGTGCCCAGCGCCAAAATGGTCGCCCGTGAGCCCTGCAGCCGCGAGAAGCTGCGGAACTCCTGGCGGAAGCGCAGCATCGTCAGGTGCAGGTCGCTGGCGCCCTGGAAGATCGCCACCAGGCTGCCCACCAGCGCCACCGGCCACGGCACACCGAACGGGATGGCAACGGCAGCGGCCGCGATGCAGAGGAGTGCGCAGGCCGCAAATTCCCGCTTCAGTGCCGCCCGCTCCGCCGCCTCGCTGCCGGGCAGGCCGGGGTAGAAGCGGCTGCAGGCAAAGCGGATCCATTCGAAGCAGAAGATCGCGACGAACTGGCTGATGGAGATGAACAGCGAATAGGCGGAATAATCGGCCGGCGCCAGCCAATGGGCAACGATGACGAGCAGCCCGAACGCCACCGCCGCCTGATAGAAATATGCCGCCAAAGCCACGATCTTCGCCATCAGACGAGATAAGCGCAAAATGCTGACGAAAATGCTAAGTCAGCGCCATCCGGCCGCCCAGACTGCTGGCAAAGCTATTATCTCAAAACTCTGCAGGTCACTCGGGAAACTGATCCGCTTGCCAAGCTTCCCTCTTACTTGCCCTTGTGGCGGGGATCCAGTCAGCTCAAGTCGTTGAGCTTAGGGAGTCTTTGACCCGAGAGACACCGTGTCGCTGGATCTCCGCCACAAGGGCGAGGATGAAGGAGAGTAGCGTCTCGCTGTCGTCAAACAATCTTGCTCAAGGTTTGTCAGCGCGCGCCGAACGCACCGGGTGCCTCGTCAGGAATAGCTGCCGAATTGCCTTTGGCTGCGCGGCGCGTTAGGAGAGCCTGCCGTTTCGGGATGGGACGAATGGTGGTTTGCGTGCGGTTATCGGCACGCCGCCATCCGTCGGGAGATGAACTATGGACGTGACCAGCACTATCGCCGACCTGCGTGCCAGGCTCGCGCCCGACATCCGCGCCGGACGCCGCATCGGCCTCGTGCCGACCATGGGCTACCTGCATGCCGGGCACCTGGAACTGGTGCGCCGCGCCCGCAGCGAAAACGACATCGTCGTTACCTCGATCTTCGTCAATCCGCTGCAGTTTGCCGCCGGCGAGGACCTGGCCAGCTATCCCCGCGATTTCGAGCGCGACAGCGCCATGCTGCGGACGGCTGGCGTCGACCATCTCTTCGCCCCCACCCCGTCGGACATGTATCCGCGCCCGATGCAGGCCGTCGTCGATGTGCCAGCGCTGGGCGCCGAACTCGAGGGTTCCGTGCGTCCCGGCCATTTCGCCGGCGTCGCCACCGTGGTCACCAAGCTCTTCAACATCGTCCAGCCCGACAATGCCTATTTCGGCGAGAAGGATTTCCAGCAGGTCACCCTGATCCGCCGCATGGTCGAGGATCTGGCCCAACCGGTTACCGTGGTCGCCGTGCCGACCGTGCGCGACAGCGACGGCCTGGCGCTGTCGTCCCGCAACAGCTACCTTACGCCGCAGGAGCGCGCCGCCGCCGTCATCGTCCCCCGGGCATTGGAGGAGGCGGAACGGCTGGTTCGGGCAGGACTGCAGGAGCCGGCCGAGCTGGAGCGGGCGCTGCACGCCTTCATCGCGCGCGAGCCCCTGGCAACGCCCGAGGTGGTGGCCGTGCGCGATCCGCAAAGCCTGCAGCCTCTGACGACAATCGGCATGAGCCCGGTCCTGGTCGCCCTGTTCGTCCGCATCGGCAAGACCCGCCTGCTCGACAACCGTGTCGTCGCGCCCCCGCATTCCAACAGTGAAGAGGCCGCCTGAGATGAGCACGAACGTCAAGGCCAAGCGCACCACCCCTGCCCAGATCGCGGCGCTGAAAGGCGTCCGCCCGATCGTCGCGCTGACCGCCTACACCACACCCATGGCCCGGCTGCTCGACCCCCATTGCGACCTGTTGCTGGTCGGCGATTCGCTCGGCATGGTGCTCTACGGCCTCCCGACCACCGTCGGCGTGACGCTGGACATGATGATCGCCCATGGACAGGCCGTGATGCGCGGCGTCGAAAAGGCCTGCGTCATCGTCGACCTGCCGTTCGGCTCCTACCAGACCTCGAAGGAACAGGCCTTCACCAGCGCCGTGCGGATCATGAAGGAAACCGGCTGCGACGGCGTCAAGCTGGAAGGCGGCGCTGAAATGGCCAAGACCGTCGCCTTCCTGACCGCGCGCGGCATACCGGTCTTCGGCCATGTCGGACTGATGCCGCAACTGGTCAACACCAACGGCGGCTACCGCGCACTAGGTCGCTCCGACCCGGAGGCCGACAAGATCCGCGCCGATGCGGCCGCCATCGGCGATGCCGGCGCCTTTGCCATCGTCATCGAAGGCACCGTCGAGCCTCTGGCTCGCGAGATCACCGCAAGCCTGCCGATCCCGACTGTTGGCATCGGGGCCTCCCCCGCCTGCGACGGCCAGGTGCTCGTGTCGGACGACATGCTCGGCCTGTTCAGCGACTTCAAGCCGCGCTTCGTCAAGCATTTCGCCAATCTCGCACCGCTGATTTCGCAGGCCGCAGCAGAATACGCGGGGGAAGTCCGGGCGCGCTCGTTTCCCGGGCCGGAACATACGTTTCCGCCGAAAAGCTGATTCGATGCTTCAGGCCTGGTCGATGCGCTCCCGCTCGAGCAGGTAGATCGCCTCGCCGAAATCCTCCATCTGCCTGGTGAGCGCCGCGTGCGCGTCACGCAGACCCTGATTGTAGAAATACGCGCCGATATCCTTGGCGAAGAAGTCGAGCAGGAACTCCGCCGGCAGCACGCCGATCGTCTGGTCGAGTTCGTCGGCGAAATATTGCCGGATACGGGCGACTGCGGCAGCCTTGTCTTCCTTGGGAAGAACGATCTTCTTCATCTCTGCTCTCCTGACACAAAGGAAGGTTCAGCGAAATCGATCCGTCGATCAAGGAAATTCAGTTGCCGCTGCTGGCGCGTCGCCTTACAGGGAACCCCGAACTCGATGAATGCAGGACTTCAAATGAATCGCGCGGACTTTGTGGAGGGACTGCGCGGCGGGATCCTCGTCGGGCTTGCATCCGTGCCCTTCGGTGCACTTTTCGGCGCCATCGCACAGGGGCACGGCCTGTCGCTCGGGGAACTCACGCTGATGAGCGGCATCGTCTATGCCGGAGCCAGCCAGCTGGTCGGCCTCGACCTTTTCGGCCATGAAGTGGCCGCCTGGCTCATCGTCCTGTCGATCCTGGCGGTCAACTTTCGCCACATCCTCTATTCGGCAGCCATTGCCCGCTATGTCAGGCACTTCAGCTTCATACAGAAAGCCCTCGCGTTCTTCCTGCTCGTCGACCCGCAATTTGCCGAGACGGTCAGGCGCGGCGAGTCCGGGAAGACGGTGAGCTTCGCCTGGTACATGGGCCTCGCCGTGGTGATCTACATTCCCTGGGTTCTGGCCAGCCTTGTCGGCGGCATGCTCGGCGGCCTGATCGGCGATCCCCGCGCGATCGGGCTCGATGTCCTGCTGCCCGTCTATTTCCTCGGCATCGTCATCGGCTTCCGCAAGCGCGACAACTTCCTGCCGGTCGTCGTTGCCAGCGCCGTCGTCGCCATCGTCGCCTACCGGATCGTCGGCTCGCCCTGGCATGTCAGCATCGGCGCGCTCGCCGGCGTGGCCCTGGCAGCGCTCCTGCCGCCGGCAAAGAGCAACCGCAAACCCGACCTTGCGGTCGAAAACCACGAGGTCTGACGATGACTGTGTTCGATCCGCATATGCTTCTGCTGATCTTTGCAGCCGCCGTCGTCACCTATCTGACGCGCATCGGCGGCTATGTCCTCATCACCCGCATGACGCGGATCCCGCCGCGCATGGAGGCCGCCCTCAACGCCGTTCCGGCCGCCGTGCTGACGGCGCTGATGGCGCCGACCTTTTTCAACGGCGGCCTCGACCTCAAGCTGGCGCTGATTGCGGCCGGCCTCGTCGGTCTCTACCTGCCGGCGAGCGCAATGCTGGTCACCGGCTGGGTCTTCGTCATGGGCTGGCGCTATTTCGTCGGCGCCTGACCGCCACGGCCTCAATGGCCGAGCGGAAGCGTCGCATTTTCCAGCCAGCCGCGCACGTCCGCGTCGTGGATCAGCGGCATCAGCGCCTCGCAGGTGCGCTCATGGTAATCGTTCAACCAGTGAAGTTCGTCATGGGTCAGCATCTCAGGGATGATCAGGCTGCGGTCGATGGGGCAGAAGGTCAGCGTCTCGAAGCCGAGCATGTCCATGTCGCCCCCCTGGATCGCCTCCGCGTCGCGGACATAAAGCAGGTTCTCGATCCGGATGCCGAAGCTGCCGGGACGGTAGTAGCCCGGCTCGTTCGATAGAATCATCCCCGGCAGGAGCTCCTGCGTCGACAATCTGGCGATGCGCTGCGGGCCCTCGTGCACGGACAGGAAGGAACCGACGCCGTGACCTGTGCCATGGGCATAGTCGGCCCCGGCCTTCCACAGCGCGATACGCGCCAGCGGGTCGAGATCGCAGCCGCGCGTGCCGACCGGAAAGCGCGCCGTGCTGATGCCGATCATCCCCTTGAGGACTAGCGTGAAAAACTGGCGCTGTTCTTCCGGCACCGTGCCGATCGCAACCGTGCGCGTGATATCGGTGGTGCCGTTGATGTATTGCGCGCCTGAATCGATCAGGTAGAGTTCGCCGGCCTGCAGCAGCCGGTCGCTTTCGGTCGTCACCCGGTAATGGATCACTGCGCCGTGCTCGCCGGCCCCGGAGATCGTATCGAAGGAAAGGTCCTTCAGCGGGTTCTGCATTGCCTGTCCGATGTCGGCCCTCACCGATTCGAGCTTTTTCGCCGCGTCTATCTCCGAGACGGTGGCTGGCTTGCGCGTGTCCAGCCAGTGAAGGAAGGCCACCATCGCCGCGCCGTCCTGCAGATGGGCAGCCGCAGAGCCGTTCAGCTCCGCCTGGTTCTTGCGCGCGCGGGGCAGCCGTGCGGGATCGCTGCCTTCGACGACTTCGCCGCCGGCACCACGAATCATGTCGGTCAGCGCCTGCGGCGTCAGATCCGGGTCGATGAGAACCCGCGCGCCCTCCGTGCAGAGCGCCGTCAGTCGCTCGACCAGGTCCGACGGCGGTAGCTGCTGGCAGAGCTGCGCCAGATAGGCTTCCGCCTCGATGCCGGTCTTGCGCTTGTCGAGAAACAGTTCCGCCCTTCCACCCGCATGAATGATTGCCCGGGCCAGCGGATGCGGCGTGTGCGGCACGTCGTTGCCACGGATATTGAAGATCCAGGCGATCGACGACGGATCCGTCACCACCACGGCCGCGCAGTTCTTTTCCGCGAGATGCCGGGCGATGGTGCCGATCTTTTCGCTGGCAAGGACGCCGGCCTGCGCCACGGTCTGGATCGTCACCGCGCCGAGCGGCTCGGCCGGCCGGTCGGACCAGAGGCGGTCGAGCGGATTGTGCGCAAGCAAGATCAGCTTGCCGCCGATTTCGCCAAGCGCCTTTTCCAGCCGCCGGACCTCGGCGCCCGTATGCAGCCAGGGATCGATGCCTAGGCGAAGGCCCTTGGCGGCATGCTTCGTCAGCCACAGGTGCGGCGGCTCGCCCACCAGATCGCCACCCGTAAACACCGTCGTATCGACCTGCTCGAGCAGCTGGGTCGTGTAGCGGCCATCGACGAAGACAACGGCCTGCGACTGCGTCACCAGCGCCACGCCGGCAGATCCGGTGAAGCCGCTGAGCCACGCCAGCCGCTCCGAGCAGGCAGGAACGTATTCGCCTTGATACTCGTCTGCGCGCGGCACCAGAAATGCATCGATGCCGAGCTCGGCGAACGAGGATCTCAGCGAACCGATACGCTCGCGGCCGAATTGCGGTGTGGAAGTGACTTCAAAAGACTGAAACATGGGGCATCCAATGCTGGCAAACGATTCCGCCTCGGGCGGGTCGCGGCCATGTTACCCCAATTTGCCGACATTGCGAGGCACGGCAAACCATTAATGCCCGTTAATGACTAAGCCTAATTCATGGGCACATTTGACCAATTATGACTCTCTCAAGACAATACCCATGACATTGGCGCATAGCTCCCATTCTGCATTATGTCTGTGCTGCACTGCGGGATAGTTTATAAGAGGTGCATCAGACGGGTTGAAAGCAACCCACCCAAAAGGAATACGACTATGAATACTCCCCGTTTCGCTTACAGCAGCCCTATGCAGGCTGGCGAACGCCGGACCGTCCGTCACGTCCTCGGCGCCCTGCGCGTCTCGGACAGCGAAGCATCGCGGATCATCGGCGTCAGCCGCGGCGATGTGCGCAACACGAATATCAGCTACGCATTGTAGGATCGTTCACCCGGCTACTCCTCCCGGCCGGCGGACGACGAGAATGCGAGACGCCCGCTTGAGCATTTCCTCCCCTCTGCTCGCGGACATGATCAGGTAAAACTGATCTGCAAGGCGACACCCCAGGTGTCGCCTTTTGCATTTGAGGCCTGCCCTTTCGTCAGGGGCAAATGTCCGGCGGAGCGGCATACGCTACCACAAATCAGCAACTTACGGCCGACCGCAGAATCGCTGCGTGAACTCTATGGTCGGTCGAGATGGATCGTGACCCAGCCGTTGCGCCAGATGGTGCGGACGTGGCGAAGCCTGGCGCCATTGTAGGCGGCGATCACCTTCCAGCGCTGGGCAGCCAGGATACCGGACAGGATGACCGACCCACCCGGAGCCAGGTGATTGGCCAGCTGCGGTGCCATGCGAATGAGCGGGCGGGCGAGAATGTTGGCGATGATGAGGTCGAAGGGTCCATGCCGGGAAAAGGCCGTCGAATGGAAGCCCGGCGCGGTCTCGAGCGCGATGCCGGAGGCGATGCCGTTGCGAACGACATTCTCCCGCGCAACCCGCACCGCGATGGGATCGATATCGGTGGCCAGCACCGGGATGTTGCGCAACTTGCGCACGGCAATCGCCAGGACGCCGCTGCCGGTCCCGAGATCGAGGGCATTGCGGACCCGGCGGCTGCGCATGACGGTCTCGATCGTCTCCAGGCAACCGGCCGTCGTGCCGTGATGACCGGTCCCGAAAGCCTGTCCGGCGTCGATTTCGATGGCGATCTCGCTGGCCCGGATCTTGTCCCTGTCATGCGAGCCATGCACGACGAAACGACCGGCGCGAACGGGCTTCAGCCCGTCGAGCGAACGGGCGATCCAGTCGACGTCGGGAATGATTTCCTTGGCGATGGCGAGACCGGGATAGGCGTCGGCGAGCAGCGCCTCGAATCGCGGCAGGACATCCTCCTCCTGCTCGGCATAGAGATAGATCGAGGCTTCCCAGATATCCTTCTTATCGTCGATTTCCGAGGTCGCGATCGGCAGCTCCTCGTCCTCGAACACCGGCGTCATCAGATCGAGGATCCGCTCGGCATCCCGCTCGGTGGTCGTCACATAAAGGCGAATCTCATTCAACGCTTCGGTCTCTCATCGTCATTCGGCCCAGTCGATCCACGGCGGCCTGGAGGTGTTGTACCCCGCCACGCTGCGCAAAAGCAAGCGGCGCACGACCGGCATTCGAAAAACCAGCGGCACCAAGCGGTCGCGGAACGCCAGTGCCAGCGGATGGCGCATGGTCACGAGGCTGGTCAGGCGCCGGGTCTGCTTCAGGACCTGACGCACCGCCGGCATGCGAAGATCCGAATAGGACTGCTCGCGGCCTTCAGCAATCAGGTAGGCCAGCCAGCAGGCATCCTCGATCCCGAGGTTCATGCCGCGTGCACCGGCCGGCGAATGGATGTGCGCAGCGTCGCCCGCGATGAAGATATTGCCCCGCGACATCGCCTCGGCATGGCGAAAGTGGATTTTGAATTGCGATGACCACGTCTTCTCGAGGACGGTATCGGGGTGGTCGATTCGCCCCTCGAAATCGGCGAGCGTCGAGATAAAGCGCAGCGTATCGCCTGAGATCGGCAATCGCCCGATCATGCCGGGATCGAGAAGACTGATCTCGGCGAAATGCGAATCGACCGGCCGGGCGTAGCGAAAATCGGCGATATGGAAAAAGGCGTCGAGCGCGCCCCCGGCAAAACCGAGGCCCAACGCCTTGCGCACGAGCGAGTGGGCGCCATCCGCACCGACAAGAATATCGGCGTCGACGCTTTCCTCCGTCCCGTCGCGATGGCGGATGACCGCCTTGGGCCGGGTCGCGTCGGAGCCGATGGACAGCACTTTCGTCTGCCACTCCGGTGCGATGCCGTAGGCGCCGAGCGCTCTCAGCAGGATCCGCTCGGTCGCCCCCTGGGCCAGCCCGTGAATGGCGGCGAAGCGACCGGGCGCGCTTTGGGTCTCGATCTCGGCCAGCACCCCGGCCTTCGAGCGCACCCGGAAACGGGCGATGTCCTGTGCCTCGGCCAGGATCTCCGCCGTGACGCCGGATGGCGACATCAGCGTCAGGGTGCGGGCATTGATGCCCAGCGCCCGGCTTTCCGAAAGCGGCGTCGGCCCTTCGCCGTCATCGACGATGCGCGGCGAAAAATCCCGCCTGGCCAGTTCCAGCGCCGCCGCCAGCCCCACAGGTCCGGCACCGACGATCAAGACGCTCCGCAGCCCGGCCATGCCGGTTCCCCCTACCTCTTGTTGATCAGGTTCTCGAGCTTCTTCACCGCCGTATCCGGGTTCTCCTGATAGGCGATCGTTCCGGCAAACCGGCCCTGACTGTCGAGCAGATAGACCGAAGCGGAATGGTCCATCGTGTAATCGCCGCCGGGGTTCTTCGCATCGATCGGCACCTTGACCGCGTAGACGCGGAAGCCGTGCACCATCTCGGTCACCTTGTCGGTCGGACCGGAAATGCCGGTGATGCGCTTGGAGACATTGGAGACATACTCGTTCATGACGGCAGGCGTGTCGCGCTCCGGATCGACGGTGACGAAGTAGGCGCCGAGCTTCGACCCGTCGGGATCGACCTTCTGCAACCAGCCATCCATTTCGAAAAGCGTAGTCGGGCAGACGTCCGGGCAATGGGTATAGCCGAAGAACACGGCGGACGGGCGGCCGCGGAATGCCGCCTCGGTAATCGGCTGGCCATTCTGCGCGACCAGCGTGAACGGAACGCCGAAAGGACCATCGGTGGCTCCAGGCGCTGACTTGCCGGTGAAATAGTAGGACCCTGCCCCGAGAAAGCCCGCCATGATCGCGACCAGAACCCAGATGCCAATGCGCAGTTTTTTCATGATCGATCCCTGAAGCAGGCTGACTGTCGGCTGATGCCGCAAAGCCGGCCTGCCATTGGCCGCGTCATACCGCTTCGTGCCAGAAGCCGCAATTCAAGAACAAGTAATATGCAATAAACCCGCGCAACAACGCCGGATCCGGCACAACATTAAGCTGTTCGTAACGAGTATCGGTCAACATCGAAGAAACGGCAATACGCCATGAATCCGGTCAGACGCTGCGGAAAGAACTTCACATGTCGAACGCCATCAAACAGTCGGGTGCCTACTTGGAAATCGTTTCCTTCCACCTTGCCGATCAGGAGTTCTGCATCGACATCATGGCGATCCGCGAAATCCGCGGCTGGGCGCCGGTGACGCCGATGCCGCATACGCCCCCTTACGTCCTCGGTCTCATCAACCTGCGTGGCGCGGTCATTCCCGTCATCGACATGTCCTGCCGCCTCGGCATGAAGATGACCGAGCCGTCGGAGCGCTCTGCCATCATCGTCACCGACATCGCCGGCAAGCTGGTCGGCCTGCTCGTCGAGCAGGTGTCGGACATGATGACCATCAAGAGCGAAGACCTGCAGCCGGCACCGGAAATCATCCCGGAAGCCCA
>CAZZZI010000152.1:0-11234 GCA_964658415.1 uncultured Sphingomonas sp. | reverse complement strand
CGAGCCAGCTTTCTTCCGGAGATGTCACGGCCGACCGGCGCGCCGACTACGCAAAGATGCTCGACGAGAACGGCGAGCCCGCCAGCGCCGCCGAGCTCATGGAACAGGCGCTGGAGCGGGCGCCTGCCTGGGCGGCCGGCTGGTTCAACCTCGGCGTCTACCGTGAAAAGGCCGGCAATGTCGCAGGCGCCGCGGCCGCCTTCGAGCGCGTCCTGCCGCTCGACCGCGACGATCTCTTCGGCGCGCCGCTGATGCTCGCCTCGCTCGGCTCTGCCGCCGTCCCGGACCACCCCTCCAGTCTTTATATCGAGCGCCTGTTCGACGACTATGCCGATCGCTTCGAGCAGGCGCTGCTCAAGAAGCTCGCCTACAGTGTGCCGCGCAAGCTGGCAGCGCTGATCGCCGAAACGCCCGGCCTGCCGCAGCATTTTCGGCTCGCTGTCGATCTCGGCTGCGGCACTGGCCTGCTCGGCCCGGAAATCCGCAGCCGCACCGACCGGCTGGAAGGCTTCGACCTGTCGGCCAACATGCTGGCCAAGGCGGCGGAAAAGCAGGCCTATGACCTGCTCGCCGTGGCCGACCTCTCCAGGCCTGCCGAACGCTCCGGCCTGTTCGGCCCCGGCATGGACGAGCATCGCGCCGACCTCCTCACCGCCTCCGACGTGCTGATCTATCTCGGCGCGCTGGACAATCTCTTCGCCTTGCTGAAGCCGCTTTCGGCACCCGGTGCCGTCTTTGCCTTTTCCGTCGAGGATGCCGGCGAGGGGACGGGCTTCCGGCTTGGCCGCTCGCTGCGCTATGCCCATACGCCGGCCTATGTGCGCGACATCTCAGCCCGTTTCGGCCTTACGATTCGGGCCGAAGTCCGCACCGTCATCCGTCTCGATGCCGGCCTGCCGGTCAACGGCCTGCTGTTTATTGCGCAAACGGCCGCCTGATATCCGCTTTGTTGCAAAGACGAGATAGGTCAGCACCGCTTACGTTTTAGCGCTTGATTGTCGAAACGGCTTTCCGCAAAGTTTCGAAAAAAGGGGATGCCGATGTCGAAGATCAGAAGTGCCTTGGGCGTCTGGAACACCAGTGCCACCCGTCATTCGCTGATCGAGGACATCCAGGGCGTGTTGACCGGCAGCATCGTCTCGTCGCTGGGGCTGTTCATCCTGTCGGCCGCCGGGCTCCTGACGGGCAGCACCGCCGGCATCGCCTTCCTGCTCCATTACGCCATCGGCGTGAATTTCGGCCTGGCCTTCTTCGTCGTCAACCTGCCGTTCTTCTACCTGTCGCTGAAACAGCTCGGCCGCGCCTTCACCATCAAGACCTTTATCGCCATCGCGCTGACCTCGCTGCTCACCAACCTGCAGCCGCGGATGTTCCAGATCGCCCATATCCATCCGCTATGGGCGGCCATCCTCGGCGGCGTTCTTCTCGGCTTCGGGCTGCTGGCGCTCTATCGCCACCGCGCCAGCCTCGGCGGTGTCGGCATTCTCGGCATCTATCTGCAGGAGCGCTTCGGCATCCGCGCCGGGCTTGTGCAACTGGGCGTCGACATGGGCGTGCTCGCCGTCGCCTTCGCCGTCACCACGCCCTATATCGTGCTGTGCTCGGTGGCCGGCGCCGTCGTTCTCAACCTCTTCGTCGCCATCAACCACCGCTCCGACCGCTACATCGCCCTTTAAATCGGCAGAAGACCAAAATCCGTTCACCTGCGTCAAACCGTCGCTCTTGTCGCCGGATTAACCATTGTGGCAACGGACACAAAGGGTTGACAAGCCGTCCTGCATATCGGACGTTTTCATTCAGGTTTACGAGAAGGTAAAAGTCACAGGCTTTGTCATCCGCCTGTCGCAGAATTTACCCTACACGGGGCAACGTCCCGGTGTCTGCCGAAGCTGTTCCCGCAGTCTTTGGGCAACCGAGCGAAAGCAGGCCGCACCCTCGGGTGACGGCATGTTTCACGACAGCGGCAATGAGGGAAACGATGCCTAAAACCGAAGAACGTCTGCTCGACGCCATCAAGAGCGCTACGGGATTTCACGGACAGGTCTATCCGATGCGTCTCGCCGACCGCCAGATGGCCCGCAAGCTGGTGTCCGACGGCCGTATCGTCGAGACTGCAGGCTCCTGGGGCACGACCATGTGCATCGGTTACCGCATCAAATAGGCGGGGCGAGAGCCGCGCAGCGGAAGTGTCCGGGCGCCTCACACGTTTACGGATGCCGTTTTCGATGTCGGGCAAGGGGATCGTTTCCCCGTCCCGTCGGCCGCAAAGACGCAAGCATGCGGCGCTGCGTTGGCCCAAGACCCGTGCTTGACTGGCAATTAAGCTGCCATCGACAACAAAACCGTCTGGTATCCTGCGCGGCGGGAGGCTATCGCTTGGCCAAGGACTGCTCCGTGCAGTCGCGAGGCCAATTGGAAAAGACACAGGCATGAGCAGTTTCATCCCGTCGCCCCTGATTCAGGACAACATCAATTCGGCCGTGGACTGGATGACCGCCGATGACGACTTCCTGGCGGAAGTCCATGTCTGCTCGCCGACAGGCAGGCAAGTGCTGCTTTTCGGCGATACCGAGATGCATGGCGGGGTCTCGAGACTGAAGGCCATGATCAAGGCGATCGCCACCGGCAAGGATCACATCAAGGCCATCCCGCTCAAGCAACGCTTCCTGTTCAAGCTCGAACACGCCGGCCGCAGCAATCACGCGCTGGCCAAGGACCTGCAGCAGACCCTGGCCTGGGCCGACGACAACGGCCTCTTGACCAGCGGCATGATCTTCAACCAGCTGCTGAGCAAGAATATCGCCGAAGGCTTCGTCTGGTTCGGTTTTCCCGACCCGCAAAAGGCCGTGCTGTTCAAGCAGTCCGGCTACGAGCCGGGGTCGATTTAGAGGGGACCGCTGTTGTCTGCAGGCAGTCCGTAACCGAGATGTTGAATCCCCTTGCCGGATGGATGTTGGAGCGGTTTATCTTGAGGGATCTACCTTCCTGAAGAATTCTGCCCCCTGATCTGACGCAAAACACCGGCTTTCGCGACGCTAAGAACTTTCGCAGAGCTTTCGCTTCAATTGGGAGATTTGCGACAAAACCTAAAGGCTCATTTCGGCACAAAGCCGCCAAATGTTGCCTTCACAGCCACAGTTCAGATTACCTGATCGTCATCGCGGACGTGGCCAGGGTGGCACATTTATCGGCACTTGCCGTCAAGGTTCCGGACTTTACCTTACCCCGCAAGGCATGAGGCATAAGGCGAGGGGTGAGGGATGTTCGATACGCCGGCGCAAGCGCATCAGGTAATCGAGGAGCGGTTTGCTCCCAATATGGTCGAGATGGTGGCGGGCGCGCTGCGGCCGGCCATGGTGTTTTCAGCGAAAAATGACGACAAGCTTGGTGGCAGCCGGATCGGCGGCACGCCGGATCTGCCCAAGGTGATCGAGTGGCCGCGGCGACCGGTTCCCGACGACATCGATGGGATTGCCAAACGCGCCGGCGAGCCTTTCGACGCGGATCTGCGCCAGCATCTTGCTGCGGGCCTGCCCTACGCCTTTGTCGCGCAAGTCAATCTGGCGGAAACGGCGGGTCTCGGTGATGTGGCAAAACCCCTGCCTGACGCGGGCCGGTTGTTGTTCTTCTACGATTTGGTTGCGGGTCCCTTCGACACGGGAGTGCAGTCGGCCAAGGTGATCTGGGACCGCAGCCCGGCCGAGGCGCTTGCGCATGCCGCCATGCCGGACAGTCTCGTCGCCGCCGCTTCTGCCTATCGCACGATGATCGACGACACGAACCGGCAATACGGCATGCAGCCGGAAGCTCGCCCGGCCGGCGCGCCTTTGCCGGGCACACCCTATGGCGGTCCTCCCCGACCGATGGCGCTGAAGGCTGCGCTGCAGCTGCCCTCCTTTTCCAGCCTCGAATTCCAGGCGTCCGGCCAGCTGGCCAGGCATTATTCCGCGGATCGTGCGGTGATCGGCGGCCCCCAGGCGTTCAGCCTGGCCTATGACGAGGTTTCCCAAGGCGCTGAGCAGGAGAGCCTGCTCCTCGGCGCGCCGGTGCCTGAGCAGGACGATCCCCGTTACGAGGCGGTCGTTGTCAGCGACTACAACGCGCAGTCTCTCTCCCGTGCCGACTGGGCAAAAAACAGGGACACGGTGATGGAAAAGGCAAAGGACTGGCTGCTTCTGCTGCAGATCGACGTGTCTGGCTGGATGCAGGACAGAGGGGAGGGTAAGATCTATTTCCTGATCCGTGACAAAGATCTTCAAGACCGGGCGTTCGAACGCGTTGTCGCCGTCTACCAGCAAACCTGAGGCGGATAACGCGTCGCCTCCTTTTCCCAAGCTCCGTCGTTCGAACCAAGTCAGGCTGACATCACGGGCAAGACTCCGGAGTTTTGTGACGGTCTGGCTTTGAGCGCGTTGCATCGGCGTGTTCACTATAAGACCAGTTGAAGAAGGGAAGAACATGACCGAACTGTTCGCGGGGAATATCGAGGTTCAGTATGGACAGGCCTATATCGAACTGGATGGGTCATTTGACGGAGCGATGGACAACTGTTTTCTCGGCCAGAACAATGGCCTGTGCGGGGCACAGGTGCCGGCAATATTGTTTCTGATGACCGGTCTGCATACCGGCATCGTCGGTATCACCATACATCTGTTCGATGCTGATCCCGGCATCGATGACAGCTGGGAGGAGATTGTGGAGGTATCGTTTCAAGCCCCCAAAGGGAAAATCAGTTTGATGGAATGGGCAGCCGATCAAGGCGTGGGCATGGCCGTGCCAGCCGGGTCCTATCGGGCCCGCTACCAAGGCCGGGCGATGCAGACAGCCAGTGAACTGGACACCAATGTCAATGACACCCCCGTTGATACCTATCGGCTGGACTTTTGGAGCGCGCCGCCTGCCCCTGATCGTATCGTGAAGCAAACTTCAGCCGTCGCAGCTTACTGGCATGACTGGGCAAGGAAGCTCGTGGCTGCCGGATAACTTCCAGCCTCCCCAGCCCGCAAAAATCCTAACTCTCGCGACACACCGCCCACCGCTGAAAACAAGGGGGAATTTCTGTAGCAAAACTCAATCGCAAAGTTGAAGTTTCGCGACGGATAATTGCGACAGAAGGTGTTCCACATCTCAGCTAATGGCTGGCATCCCGGGCGCGTTCCCCTTTTTAGCTTTGCATCCCCAGCGGGTGGCTCTACATCTACTCCCCCAGGCGCTTTCCGCGCTTCGATCCTGTACCCCGGAGGAGAAAATCGTGTCAGAACCATCCGGCGCTGAAGCAGTGCCCCATTATACGCCTGAGGAAACGCGCAAGCGCATCACAGCGATCATGGCTGCATCGTCGGGCAACCTCGTCGAGTGGTTCGATTTCTACGTCTACGCCTTCACGGCGCTGTATTTCAAAAGCTCGTTCTTTCCCAACGAAGATCCGACCGTTCAGCTGCTGCAGGCGGCGGGTGTCTTCGCGGCCGGCTTCCTCATGCGCCCCATCGGCGGCTGGCTGTTCGGCCGGGTCGCCGATCGCCTGGGACGCAAGACCTCGATGCTGATCTCGGTGTCGATGATGTGCGCGGGCTCGCTGATGATTGCGGTCTTGCCCACCTATGCGCAGGTCGGGGTCCTCGCACCCTTCCTTCTTCTGGTCGCGCGGCTGATCCAGGGTCTGTCGGTCGGCGGCGAATACGGCACCACCGCCACCTACATGTCCGAGGTCGCGTTGCGCGGTCGTCGCGGCTTTTTCTCGTCCTTCCAGTATGTGACGCTGATCGGTGGGCAGCTGCTGGCGGTCCTGCTGATCGTCGTCATCGAGGCTGTCATGACCACGGAGCAGATCACCGCATGGGGCTGGCGCATTCCCTTTGTCATCGGCGCCGTCGCCGCTGTGGTGTCGATCTTCCTGCGTCGCACCCTGACCGAGACCCAGACGAAAGCGACCCGCAACAACGAGGAAGCAGGCTCGATCGTTGCGCTGTTCCGCAATCACACGCCGGCGTTCCTGACGGTGCTTGGCTATACCGCCGGCGGGTCGCTGATCTTCTACACCTTCACCACCTACATGCAGAAGTATCTGGTCAACACCGCCCATATGCCGGTGAAAACAGCCAGTTACGTGATGACCGTGGCGCTGTTCCTCTACATGTGCATGCAGCCGGTGTTCGGCGCCCTGTCCGACAGGATCGGACGCCGCAACAACATGCTTTTGTTCGGCGCGCTCGGAACGCTCTGCACCTTGCCGATCCTGCTCACCTTGCACACGGTCACCAGTCCGGTGCTGGCCGGTGCCCTGATCGTGCTCGCGCTGGCCATCGTCAGCTTCTACACGTCGATCAGCGGTATCGTGAAAGCCGAGATGTTTCCGCCGGAAGTCCGCGCACTCGGCGTCGGTCTCGCCTATGCGGTGGGCAACGCCATCTTCGGCGGCTCCGCAGAATTCGTGGCGCTCTACATGAAATCGGCCGGCAACGAGCAGCTGTTCTACTGGTACGTCACCATCATGATGCTCATCGCCTTCCTCGTCGCGCTCCGCCTGCCGCGCCAGGCACCGTATCTGCACCACGATCACTGAGATCGGGGCGAAGACGCACCACGGGGCCGCGGCTGGCACTTTAAGCCGGGGCCCTCTGTTTCCGCTCAGGCGGCAGCGGCGATGCTGTCGACCGGATGTTGGGAGCGAAAGCCGACCGCCAGCCGGTTCCAGACGTTGATCGCGCCGATCGCCACGGTGATCTTGACCATCTCTTCCTCGGAAAAATGCTGGAGGAGCTCTTCGTAAGCCGCGTCCGGTATGCCGGTCTGGGCAATGTTCGTCACAGCGTCCGTCCAGCCCAGCAGCGCCCGTTCGCGGGCGTCGTAGACCGGCGATTCGTGCCAAACGCTGAGCATGTTGATCCATTGTTCGCCAAGTCCGTCGTGGCGCGCCTCCTTGACGTGCATATCGACGCAGAAGGCGCAGCCGTTGATGATCGAGGCGCGCAGTTTGATCAGGTGGATGAGCCGTTTCTCCAGGCCCGAATGCTGCACATGGATTTCAAGCGCTGAAACGGCCTTGTAGGAGGAGGGAGCGACTTCGAAAAAATTGAGGCGCGGTTGCATGATGTTCATCCTTTGCTTTGAGCTTCACGGCTGGTCTTGCGTTCATGGATTGCCAGAAAGGCGCAGCCTCTGGCGGCTATGCTGCCGTCGTCGATGGCAGTGAGTTCGACGATGAGATCGGCTATCGTCGTCTTGGCAAGCTCCGCCCTGTAAACTCGCTCGGCCCGCAGCATGGCCGAAGAGATATTGCAGGGCTTGTCAAAGAACCGCCCCGGCACGGGATTGGGCCCGCGCTGGCGAATTTCGCCGCAGCGGAAGGCAGGTGCCGGCCCTTCGACGGCCAGAACCACGTCGAGCATCGTGATCCCCGAAGCTGGCTTCGCCAGCCGGTAACCACCCTTCGGCCCCGGAAGCGTCTCCAGGATGCCGGCTCCCGAAAGCGCTTGGAGATGCTTGAGCAGGTAGCTCGTCGACACCCCATGAAATTCCGCGAGCGCTGCGGCCGATAGCACGCCGCCATCCGTCAGTCCGGCCAGCATCGCGACGCTGTGCAGCGCCTGTTCTACCCCGTCTCCCAGTTTCATCAGCCATCCTTTCATATCGTGGATAAACAATATCCATGATATGAAAGTGTGTCAACCGGCGCTTTCGTTTGTCTGTTGTCGCAGCCGCGTGCCGCTAGGATTTTCCGCGATCTAGCCTACATATGGTCGCGTGGATCGCATCGAGACTGACACGCTTCCGGCCCTGCCCATTCCCTTCACCCGCTGGTTTGCGGAAAAGGGCTGGCAGCCGCGTGCCCATCAGCTGGAATTGCTCGCCCGGGCAGAGGCCGGCGAGAGCACGCTGCTGATCGCGCCGACCGGGGCCGGCAAGACGCTGGCCGGTTTCCTGCCATCGCTAACGGACCTCGCGCGGCGCGGCAAGATCCCGCCCGGCTCGGCTTTCACCGGCATCCACACGCTCTACATCTCGCCGCTGAAGGCGTTGGCCGTCGATATCGAGCGCAACCTGATGAAGCCGGTCGACGAGATGGGGCTCGCCGTCACTATCGAGAACCGCACCGGCGATACGCCGAGCGGCAAGCGTCAGCGGCAAAAGCTGTCGCCGCCCGATATCCTGCTGACGACGCCCGAGCAGGTGGCGCTGCTCTTGGCCAACACCCAGGCGACCCGGTTTTTCAAGGACCTGAAATACATCGTCCTCGACGAGCTGCATTCGCTGGTGTCCTCCAAACGCGGCCACATGCTGGCGCTCGGCATCGCGCGGCTGCGGCGGCTGGCACCGGGCCTGCAGACCATCGGCCTCTCCGCCACAGTTGCCGATCCGATGGATCTGCAGAAATGGCTGGTCGGCCAGCGCGAGGGCGAGGACCGGCATGCCGGCCTCGTCACGGTCGCCGGCGGCGCCAAGCCCAATATTTCTATCCTGTCCACCGAGGAGCGCATTCCCTGGGCCGGCCATTCGGCAAAATATGCCATCCCCGATGTCTACAAGCATCTGCTCGACCACCAGACGACGCTGCTGTTCGTCAACACCCGCAGCCAGGCAGAAATGCTGTTCCAGGAGCTGTGGACCGTCAACGACGAAAACCTGCCGATCGCCTTGCATCACGGCTCGCTCGACGTCGGCCAGCGCCGCAAGGTAGAGGCTGCGATGGCGGCCAACAAGCTGCGTGCGGTTGTCGCCACCTCGACGCTCGATCTCGGCATCGACTGGGGCGACGTCGATCTCGTCGTCCATGTCGGCGCGCCGAAGGGCGCGAGCCGGCTGGCGCAGCGCATCGGCCGCGCCAACCACCGCATGGACGAGCCATCGAAGGCGATCCTGGTGCCGGCCAACCGTTTCGAGGTGATGGAGTGCCAGGCGGCACTGGATGCCAACTATCTCGGCGCGCAGGACACGCTGCCGGTCGGCCAGGGCACGCTCGACGTGCTCGCCCAACACGTGCTCGGCATGGCCTGCGCCGAGCCGTTCGATCCGCTCGAGCTGTTCGACGAGATCACCAGTGCCTCGCCCTATGCGGCCCTCAGCTGGGAAAGCTTCGAGCAGATCATCGATTTCGTTGCCACCGGCGGCTACGCGCTGCGCACCTACGAGCGCTACGCCCGCATCCGCAAGCAGGAGGATGGCCGCTGGCGCATTTCCAATCCGGCGGTCGCCCAGCAATACCGGCTCAACTCCGGAACCATCGTAGAATCGCCGATGCTGAGCCTGAAGATGGTCAAGCGCGGCGCTGGCGGCCGCATCGGTCGCGGCGGCGCCACCCTCGGCAAGATGGAGGAGTATTTCTTCGAGCAGCTTTCGCCCGGCGATACCTTCATCTTCTCCGGCAAGGTGTTGCGCTTCGAGGGCATTCGCGAAAACGAGGCGCTGGCGAGCCAGGCCTATTCCAACGATCCGAAGATCCCGTCCTATAATGGCGGCAAGTTTCCGCTGTCGACCTATCTCGCCGACCAGGTCCGCTCGATGCTGGCCGACCCCGACCGCTGGCACGAGCTGCCCGACCAGGTGCGCGACTGGCTGGCCCTGCAGCGCGAGAAGTCGATGGTGCCCAAGCGCGATGAATTGCTGATCGAGACCTTTCCGCGCGGCAGCCGGGCCTACATGGTGGCCTATCCCTTCGAGGGCAGGCTGGCGCACCAGACGCTCGGCATGCTGCTCACCCGCCGCATGGAGCGGGCCGGCGCCAAGCCGCTCGGCTTCGTCGCGACGGACTATTCGCTGGGCATATGGGGGCTGGAGGATATGGGCGAGATGATCGCCGCCGGCCGCCTTAGCCTGTCCTCCCTATTCGACGAGGACATGCTGGGCGACGATCTCGAGGAGTGGCTGAACGAGTCCTTTCTGTTGAAACGCACGTTTCGCAATTGTGCCGTCATTGCCGGCTTGATCGATCGACGCCATCCGGGCAAGGAGAAGTCCGGCCGCCAGGTGACCGTGTCGGCTGACCTCATCTACGACGTGCTGCGCAGCCACGAGCCCGATCACATTCTTTTGCAGGCGACCCGCCAGGATGCGGCAACAGGGCTTTTGGATATTGCCCGGCTAGGCGATATGCTGAGGCGAATCAAGGGCCATATCACCCACCGCCCGCTCGACCATATTTCGCCGCTGGCAGTGCCTGTCATGCTCGAAATCGGACGTGAATCGGTGCCGGGCGAGGCCCATGACCACCTGCTGGCCGAAGCCGCCGACGATCTGATCGCGGAAGCGCTGAGTTGATGCAGGCGGTCTGTTGGAATGAAGTCGGAAAACCATCTTCCCTTGTTTCCGCGCCAGTCGCAGGGACAGGGAAAACCTAGAAAGAGCATGATTGATAACCCGCCTGGCGCTCGCGCGTGACATGACCAGCCCTGCCGTTGCAGGGGCCGACACCAGCATCCACGGCGTCGCTGCCGTCTGCGACCCTTTTGGCGCGCTGTATCTGCCGGATGCGGGCGTTCTCGTCGTCTCCGACCTGCATCTCGAAAAAGGCGCCGCCTTCGCGCGCCGCGGCATGATGCTGCCGCCCTACGACACTCTGGCGACGCTGACGGTGCTTGCTGCCGTCATCGGTCGCTACGACCCGAAGCTGGTGATTTCGCTGGGCGATAATTTTCACGATCGCAAGGGGTCGGTGCATCTGCCGGAGGCATTCCGCACGCTGATCGTCGGCATGGCGCGTGGCCGCGAATGGATCTGGATCAACGGCAACCACGACCCCGACGGCGCGTTCGATCTTCCCGGCCAGTCGCTCGACGAACTCGTACATAGCGGCCTGACATTCCGTCACGAGCCGAAAGCGGGCCGGCAGGCCGGTGAGATCGCAGGCCATCTGCACCCGTCGGCCACCGTGCGCCGCCGCGAGAAATCGATCCGCCGACCCTGTTTCGCCACGGATGGCGCGCGTCTGCTGATGCCTGCCTTCGGCTTGATGAGCGGCGGTCTCGACCTCCGCCACAAGGCGATGGCCGGTCTCTTCGACCATCCGACGTTGATTGCCCACCTTCTCGGTCGGGACAGGATCTATTCCGTGCGCTTCGGAAGCCTGATCGCATAAGGTTTACGTCTGGTGAGATCGGGCTGCCGCCAGGAGCCCGAGAGCCACTCCCTGACAGCAGACCCGCAGCCCTGTCAGTTGTCGAATTCGACGACGACGCCAGGCTTGACCATGCCCGCCAGTTCCTCGACATCCCAATTGGTCAGGCGCACGCAGCCGTGGG
>CAZZZI010000151.1:0-11293 GCA_964658415.1 uncultured Sphingomonas sp. | reverse complement strand
TGAACTCGTCGAGCGACTGCGGCCGCAGCGTCGTATCCAGGTCTTCGCCACGCTTTTCCGGCGTGATCAGGCGGGCGGGGTCGGTCATGCGAGCAGTTCCATTCCTGGGACGCGGGATGCGGCTTTCTTGTCAAATGTCTTCGTCGACCGGCAACCGGCCTCCTGCGCACGAAACGAGATCAGTGCATCCGCAAAATCGATGTTCTCGGCAGAGACGACGCGCAAGGCCCTGATGATCAGGTGGTGCGATTCAAACTCAAGCCCACGCACTTGCAGCAGTTTATCGACGGCCCGGACAACATCCTGACGGGAAAACCCAAGTCCGGCGCGCAGGGCCCAGTCGAGTTCGACAACCGTCAGCAAAGAGACAAAGCCCGTGTAGTCCCTTCCGAGCCCTTCGGCAAATTCAAGCGCCAGGCGGTGCTGGTGCGGATCGTCATTCGTCAGAAGGCGGACGACGACGTTGGTATCCAGACCGAACACCGTCATGCCGCGACATCCGGGCTGTCGTCATCCCTCGTATCGAAGACACTGGCACCGGCAGCGGCAACTACGGCAGCATCGATATCGGCAATCGTCGAAGGTCCGTTCGGCGGATTGCCGAGATAGCCGGCGAGGTCTTTGAGATCGATCGTCTTCGCAGTCATGATCACCTGACCATCGATCACGCTGTAGACCAGCTGGTCACCGGGTCGCAAATTGAGGGCCTCACGCATTTCCTTCGGGATGGTGACCTGCCCCTTGCCGGACAACGTTGCTTCCCAGATGGTCATCGCAAATCCCTCGCCTCGTCATGAAGGAAGAAAATAGCACAATTTTCCGACGAAATCAAAAATGTCGGAATGCTCACTTCGACAGTTCCCGCAACCCCAGCCGGATCAGCTTGGCGCTGTCCGCCCCCTCGCCCGCCGTCTTCATCGCCGCCGCCACCGCGTTGGCGGCCTGGTCGCGGGAATAGCCGAGATTGGTCAGCGCCGAGACGGCATCCGAAACAGGTGCTGCGGCGACGCCCTCGCCGATCTCCTGCTTGAGGCCCATGTTCAGCGCCTCGCCGGCGAAGGCCGGGGCCTTGTTCTTCAGCTCCAGCACCATCCGCATCGCCACCTTCGGGCCGACACCGGGTGCCCGCGAAATGACGGTCTTGTCCTGCAGCGCGATGGCATTGGCGAGTTCGGAGGTGGTGAGCGTCGAAAGCACCGCCAGCGCCACCTTGGCACCCACGCCCTGGACGCTCTGCAGCAGGATGAACCATTCCCGCTCCATGACAGTCAAAAAGCCGAACAGCTTCAGCTGGTCCTCGCGCACATAGGTCTCGATGAACAGCACGCAGGCCTCGCCGACACCGCCGAGCTTCGCAAGCGTCCGGCTCGAGCAATAGGCGACGTAGCAGACGCCGTGAACGTCGACCAGCGCGTAGTCCTCGCCGATTTCCTCGATAGTGCCTTTGAGTTTGCCGATCATCGAATATCCGTCAGGTTGATCTCAGTCAGATGCGCAGATGTCAGCCGGCGGCGAGCAGGGCCTGGCGCATGCGGTTGCCGCCTCTGTTATGGGCGTGGCAGATGGCGATGGCCAGCGCATCGGCGGCGTCGTTACCCTTGAACTCGGCCTTCGGCATCAGGATTTTCAGCATCATGTGGATCTGCTGCTTCTCTCCGTGACCGACGCCGATGACAGCCTTCTTGACTGCATTCGGCGCATATTCGGCCACCGGCAATCCGGCGCGGGCCGGAACCAGCATGGCGATGCCGCGTGCCTGGCCGAGTTTCAGGGTCGCGACGGCATCCTTGTTGACGAAAGTCTGCTCGACGGCGGCCTCGTGCGGCTGGTGGCTGTGCACCACATCGGACAGTCCGTCGTGCAGCTGGCACAGCCGCGAGGCCAGATCCATGTCTCCATCGGACAGGACAGTGCCCGAGGCGACGAAGCGGAGCGAGTTGCCGAGCACGTCGATGACGCCCCAGCCCATGCGGCGGAGGCCAGGATCGATGCCGATGATACGAATCGTGTTCTGCATGGTCGTCAACCTACCGTTCATCCGGAACATGTGCCAGAAAAATGTGAACAAAGCGAAAACATCGCTACAATTCTTGCGTGTCTTTACGCACGATTAAGCCATTTTGCCGACTCTCGGGTGATATTGCCGTTACAGGTGGTTCGGCCGAGCCCGGGCTCCAGTTGACGTCTTGTCCACGCGTTTTCACGAAACATCGTGTCGCCCTCCGACGACGCGAGAGTTCAGAGGTTCGCCATGTCTCGCCGGTTCCAGTCTCTGTCCTTCAAGGTGATCGCCACCTTCCTGTTGCTAACGCTCCTGTCGGTGGCCGTGCTGGATGGCCTTGCCTATCTCGCCAGCAGCCGCATGTCCGACGAACAGGCCTTGCAGGCCAAGAGAAGCGTGCTCGTCTTTCGCGGCGACATGCTGATGGACCAGTTGCAGCAGATCGGCACCCAGGCGGATTCCATCGCACGCATCGAGGCGGTGCAGATGACGATCACCAGCCTGCGCAGCGGCTGGAAGACCATCGAGAAGACCTCCGGCGACGCCCGCGCCGAATTGCAGAAGGTCTTCGTGACCCAGAACCCGAACCCGGCCGACCAGCGCGAAAAGCTCTTGAAGCCGGTTGGCCCAAGCGGCTTCTATTATTCCAGCCATGAGACGGCCCAGACGGAAATCGGCCGCGACCTGCAGGGATCCGCCTTCAGCGACCTGCTGATTGCCGACATGGACGGAGCGGTCATCTATTCCTACAAGAAGGGGCCGGCTTTCGCCGAAAACCTGAAGACACCTGCGTGGAGCGGCTCGAGCCTCGGCAAGGTCTATGCCGATGCCGTTGCCAACGTCGCCAAGGCCACCAACGATACGGCGCCTTCCGCCTTCTCAGGCCTGCATGTCGATCCGACCACCCAGCGCGGCGCCGTCTATTTTGCAGTGCCTATCCTCAAGCTCGGCACCCCCAAAGGCGTGATGATCTTCCAGGTGCGCGACGAAATCCTGGCCTCCATCCTGTCCAAGGGCAACGCGGCGTCGAGCAGCGTCCGGTCCGTGGTGGTATCCGAGGACGGCTCCGTGCTCGGCGTCGATGCGGCCGGCCACCTGGCGGCCGGCGACGGTTCTGCCTACGGCTTTGCGGCAGCGGCACTGGCCGGAGACGACATGAGCGTCGCCGACCTCGAGCGCCCGGATGGACCGGCCCGCGCCTATGCCCGCCCCGTGGCCTTCGGGGCCAAGCGTTTCCTCGTCGTCGAAACCGTTCTGAAGAGCGAGTTGAATGCCGGCTCGATCACCATCGCGACCTTGCTGACGCTGATCGGTCTCGGCGTGCTCGTGCTGGTGGGACTGGCAACGGGCCTTGTGATGCGGCTGCTGTTTGCACCGCTCGCGCGCCTGGCGGTCGTCACCCGCGATGTGGCCGATGGCAAGCTGGACGGCGAGATCGGCAGCCAGGATCGCGGCGACGAGATCGGCACCATGGCCAAGGCCCTGGCCCGCTTCCGCCAGTCGCTGGTCGAGCAGCGGCTTCTGGAGGCTGCGAGCGCAGAGGCGCAGAAGAGCGCCGAAGCCGAGAGGCGGGCCCGGCTTGCCGAGCGTGACTCGGAAGCCCGGTCCCTGCAGGCCGTCGTCGAAAATCTGGATCAGGGCCTGCACCGCCTGGCAGGCGGGGATCTCGCCTACCGTTTCGACACGGCGTTTCCCGCCGACCTCGAAGCGTTGCGGATCAATTTCAACGATGCGCTGGCGACGCTCAGCGAAACGATGACAGCGATCGGCGGCAACTCCATCGCAGTCCATTCCGGCTCCGAGGAAATGCGCAGCGGCGCCACCGAGCTTGCCTCGCGCACCGAGCGCCAGGCCGCCTCGATCACCGAGACCGCCAGTGCCCTCGTTGCCATCACCGATGGCGTTCGCCAGCAGATCGCCCGCGCCGAACAGGCCGAGCGCATCGCGCGCGACGCCCAGGCCGAAACGCAAGGATCCGGGCGCATCATGCGCGAGACGATTGCCGCCATGGAGGCCATCCGAAGCTCGTCGCGGCAGATGAACCAGATCATCGGCGTCATCGACGGCATCGCCTTCCAGACCAACCTGCTGGCGCTGAATGCGGGCGTCGAAGCCGCGCGCGCGGGAGAGGCAGGCAAGGGCTTTGCCGTCGTCGCCCACGAGGTGCGCGAACTGGCGCAGCGCTCATCGAGCGCTGCAAAGGAGATCGCCGGGCTGCTGGCGAAGTCGACGGGAGAGGTCGAGAGCGGCGTCTCCCTGGTGGAACGCGCCGGCTTGGCCCTCGACGGCATCAGCACCCATGTCGAGAACATCAACGTGCAGATCCGCGAAATCAAGCGCTCGACCCACGAGGAGGCCGAGACGCTGCGGCAGATCAACGTCGCCGTGACCGATCTCGACGCCATGACGCAGCAGAACGCCGCCATGGTCGAGGAGACGACGGCCGCCATCCATCGCCTGGCCTCGGAAGCAGGCGAGATGGACAGCCGTCTCGGAAACTTCACCTTGACCGAACCCGCGCGTCGCCACACGGCCGAGATCCACTTCCTGCCCCGCCGGAAATAGACTGTCGCGAGGCAGCGGACCGGGACAGACCTTCCTGCCGCGCAGCGTGATCGCTGTGGGCAGCCTCCGGCCCTCCATGCCCCGGCCTCGCCGCCCTAAAAGCTGCGCTCACCCAGCAATGAGGTGATGATCCGTGTACGCGTGGTCACGCGACACCCCGCGCTTAGGAGCCTTGAATACAGCGCAGGGCAGGCTTGACATTTTGCAACGTCGACATGATAATTAGCATCCTATCTATTATCATTCGGGCGCATTGATGCCCGTCGGCGAACGCTTTCGATAACGGCAAGTCAAGCGCGCGTTCATTTCCCTCAAGACCAACCATGCCGAAGAGTGCAGGACACAGTGACATTCCCTTCGCGCGCTGAATGGTTGTTCTCGATCAAGGCGTTCATCGCCGCCATGCTGGCGCTCTACATCGCGCTGGCCTTCGACCTGCCGCGCCCTTACTGGGCGATGGCTGCCGTCTATGTCGTCGCCAATCCGCTGGCCGGCGCCACGGCGTCCAAGGCGGTCTACCGGGCGCTCGGCACCATCATCGGCGGAACGGCCGCCATCGTCTTCCTGCCGCTGTTCGTCAATGCCCCCATCCTCTTTGCCCTCGTCGTTGCGCTCTGGACCGGAACGCTCCTCTACATCTCGCTGCTCGACCGGACGCCGCGCAGCTATGTCTTCATGCTGGCCGGTTACACGCTGCCGCTGATCGCTCTTCCGCTGGTCGGAAGTCCCGCCAGCGTGTTCGACACCGCCGTCGCGCGCTCGGAGGAGATCATCCTCGGCATCACCTGTGCCAGCCTCGTCAGCGCCATCGTGTTTCCGACCAGCGTCGGCGCCGTCCTGTCCGCGCGCATCGCCGACTGGACGCGCGATGCCAGGCAATGGGGCCTGGAAATCCTGTCCGGCCAGGCGGCCACGCCCGATGCGCCGCTCATGCGGCAGAAACTGGCGAGCGACCTTTCGGCTCTCGACCTGATGCTGACGCAGATCGCCTACGATGCCGGCGCGCGGGATGTCACCGGCCAGGCAAGGCGACTGCGCGGTCGCCTGCTGATGCTGCTCCCGACGCTCTCATCGCTTGCCGACCGGCTGCACGCGCTGCGCGGGCTGGACCCTGGCATCCGGTCCGATGTCGAGATCCTGCTTGACGACATGTCGGCCTGGATCGTCGCCGAACCCTTTCACGGCACCATTCGCGACACGAGCGCGCTGAGGCTGCGCATCGAGCACCTGAAGACAGTGCCCGTTCCGTCGCTCTGGGGCCGGATGATCCGGGTCAGCGCCCTGTCGCGGCTGGAGGATCTTCTCGACCTCAGCGAGGACTGCGACGCGCTGCGCGTGCAGATCGCCAGCGGCAAGGCTGTCCGCGGCTGGAAGGGCCGTTTCCGCTTCAGCCTGCCGAAGCAGACCATCCGCCACTTCGACTATCCCTGGCTGGCATTCTCGGCCGGCGTCGTCGTGCTCGGCACCTTCGTCGCCATCTGCCTGTGGATCTACACCGGCTGGGCCAGTGGCGCCGGTTTTGCCACCATGTTCGCGGTCGCCTGCTCGTTCTTTGCCGGCATCGACCGCCCCGCGCCGTTCATCAAGCTGATGTTCATCTGGACCTTCACAAGCCTGATCGGAGCCGGCGCCTACCTCTTCGTTCTTCTGCCCATGGTCAACGACTACTGGACCCTGGTGCTGGTCTTTGCCGGGCCGTTCCTGTTCATCGGGTTGATGATCCCCAGGCCGCAGTACAACATCATCGCCATGCTGCTGACGGTCAACATGGCCTCCTATGTCGCCCTCTCCGATCGCTTCACCGCCGATTTCGCCTCCTTCACGAACGAGGGCCTGGCCGCCCTCCTCGGCGTCGGCTTTGCCATGGTCTGGACGCTGATCATGCGCCCCTTCGGCGAGGAACTTGCCGCCCTGCGCCTGGTCCGGCGCGGATGGGCGGATATCGCTGCGGCAGCCGAGGGCGTGGGCTACGGCAGCGACATCCTGATGGGACGGATGCTCGACCGGCTTGGGCAGCTCGTGCCACGGCTTGCCAAGATGGAAGGCCACGAACTGGCGCGCCTCGACGGGCTCGCCGAAGTCCGCATCGGCTTCAACATTCTCGACCTGCAGCGCCAGCGCCGGGTGCTCGCCCCCTCCCAGGGACAGCGCCTCGCCGAGGTTTTGTCGGCTATCTCGGCGTTCTACACGGCCCGCGTGCGCGGCGGCATCACCGTCGAGCCGCCGGCCAATCTGCTGGCAACCATCGACCGCGCGATCGTCGATCTTGCCGGGCAGGATGTGGAAGCGTCGGAAACGGCGCTGAATGCGCTGGTCGGCATCCGGCGCGTGCTCTTCCCGCACGCCCCGCCGCCGGAGATCACATCCGGACAGCACGCCGAAACTTTGATGCACGCTGCCGAATGACTGCTGCCTGGAACGAAAAAACCCACCGCCCGCGAATGCGGCGATGGGTCTGTTCAGGCAATGTCGCGAGGGTCAGGCCGAGAGCTTGGCCATGACCTCGTCGGAGACTTCGAAGTTGGAATAGACGGCCTGCACGTCGTCGTCGTCTTCGAGGCTATCGATCAGCTTCATGACCGAGACGGCCTTCTCTTCATCGACAGGCACGGTGTTCTGCGCCTTCCAGACGATCTTGACGGTCTCCGCTTCGCCGAGCGTTGCTTCAAGCGCCTTGGAGACCTCGTTGAGCGCCTCGAAACCGCAAATGATGGTGTGGCCGTCTTCATCGGTCACCACGTCATCGGCGCCGGCTTCGATCGCGGCCTCCATGACCTTATCGGCATCGCCGGCGGAAAGCTTGTAGGTGATCTCGCCGACATGGTCGAAGGAGAAGGATACCGAGCCCGTTTCGCCGAGAGCGCCGCCGGCCTTGGTGAAGGTCGAGCGGACATTCGAGGCTGTGCGGTTGCGGTTGTCCGTCAGCGCCTCGACGATGACAGCCGTGCCGCCGGGACCGTATCCCTCGTAGCGGATCTGCTCGTAGTTCTCGCCGTCGCTCCCCGATGCCTTCTTGATGGCCCGATCGATGTTGTCCTTCGGCATCGACTGCGCCTTGGCGTTCTGGATCGCCAGCCGCAGGGCCGCGTTCATGGACGGGTCGGGCAGTCCGGCCTTGGCAGCGACGGTGATTTCGCGCGCCAGCTTGGAGAACATTTTCGACCGCACGGAATCCTGACGGCCCTTGCGATGCATGATGTTTTTAAACTGTGAATGGCCAGCCATGGCACCCCTGCTCAGTCTTTTGTTGGGAATGGCGCCTTATAGGTGCGAAGCCTGATGCATTCAAGCGAAAAGCCTTGGCGCCCGGCGCTTCCAGGAAGGAACAAAGCTGGCACGCCTGCCGTTTCATGACGCAATATCAAAAACGAAAGGATTGGCCATGGCCAGCTTCAGCGAAGCGCAAGAACACCCGGCAAAGCAGCTGTGGGAACAGATCGGTGCGGTCCACGCCGGAATGCTCGGTATCGAAGGCGTCGACATGCACATGCAGCCCATGGCACCCCATGCAGATCCGACGACCAACACCGTCTGGTTCTACACCAAGACCGATGCCGATATCGTCAAGAGCATCAAGCCCGGTGCCCGCGCCCGCTTCGTTCTGGTCGGCAAGGATCACGACTACCACGCCAGCCTCGAGGGTCGGATCGAGGTTCGCGCCGACCAGTCGAAGATCGACGAATACTGGAGCTCGGTCACGGCCGCCTGGTACCATGACGGCAAGAAGGATCCGACGCTGACGATGCTTGCCATGCATGTCGACGATGCCGAACTGTGGATCTCGACCGGCAGCAAGCTGAAATTTGGCTGGGAAATCGCCAAGGCCAATCTCGACGACGACAAGATGCCCGATGTCGGCGTCAAGCGTCATCTCCAGTTCGCCTGAACCAAGCTGACCTGGGCAGTCCAAGGACGGCCCGGGTGCCCGTCAGTTCCAGAAGTCGGGAACCGTCTCCGCCAGTCGCGGCCCGATGCGCAACGGGGCGATCTTTTCGGCAAGCCCCGTCGCATCGGAAATCTCGACGCCGACGCCGCAAATCGTAGCCGGCCCGGAAGCCGCCTCGAAGCGACCCTTCGGCATCTTGGAGATGAACCGGTTGAGCGGCTCTTCCTTCTCCATCCCCAGCGATGAATCGTAATCGCCGCACATGCCGGCATCCGACATATAGGCCGTGCCGCCATTCAGGATCTGCGCGTCTGCCGTCGGCACATGGGTATGGGTCCCCACGACGAAGCTGGCGCGGCCGTCGACGAAATGCCCGAAACACTGCTTCTCGCTGGTCGCCTCCGCGTGGAAATCGAAGACGATGGCGTCGGCCTGCTCTTTCAGCGGGCATGCAGCGAGAATGGCCTCGGCCGACTTGAAGGGATCGTCGAGTTCCGGATGCATGAACACGCGGCCCATGATGTTGGCGACGAGCACCCGCGCGCCATTGCGGGCATAGTAGAGGCCGGAACCGCGACCGGGGGTGCCGGCCGGATAGTTGGCCGGGCGGAGGAACTGGTCGTGTCGACCGGCAAAGGAGACGGCTTCCTTCTGGTCCCAGACGTGGTTGCCCGTCGTCACCACGTCGGCGCCGGCATTGATGGTCTCGAGGAAGATCTCTTCGGTGATGCCGAAGCCGCCCGCAGCATTCTCGCCGTTGACGATGACAAAATCGAGCTTCAGGTCGGACACCAGCCCCGGCAGGCGGTTCCAGACGCTGACACGCCCAGTCTTGCCGACCATGTCACCCAGAAATAGCAGTCTCATTCCACGTCGGTCTCCGGCGAAAAGGTGCGCAGGCCGCTTTCTGTCAAAATGGCGTCCAGGCGGACGTCGTGCGGCTCGGCGGGTACTGATGGCACTTCTTGGCAATCGAAAGCAATGCCGATCAACCGCCGCGCAAGGCCTTTCCGTCGCAAAATCGCAATCGCCCTGTCATAATAGCCGCCGCCATAGCCGATCCGCTGTCCCTGTCGGTCAAAGGCCGACAGCGGCACCAGCATCAGATCAGGCTCCAGCACTACGGCATCCGCCGGCGGACCGAAGGTGCCGAACGCACCCGGCACCAGCTGCGAGCCATCGCCGAGTTCGCGAAAGACGATCGTTTCCTTGTCGATGACCACGGGCACGCAGACCCGCGCACCGGCGACGCGCAACTGCTCCATCAACGGCCGGATGTCCGCCTCGGAGCGGATCGGCAGGAAGCCAGAGATGACGGAGCCCGGCGGCACGGTCAGGACGGCGCCAGCCTGTTGCGCCATGCGGGCGCTTTTTTCGGCACGCGCCTCCGGTGACAGGGCGTCGCGCGCGGCCAATCTTTCTTTGCGGATATGTGCCTTCGTCTCGGCTGGAGCCATCTCGTTCATCCCGAAGCCAGGCGCGCCGGGCATGACCGCCTGATGGTTAGGTGCGCACGATCGACAGATGCCCGTTCGATCCGATCTCGGCACGAACGTTATCATAGTTGGCGATCGAGGTGTGCGGCGTCTCGACCGGATGGCTGTGGGTCGCTGTGATGACCATGATATCCGACCCGGCAGCCTCCCCGGCCTTGATTCCGGCCGGTACGTCCTCGAACACCAGGCAATCGGCCGTGCTGACGCCCAGGCGCTCGGCGCCGAGGATGTAGCATTGCGGGTTGGGCTTGCCGACCTTCACGTCCTCGGCGGTGACGATGAAGCGCGGCATCATGATGCCCGCTTCCGCCAGCCGTGCCTTTGCGAGCGCGATCGGCGAGGAGGTGACGATTGCCCAGCGGTCGAGCGGCAGCGAGGCGAGGAAATCGATGGCGCCAGAAATCGCCATGACGCCGGCCACATCCTCGATTTCCGCCTTCTCGATGGCAGCCGCCTCGGCGGCCGGATCGAGCCCCGACAGGTTGAGATTGCGGATCGTGTCGATGCCGCGCGCGCCATGCATCGTCGGCAGGAATTTCTCGACGTCCAGGCCCTGGCGGGCTGCCCAGGCGCCCCAGACGCGCTCTGCCGACACCGTGGAGTTCATGATCGTGCCGTCCATGTCGAACAGGAAGGCGGCATAGCTCTTATCGAAGGCGGAAATGCGTGCTGAAGACAAGGAACGTCTCTTTCGGTTGGCGGAAGATCGTCGGGAGTGACGGAGATGGCTGCGCCGACGGCCTTCAGAAAGGTCGCCAGCTGCGGCGCCATGGAAGTTCTGGAAATGCCGCGGGGCCACCGTCGAAAACGCTGGCCCCGTCGTGATGTTCCCTTATTCGCCGAGACGGCTCTTGACGCCGGCGATGATCGTCTTCGACAGGGTCTCGTAGTCGTCGTCGAAGTGGTGACCGCCGGCCATAGCGACCACTTCGGCACCGGTGCCCTTGAGATCGGGGCAGGCCACGTCCTCGTCGTCGTCCGTGCCGTAAACGCACTGGACGATCTTGGGATTGATCTTCTTCAGGTCCTTCAGCGGATCGCCGCCCTTGCCCTCGCTCGATGCGCCGAGCCAGCCCATGACGGAGATGACATAGTCGACCTTGCGCGACAGCGACAGCAACGACATCTGCACGACCTGGGCGCGCTCCTTCGGCTTCAGCAGATTGTAGCTGGCCGGAATGACGTCGGCGCCGAACGAGTATCCGACGAGGACGACGTGCTGCACGTTATAGTGCTTGGTGTAGTAGTCGATGATGCGACCGAGATCGTCTGCGGTTTCCTGCGGCTTCCGCTCCGACCAGAAATAATGCAGCGTATCGACGCCGACCACCGGAATGCCCTGAT
>CAZZZI010000150.1:9169-11371 GCA_964658415.1 uncultured Sphingomonas sp. | reverse complement strand
GGCTGCGGACCCGCACTGCCGCATTCCGCCAGCCGGCCTGTCGAGGCGATCCCGAGGCATTCACACGGGCGCAGATCCGCGGCGATGACTACCCGGTCGGCAACGTCCTGAAGATTGTGAGTAGTTTCCGACCCTGACAGGGCGGGTCACAGGCGCCGTAGAGAAGGCTGTGTCTTTCGACAGCGCTACCGAAATGGAGATGACCATGACGACGACTGTGACGCCCGCTCACAAGATCCTGACCTATGACACCGTCGCACGGAGCCTCCACTGGCTGATCGCCGTTCTGATTGTCATGGCCTTCGGCCTCGGCCTGCTGGTCGATACCTTTCCGGCAAGTTGGGAAGATGGGGTCGTCAATACCCACAAGCTCCTCGGCGTCTCCATTCTCTGTCTGGCTGTGCTGCGTCTGGCCTGGAGAGCAGGCCATCGCCCGCCGCCGGCCGAGCCCATGGGGTGGCTTATGGAACGCGCGGCTTCCCTTGCGCATGTCCTGCTCTATTGCCTGATGGTGGCCGTACCGCTCATCGGTCTGGCCTTCGCGGTCTGGAGCGGTCAGGGCATCGATTTCGGTCTCTTTGCAATCGCACCCGTGATGGCGGAAAACGAAGCCGTTGCCGGCCAGATCGGTGAGATCCATGAACTGGCGGCCTACGCACTCATCGGCCTTGCCAGCGTCCATGCGATGGTTGCCCTGTGGCACCATTTCGTGCGCAAGGATGACGTCCTCAGGCGCATGCTGCCGCCCCTTTAATCGTTGCAGCGGGCGCGCGGCACCGGTTTAAAAGCGGGGCGGCTTTGAACTGTGGTGCGACCTTCCGGACGAATGGTTTCTGTCGTCGCCAGCGGCGCAACGAAGGGCCGGAAGGTATCTCCGTCCCCGGCAAACGCGCACCGGCGGCATCTCGACCTTTCCGTGATCGAGACCATCCGGCGCGCTGACCGATTTCCCGCGCGTGCTTTGGGGCTCACCTCGGAGCGAGTATCCGCGTTCCGAGGCGGTCGCCAAGCTGATCCGTGGCCGAAACGGCCTATTCGGCGGCGATTGCGGTGGCGGACGCTTCGAGCTCGCGCACCAGCGGGATCACGTGCTTGCCGAAATATTCGACCTCTTCCTGGAAATGCAGGAAGCCGACCAGGATCAGGTCGGCGCCGGCGCGCTTCAGATTGACGATCCGCTCCGCCACCTGCCGGGGCGTGCCGATCAGGTTTGAGCGAAAGCCGTCATTGTATTGGACGAGGTCTTCGAAGGTCGATTTGGCCCAGTTTCCCTCGCCCTCGGGCGAGGCCTTGCCGGCATTCTTGACCTCATGGGCGAACGCCTTGACCGCGTCGATATTGGCCTTGTCGATGATTTCGGCAAGCACGGCCTGCGCCTCTTCCTCCGTCTCGCGGACGATCGCGAACGCGTTGACGCCGACGCGGACGGAATGGCCGTTGGCCTTCGCCTTCGTGTTGATGTCTTCGACCTGCTTGCCGATTTCCTCCGGCGTGTTGCCGTTGGTGAAATACCAGTCGGAGACCCGCGCGGCCATGTCGCGGGCGGCCCGCGACGATCCGCCCTGGAAGATCTCCGGCTGTGGATCGAGGGGCTTGGGTTTCAGCGAATACTCGTTGAAGCGATAGAAATCACCGCTGAAGCTGAATTTGTCCTCGGTCCAGATGCCGCGCAGGGCGCGAATGAATTCCTCGGATCGGCGATATCGCTCGTCATGGTCGAGCCAGTGCTCGCCGATGGCATGAAACTCCCCCCGGAACCATCCGCTGACGACATTGACCGCGACGCGACCGTTGGTCAGGTGGTTGATCGTGGCGATCTGCTTGGCCGCAAGCGCCGGGTTCCACGGCCCCGGCAGAAGCGCTGCGATAATCTTCAGATTTGTCGTCGCAGCCAGCAGGGCATGGCTGAACGCCACGGATTCGTGCTGGAATTCCGCGCCGTAGCCTGCCGTGAAGCGGATCTGCGTGAGGCCGTATTCGAAGCCGGCGGCTTCGGCGATCTGCGCCAGCTTCCGGTTATAGTCGATCGTCCAGGATGTTCGCTGTTCGATGGTCGACGTCACCAGCCCGCCCGAGACATTCGGAACCCAGTAGGCAAACTTGACGGGGTCGGCGTTGTGATAGGTCATCGCAATATCCTCCTTGATGCAGACCGGATTGGTCCAGGCGAGAAAAGGGTGCGTGTGAATTCTCTATCAGTTT
>CAZZZI010000150.1:0-9069 GCA_964658415.1 uncultured Sphingomonas sp. | reverse complement strand
GCAGACCGGATTGGTCCAGGCGAGAAAAGGGTGCGTGTGAATTCTCTATCAGTTTGGTAGAATTCAAAGCTTGCGAAATCCCATTAACGGGCAGGCTTTGAGAAAATTATCCGTCCCAAAGCCGCATCTGGAGAATGGCAATCCGCTTATGCCGCACTGCGATACGGTCGACCGCTCCTGCCACAGTCGGCAACCATGAGCTCCGCGCCCTGTCGGCTCGCCGTTTTGGACAGTGGCTCGTGATCCTGGCACCCGTGATGGATGGCGGCAAACGATACGCAGGCGGATCCTCGGCCGGGACTGCGAACAGGAAACTGCCGCAAGCATCAATTAGGCAATCGGGATAGAACTGTCTTCTCAGAGGTTTGAAAAGAAGCTAACTATCAGCGTGGGAGCTCCAAGCTCCCAGCCAGCATGTCTTCAGCAGATCGAATAGGTAACGAATGAAGCTTGCAGACCTTCCAGACCCCGAGGATCGGCATGCGGTAAGTGAGTTTGCCCGTTCGTTCAACGGATACGACCATTTTGGGTCGTTCCAGGCTGCGGCGGAGGCTGCAAGGTCGATGAGGCGGGAGACGGTTGAGGATCTTCGCAATGAGCTCTTCATGGAGTACAGGGGCTCAAATCACCGGGGAGACGATGACTTTGTTGACCGATATCGCGAGCTTTTACCGTTCTTCATCGACAAATTGACATCTTTGTAATCCCTGTCCTGCAGGGAAAGTATAGCGGTTCGGCCGCGTTGGATTGCAGGAGGCGGGTCCCATGATCGAAACCCTATCGGCCGCACGGCGGTGGACACCCTGGGTGTTGATGGCATCGCTTTTCGCGTCGGTGCCGGCCAGTGCCACGCCGGTGCTTGTTGTCGACACCGCGACGCGCCAGGTTCTCTACCAGGAGGATGCGGGCGTGCCCTGGTACCCGGCCTCGACCACCAAGCTGATGACGGCGCTCGTGGTTTTCGAAGCGCTCCGCTCGGGCAAGGTCACCTTGCAGACGCCTGTCGTCATCACGCGCAACGCGGCGAAGCAGAAATTTCTCGAATCCGGGCTGACCTTCGGGCGCACCATGACGCTCGAGGACGCGCTCTATGCGGCGCTCGTCGCCTCGGCCAACGATGTCGCCGTGGCGCTTGCCGAGGCGGTGGCGCCCGACGAGGCGTCGTTCGTGCAGCAGATGAACGCGGAGGCCGCGCGCCTCGGCATGACCGGCACCCATTTCACCAGCCCCAACGGGTTGTTCGACAAGAGGAATTACACGACCGCCCGCGATCTCGCGATCCTCGGGATGGAAATCGATCGGACGTTTCCCGAATATAGCCGCTTCTTTGCGGCCACGGCCGTCACCATCGACGGCAAGGAAGTCAAATCCAACAATGCGCTGCTGACGGGTTTCAGCGGCACGATCGGCATGAAGACCGGTTTCCTGTGCGCCTCCGGACGCAACTATGTCGGCCTTGCCACGCGCCACGGGCAGCGGGTGATGGTGGTCATCATGGGCGCGACCACGGAGCGCGAACGCAACGAACGCGCCGCGCAATATCTGACCGAGGCCTTCGACGGCCGCCTGCCGGCCGCAGGTCCCGTGGACGCGGTACAAAATCGCACCGATGTCGCGCCCGAGGACATGCGCATCCGCCTCTGCACGGCCAAGAGCGCTGCCTATGAGGCGAGCCGCGACGCGCTCTACCCGATGGGCCTGCCGGGCCAGGAGAGCTTTCTGCACGACCAGATCCCAGGCGTGGTCCGCGATATCAAAACCTGGCCCGACGAAAAGGCCCGGGATGTGCCGGTGCCCACGCAGCGTCATCCCGCCTAGGGCAGATCCGGCACGGCACGGTCTTGCATCCTGATATGGGCGGAATGGAATGGACCACGCCCGTGGTTCCGTGAACGCCGGAATGCCAGAACGACGAACCGGCACGGGCCATGCGCCCGACAGAGCCGGTCGAGGTCTGACGCGTTCGCCGCGAGCGCGGTGGTTCCCGTTTTCCCGGACGAGGTGCGCGGGAGGCGGTTTCTCATGCCGAAAATTATCCCTCGAACAGAACGAAGGCTGCCCAGAGCATGGGGTCTCCGGCCTTGTCGATCTTTCCGTTCATCGCCTCGATGCGGGTCTTCCTCAGCGCCGACACATAGTCGAGCTTGTCGTGCGTGAGGATGTGGTAGTAGCGCGCCATGAAATTGGCGGTGCCTTCGTCGTCGACCGCCCACAGGGTGAGGAGGGAGCGTCTGGCCCCGGCGATGGCAAGGGCCGTCGGCAGGCCGCGAACATTGCCGATGCGGCTCGGATCGCCCTGTGCCGTCTCGCAGGCGGACAGCACGACGAGGTCGGTCGAGGAGAGATCCCAGTCCATCAGCTCCCTCGCGTATAAAATGCCGTCCTTGTCGTTTTCGACCGGCTCCTTTGCCGCCGCTTTGCCGGCGACGATGAGGCCGCTGCGCCACAGGGCATCCTGGCCGGTCTCCCCGGTGGCGGCGGTGAAGAAGCCATGGGTGGCAAGGTGGACGATGGAGGCGTCGGCGGACGCCTTGCGGATCGCGGCTTGCGTGCCCGCCGTGCCCCGCAACGAGACGACATCGATGCCGGCGGTCTTCAACTCCTGCCCGAGATTGCGGATTTCACGGCCGGTGAAGGGCAGGGAGCGCTCGTCCCGATAGGTCAGATCGCCAACGACCAGCGCCTTCTCACCCGCTTCCGGCCGGTCGTGTTTCGCCGTGAAGAAGATCGCATCCGCGCGTGTCAGCATGTGCACCTCGAAAACCTCGTCGAGGTGCCGGCCATCCTCGGTCGTCATCATGGCGAAGGGGATGCTGTAGAGCGCGTCGTCCGGCACGATGTAGAGTTGCGTGCTTCCCTCGAGCACGGTCTTCAGCGGCGCAAACAGCGACCGGTAGAGCCTGGCGAACCGGGCCTTCGGGTCTTCCTCCGAGACCGCTTGGCGGATGATCTCATCGGTCGAGCCGAGATCGACGATGACGGGCGTTTCCCCCTTGCGCCGTACGATGGCCTGGAGTTTGGAATCCGCGCTGTCGGCGTTGCCGTTGCGGGTTCGCCGCGAACTGACGAAGAAATCGACCATGACGGCATTGGCCGACAGCGCGTCTTCAACGGATGGCCGGGTCGACGGCTGCACAAGCGATTTCGCGAGCAGGTCGCGCGATGCCTGCAGATCGGCAAGGATTTGCCGGACATGGGTATCCACGCTGCCGGAGGACAGCAGCTCCTGCTGCTGGCCGAGGAGCCGCACCACCTTTTCGGCAAGGGCGTGGACAGCCGGATCGGCGACCGTCTCGGCTGCCATGCGCAGGCCCGTTCGCTCGCCGCTCTCCATCGGTTTCCATCGCGCCACTGCATCGGCATAGGCCGCAGCCGCCTGCGGGTTGGCGACCGCGAAATCGCCGAATGCGCGCAGCATGTCGTCGGCAAGGCGACGGGTGGTCTCCGCAACATAGCGGTTGCCGGAGGTTCCGACCTCACGCAGCATCCAGCCGAACATCCGTTCGTCGAGATGGCGGAAGCTGTCGAGCGTTTCCGGACCCTTGGCGCGCATCTGGGCGAGCGCGACCTCCTGCATCGCATCGAAGGTAATGGGATTGAGCTCGCCGAAGGCAGCCGTTGAAATCGCGGCGGCTTGCCGGCGCAGGTCGAGCCCGCGCGCGGTGTCGTCGCGCATCTCGAACTGTTCCGCCGCAAGCTGGGCGGTCTTGATCCGCATCAGGTCGGGTGCGCTGCGCCAGTCCTTGATTGCCGCCATGGCTTCGAGCGCGCTGTCGTCCATCCTGACATTCCGCTGGAAGTAGGCCTCGGCATATTCCTTCCATTTCTCGCCCTGGGCTGCATGCTCCGAATGCGGGTCGGCAAGCGCCGCGCCGATATCGCGCTGTTCCTCGAAAGCCTTGATCGCGCCGTCCCGGTCGCCGAGAGCGAGCAGGTCCAGCCCGAGGTTGGATGCGCTGGTCAGGGCCTGGATGCTGGCGCGGCCGTAATGGGCAATGCGCAGCTTCAGAAGCGCCTCGTCGATGCCCCGCGCGACCTCGGGATGGTCGACCATGCGCAGCGCCTCTGCGTAGTTGTTCGCCGTCCGCCAGGTCAGCGGCACATTGGGTCCAAGTGCCGACACCGCTTTGTTGTAGATCTCTTCCTGGATATTGAGGCCCGATGCCACGGCGCCGTTCTCGACGAGCAGGGAGGCGAGATTGTCGCCGCCTGAAATCGCCTCCTCGGACGCCTCGCCGAACTGGCGCTGCATCATGCGGCGGGCCGTGTAGGCGGCATGCAGCGTTGCATCTATATCGCCGCCGGATTTCTGGAGAAACTGCGCATATTCGAACCACAGCATGGCGAGTTCGCCGCTTTCGGTCTTGGCGGCGTTCGTTTGCAGCCCTTCCTCGAAAAAGCCCTTGGCCTCGGCCGTCAGGCCGCTATCGGCAAAGGACTGCGCGGCCGTCTGGTATTCGTGGAGTGTGAGCCCGTAATTCTGTCCTGAGGCCGCATAACGCAACGCCAGACGGAGCCGGATGAGACCTTCCTCCACCTTGCCGTTCTGCAGCAGCCCATAGGCGGCGTTGATCCGCGCCATAACGTCGGACGCGCTGTCTTCCGCCGCCATCGCAACGCGTGTTCCCCCGGCCGTCGCGGACGGCAGGTCGGCGCTGATGCCCCGACCTTCGATGCCTGCGGCTGCCAGCGGATGCGCCGTTAGCGACAGTGCGAGCAGCAGGGCGGACACCATCGCCCGGGGGTAGGATAGCGCGACGGGGCCCCGCATCAGCGCCTCATCCCGGTCGACCGACCCTATAGCGCAGATGCAGGGCGCCGTTACCCAGCGGCTCGCAGGAGATCAGCGAGAGCTCGGCCTTTCCTGCCAGCCCCTCCGTGCCGAAGGCGATGATCCGGTCGCTGCCGTCGCGCGCTTCCAGAGCCGGTGCGACGACGAAGCTGAGCTCGTCCACCAGTCCGGCAGCGATCAGGGAGCCGTTCACCGCGGCACCGCCCTCGAGAAGGATGCGCTCGATGCCGAGCTCGCGGCCGACAAGGTCGAGCATCCCGCCGATATCCATCTCCGGCGTCTGCGACACGACGTAGGAGACGCCGTCCGCTGCAAGCTCCGCCAGATGGCTGTCGTGCACGTCGGCGCCGAGCAACACGATGACATGGTCGCCATAGAGCGCATCGCCCGAGAAATGCAGCTTGCCGCTGCGGTCGAGGGCAATCGCGAAGCTGGTGGCCTGCCGGTTGGCAAAATGATGCGGGCGTTTCACCTCGAAGGGTGGGGCGGGCGGATGCGCACCGGCCTTGGAAATCTCGGCCATCGTCACGCGGCCGACCATCCAGGCATTGGCGTCGTGTGACTTGTGGACCTTTTCATAGAGCGCCGACCAGTCGGAGCGGCTGCCGTCCGGGCTTGTCGTCCAGCGGCTCGGATGCAGGCTTCCGTCCGGGGAGGTCAGCATAAGGCAGATGATATGGGGTCTCATGGGGGCGCATCCTTCGTTTCGAGAGCGTGTGACGGCGCTATATAGGCCGGCGCGCGGGATCGAAAAGATCGGTCGCGGCCGCTGTTTGTCACGCTCAGTAGGGCAGCGCTCAACATGCCTTCACAAATTGCCCGCGAATGGACTCTTTCCGACAAAACCCGCGCCGCAATCGGGGTGTCAATTGTCGGATGAGACAACGACGGAGAGTGTGATGCATTCTAAGCAGCAAAAATGGTACAAGGCCGGGGGCGATATCGTGGCGCGGGCGGGATTCTGCCTCGTCATGTGCGGCACGCTTGCCGCCGTCATCTATGCCACCCACCGCAATGGATCGGAGCAACTGGCTGCCGCCTCCACGACCAGGCCGGGCCGCACGGCCACTGTGCTGGAAGCCGTCGTGGCGAACCCCGTGCTTTCAGGGTCGCAGGTGGCCATCGATGCAAGCCCGGCGGTCACGCCTGCCGTCGCCAACATCCCGATCCCGCTCGAGCGCGTTGCCGCTGCCGATCAAGTTCCCCGCCATGTGCCCTTGCCGGCCAGAAGAGCCGTGCGCGAACCCGTTGTCGCCACGGCAAAGTTCGTCCGCTTCGAGAGCTGCCTGCCGGGCTGCGACACCCGCGATCCGCTGATCGTCAGGGCTGCGGAGAGAACGCCGCCGCCGGTCGCATCGCCGCGCGACACGGACGAGTTGGTCGAAGAAGTCGATTTTCGCGACAGAGGCCCCGGCCTTCTCGGACGGGCACTGGATGCGCCGGGCGCCGTCTACCGCACCGGTCGCCAGGCCCTGACCAGCCTCGTCGCCGCCGCGCTATAGAGGCCTGATGCCCGCAGGCCCTGCCGAGCCCGAGGGTGTTTGCGCAGTCTGGTCTACAGATCTGCCAGACCGTTGTGCGGTCACCGCCCCGGGGGGCGGTGCGCTGCGTATCAGGCGATCATCTCGCGCACCATCGGCACGACTTTCGTGCCGTAAAGCTCGATGCAGCGCATCATCTTCTCGTGGGGAAGGGCGCCCGCGCTGTATTTGAGGTCGAAGCGCGAGATGCCGAGCGCCTTGACGGTGGCGGCGATCTTGCGGGCCACCGTTTCGGGCGAGCCGACATAGAGCGAGCCATGCTCGATTTCCTGCTCGAATTCCGACGTCTCCATCGGTGGCCAGCCCCGTTCCGAACCGATCTGGTCGCGCATGCGCTTGTAGTCCGGCCACAGCTCGCGGCGTGCCTGCTCGTCGGTGTCGGCAATATAGCCCGGCGAATGGACGCCGATCGGCTGCACCGGCAGCTTCAACTGGTCGTAGGCCCGCTTCGACAGGTCCACGTAGGGCACGAACCGCTTCGGGTCGCCGCCGATGATCGCCAGCATCAGCGGCAGATTGTAGCGCGCCGCGCGCACGACGGATTCAGGACTGCCGCCGACGCCGATCCAGGTTTTCAGCGAACCCGTCTCGATCGGCGGAAACACCTGCTGGTTGACGATCGGCGGGCGGATGGTGCCTTTCCAGTTGACGGTCTTCCCGGAGAGCAGCGCGGCGAAGATTTCGAGCTTTTCTTCAAACAGCGTCTCGTAGTCGCGCAGGGCGAAGCCGAAGAGCGGGAAGGATTCGGTGAACGAACCGCGCCCGAGAATGACTTCGGCGCGCCCGTTGGAGAGCGCGTCGATCGACGAGAAGCGCTGGAAAACGCGGATCGGATCGTCGGACGAGAGCACCGTGACGGCCGAACCGAGCCGGATGCGCGTCGTGCGCATCGCCGCGGCAGCCAGCAGCACTTCGGGGGCAGAGACCGCGAAATCGGCGCGATGATGCTCGCCGATGCCGATGAAGTCGATGCCGACGGTGTCCGCAAGCACGGCCTCCTCGACGACATTGCGCAGCACCTGTGCATGGCTCAGAGGCACGCCGTCGAGCGACGAGGTGACGTCGCCGAATGTATCAAGTCCGAATTCGATAGTTTTCATGATCACGCTCCGCTGGAGTTGAGGTCGGGGGCCGTGCCCGTTGGAACGCGTTTAGCATGGGCATGCCGGCGGCCCTAATGCAGTTCCGGCAACAGTGTGTAGCGGTTTTGCGTCTTGAAATGCGTCGATACAAATTGACAGGGCATTTCTGTATCCCGCTGAAATGACGCAATTCTCCAAACGCAGACAGGCGGCCCGGGGCCGCCTGTGCGATGTCGTGCGGTCGGCAGCGATTTAGCTGGCGGCGGGCGCAGGTGTCGGGATCAGCAGTTCGGCGCAATAGGACGGGCCGTTGACGCCAGGCATGTCGCCGAGGATGCGCACCGAGCGGATGACGTAGTCCGACGAGGTGGTGATGTCCGCCTTGCAGCTGAGATTGACCGTGCGGGCGGGCTTGCCCGGCGTTCCCTCGGCTGTCTTCGTCTCGACGCGCACCTTCTTGTAGCCGCCGCGCCAGGTGTAGACCCGGTCGCCGCCGTCGTCGTGGTCGGAAATCGGCGGGCCGTAGGCGGCAAAGAACTTGCCGGCCGATTTTCCCGACCAGTAGTCCTGAACCGGATTGGCCTTCATCATCGGAATGGTGGCAACGTTCGCAACGGTGGTGCATCCGGCGAGGGCCATCATCAGCCCTGCCGCAGAAAACATGCGGATGTTCATCGTATCGTCCTTGAGCTCGTTCTCGCGCATTGACGGTCGGAAAAGCCGCTGTCCCGCGCCGTTCCCGCCTGTCCCACCCACGGCTTTAGCGCCAAAGTGGATAAAAGCAAATTGTCATTAGCAGGCATGTCGCGAATTTGATGGGAGTGTTGCGCCATTTGCACGGCGGAAATGTCACGGCGGACCGGGGACTTAGGATGCGACGATCGCCTTCATGAAGAGGTGGAGGCAAGGAGCCGGCGAAAGGGTTGCCTCCTTCCGCCGGCCATCGGCGCAAACTGACCCCAGGCAACGCGGCGGCGCTGGCCTGGGGAGAACCCGGTGGCAGCGCTGCTTACTTGACGGGGACCAGCGACGAAAGGATCGAGGTCAGTTCCTTGTCGTGCTTGCTGCCGGTATCCTTCGAGCCCCAGTAGGTCACGACCAGCAGCTTGCCGGGCACAGGCGACAGGAAGGCCAGCTCCACATCGACGGCGCCGTCATTGTCCGTGCCCTGCCAGCCGAGCGTCGACATCTTCATGCCGTTGATGGTGTTGTCGCCTTCGTCCTTCTGGGTCGACGGGTCGATCTTGACGCCGCTCTTGGTCAGGAAGTCGATGGCATCGCTGACCACCTTGTCCGAAGACTTCTCGTCGGCGACGTCGATCGAGAAATAGATGGCCGAATCGTCCGAGGTCGCGTCGATGCCGGTTTCTGTTTCTTTCGGGCCCCAGCTATGGGGAATGGTGACGGATGCGATGGGGGCATCGCTCGGAAACTTCAGCGTCTCGGCCTGTGCAAGAAGCGGGAAGGCGAGGGTGATGGCAGAGGCGAAGAGAAGCATTTTCTTCATGATGGATCCTTGGGCGGAGTCGTCGTGTTCTGGATTGCGGCAAAGGGGCGACCACGGCTTTGCCGACCGCAGATTGGGGCAAAGCTTGCAAAAAATCGACACAATGTTGAGTGGTGGAGGCGACCAAATTTGGGTTGTTTTCGGAGG
>CAZZZI010000149.1:0-11424 GCA_964658415.1 uncultured Sphingomonas sp. | reverse complement strand
AGCAGCGTCAGATTGCAATCGATGCCTTCCTTCTGCAGCACTTCCGCAGCGCGGATGCCTTCCCAGGTGGAAGCGAGCTTGATCAGGATGCGATCCTTCTCGATGCCGCGTTCCTTGTAGCCGGCAACGATGGCATGGGCCTTCTCGATCGAAGCCTTGGTGTCGAACGACAGGTCGGCATTGACTTCCGTGGAAACGCGGCCGGGAACCAGCTTCGACAGCGCGGCGCCGACGGAGACGGCCAGGCGGTCGGCAACCGCTTCGGCAACAGCCTCGGATGCACCGGACTGCTTCTTGCCCCAGGCAACCGCTTCCTTGATATCGTCGGCAAACATCGGCGTGCCGAGCGCCTTGAGGACGATCGACGGGTTGGTCGTGCAATCGACCGGCTTCAGACGCGCGACGGCTTCGATGTCGCCGGTATCGGCGACGACGGTCGTCATTTCGCGGAGTTGGTCAAGCTTGGAAGTCATGGTGAATATCCTTGTTGATTTCGAACCGAGGACCGGCGCCAGCCCGTGTGGCGCCCGGTTGATGTGACGAACCCTCTCAGACTGATGTTAACGAGAGGGCAGTTCCGAATGTTCCAGCGGGCTGGGATTGCGCAAGACAGCTTAAGCCGCCGGAGGTGAACGAGGCAAGGCAGGAACGATGTCCTCGTCGAGCCGTTACGGAAGCGGTGCGACGGTAGAAGCCTGCCAGCACATTGTCCTCCTCGCTGGACAAGAGACCCAATTTCCAAGGTGACTATCGCCACTCCGTCAAGGAAATGTCAAGGACATTTGTGCATTTCAATTGACATAAGTCTCACGTCGCCCAATATCAACCGATGAATGCCGGGGTCGCGACGATCAAGCGAGATCGCGACTGCCACCGTTGTCACTGCGGAGGCATCGTTCCCGGCGGCGGCAAGCCGGAGGAACCATGGCCAAGCTCAGACGGGGAACCCACACCGCCTATTCGGAGACCGCATCGCTGCGCCTGAGGGCCGCCTGGCTTTACTACAACCAGAGCCTGACGCAGAAGGATGTTGCCGAACAGCTGGGCATCAGCCGCACCACCGTCATCCGCCTGCTCGACGAGGCGCGGCGGCGCGGCGAGGTGCAGATCTGGATCAACGAGGGCATCGAGGACTGTGTCGAGCTGTCGATCAAGCTGGAGCGCGCCTTCGGTCTCGACGAGGCGATCGTCGTTCCGACGCCCGCCGGCGGCGGCGTCGATGCCCAGGCCAAATGCGTCGGCCTGGCGCTCGGCCAGTTCCTGACGGAAGCCATTCCCGACGACTACACCATCGGCGTCGGCTGGGGCCGGACGATGACGGCGTCGCTCGGCAGCTTCCGCCCGTCCCGCCGCGACAATTGCAAGGTCGTCTCGCTGCTGGGCGGCATCGTCGCCGTGCAGCAGACGAACCCGATCGACTATACCTGGCGGCTGGCAAGCCAGCTCGGCGCCGAATGCTACATGTTCCTCGCCCCGCTGCTGGTCGATTCGATCGAGACCAAGCGCAACCTCATCGAAAAATGCGGGCTGGAGGCGATCTATCGCCTCGCCGAAACCCTCGATCTGGCGATCGTCAGTTGTGGCGATATCGGCCCGCACTCGACCTCGCTGTCGGAAGGTTTCATCTCCAAGGCAGAACTGGACGAGCTGATCGCCGCCGGCTGCGTCTGCGACACCATGTTCAATTTTCTCGACGCCGACGGCAATTCCGTCGACCACACGATCAACAGCCGGGTGATGTCCGTCGATCTGGATACGCTGAAGAAGGCAAGGCACATCGTGCTGGCCTGTGGCGGTGCCCACCGCGCAACCGCGATCCACGCCACCATCAAGCGGATCGGCTGCAACACGCTGATCACGGACGAGAGCGCCGCCAAGGCCCTGCTTGCCCGCCTCGACGCTCAGGCGGCCTGACGTCAGGCCTTGCCGGCCTCCCAGCCGAGCATTGCCCGCTTGCGGGTCAGCCCCCAGTGATAGCCTGTCAGCGCGCCGCCCTTGCCCAGCGCCCGGTGGCAGGGGACGACGAAGGAGATCGGGTTGCGCCCGATGGCCGCCCCCACAGCCCGCATGGCCGTCGGCTGGCCGATGTCCCTGGCGATATCGGAATAGGTCACAGCCCTTCCGAACGGGATCTTCAACAGGCTTTCCCACACCCGCACCTGGAAATCCGACCCGATCAGCACGACGCGCAGCGGCTGGTCCGACGACCATTGGCCGGGCTCGAAAATACGGCTGGCGTAGGGCGCCGTCGCCGCGCTGTCCTCGACATAGACGGCATCAGGCCAGCGGCAGGTCATGTCCTGAAGGCAGGCGGCCTCGTCGCCGCCGTCGCTGAACGCCAGCCCCGCCAGCCCGCGGTCGGTGACCATCACCAGCGCCACCCCGAAAGGCGACGGATGGAAGCCGTAGCGGATGGTCAGCCCGCCGCCCCTCGCCTTCCACTCGCCCGGCGACATCGCCTCGTGGGTGACGAACAAGTCGTGCAAGCGGCTCGGGCCGGAAAGCCCGACCTCGATCGAGGCCTCCAGCAGCGGCAGATCGTCCTGCCGCAGCAAGCGTTTGGCGTGGTCGAGCGTGACAGCCTGCAGGAACGCCTTGGGCGACAGCCCGGCCCATCGGGTAAACGTCTTCTGCAACTGCGTCGGGGATTGCGACAGCCGGACGGCCAGGTCTTCCAGCGACGGCTGGTCGCGGTAATCTTCGGTGATCAGCTCGATGACGCTGCGTACGACATCGTAGTCCGGGCCTTCGGGGGTAATGTCTGTGGCAAGCATCGGGGCTATGGTCATCGTCGTTCTCCTTGGAACAAGGATGATCGTTCGGCAACCGACTTGCCACCCGATTCTTGCAGCCCGCGCTAAATCCGCCGGGTCACGGTCGAAAGTGCGGCCCGAAACGCCTTGGCGAAACTCTCGCGCTCCTCGGGATTGAGAAAGGCACCGACCTCCGCCTGCCGCCCCTCTCCGGACAGCTGCATCGAGCGGATGCCGATCCCCGGCTCGCGGCGCACCAGGAAGCGCAGCCAGAACGGATTGAACCGATGCTCGACGGAGCGCCCCGAAGCCTGCACCTTGCGGATGGAAACGCCGGTGCGCGAGACCGTCACCTCCTCGCGGACCCGGGCGGCCCGATAGTTCAGCCAGAAGGCACCGTAGAGCAGCAGCAGATCGGCCCCGAGGAACAGGCCGATCGGCCAGGCGCCGCGTGCGACGAACAGCGCGCCGTACAACAGGCAAACGAGCGCAGCCAGCACCAGCAGGATCTTGAACCCCTTCCGCCCGAGTGAGCGATGGGGAAAAAGCTCCGCTGCAAAAACCAGCTTTTCATCCGGCGCCGCGCCGTTGCGTTCGGTCATGGGAGATGATTATAGGTCTTTAATGGCAAATCCCAAGATCAAATCCGGCCTGCCGGCCCCGAAAAGGCCGGTTGCGACAGCGGGTCGCAAGCCCTCCTTCCGCAGCGTCTATTCGAAGGCGGAGATCGAGGAGATCTTCCGGCGCTTCTCGGTCCAGCGGCCGGAGCCGAAGGGCGAACTCGAGCACGTGAATCCGTTCACGCTGGTCGTCGCCGTGGCGCTATCGGCGCAGGCGACCGACGTCGGCGTCAACAAGGCGACGCGGGCGCTGTTTGCCGCAGCCGACACGCCGCAGAAGATGCTCGATCTCGGCGAGGACCGGATCCGCGACTACATCCGTACCATCGGCCTCTACCGCAACAAGGCAAAGAACGTCGTTGCCCTCTCGGCCAAGCTCATCAGCGATTTCGGCGGCGAGGTGCCGCAGACCCGCGAGGAACTCATGACCCTGCCCGGTGTCGGGCGCAAGACCGCCAACGTGGTGCTGTCGATGGCCTTCGGCCAGTCGACGATGGCCGTCGACACACACATCTTCCGCATCGGCAACCGCATCCGCCTGGCGCCGGGCAAGACGCCGGATGACGTCGAGGCGCGTTTGATGAAGGTCATTCCCGACCGCTACCTCTACCACGCCCATCACTGGCTGATCCTGCACGGACGCTATGTCTGCAAGGCGCGGCGACCGGAATGCGAGCACTGCATCATCGCCGATCTCTGTCGCGCGCCGGAAAAGAGCTGCGACATCCCCGCGCCGCTGGTGCCGCTACCGCCGCAGATTATCGGCGAATGAGGGGTCGCTGAGCGTCAGCCGCTTGTGCAGATGCACCATCATTGCCCCCGCAAAAAGCGGCGTCAGAAGGTTGAGAACCGGAACCGCGAGGAACAAGGCGATCAGCAACCCGGCAAGAAAGACCTTCGACGCATGTTTCTTGCGAAAATTACGCGCCTCCTGCGGCGAACGGAAGCGACTGGCGGCAAATTCGAAGAATTCCCGCCCGAGTAAGTAGCCATTAACCAGAAAAAAGGCGACGAGATTGACGCCCGGCACGATCAGCAGAATAAGCGCTACCAGGTTGCCGACGATAAGGACGCCGAGAAACTTGATCGAACTCACCATGGCAGGGCCGAAGGGCATGGCTCGGCCAGGGGCGTCGTTCGGATAATCCCGGTTCTCCACGACGGCAGCGACATCATCCAGAAACAGACCTGCCACGATCGCGCTCACCGGCGCCAACAGGAAAGCAAGACCGAAGGCCACGCCGAAACCGGCCAAGAACGCCAGACCGACCGCGAGCCAATCGACCCATGCGGGCAGGTTCGGCCAGAAGTCGTCAAGCAGAGGAACCACGAAGCCGACCAAGGCCGCGTGCAGGCTTAGCCAAAAGCAAACCAGCGCGGCGATAGTAATGCCAAGCACCTTCCAGACAAGCCGACGCATGTCGGCAGCCAAGAGGTTGGCAACCGCCAGACGTGCAGATTCGATGATCATGGATGACATTCTCGCTAGACAGGCTTTTTGCCTATGTAAGCGAGCTTAGCCAGCCCGACAAGAACTTGGTGTGCACAAGCAACGCCGACGTTGTAATAAAGGCTGATCTAATATAGATTGAATGGTATTACAGCGGTCGAACCTTACTTTTGACGAAACTGATAACTAGCATGCACGCGCGCAGATTGTTTTGATTTGACAGTGCTGCTGCAAGAACATTGCGAGGCGGAATGGACGATCTCAGCCAGAAACTAAGACAATATATCAAATCGGGCACCCCCGCCGAGCGACGCATTGCCCGCTATTTTTCGGACCACATGAGCGAGCTGCCCTACGAGACGGCATCGTCCGTTGCCGACAGGCTGGAGCTGAGCCCGATGACGGTGGGCCGTTTCCTGCGCGCACTGGGCTACCAGGGTCTGGATGGCTTCAAGGTGCATCTGCGCGAGGCCGCGCCGGCGACCTCGTCGCAAAAGAACCCGACGACCATCGAGCAGCTGCACCAGGATGCTGCAGCAGGCCTGCCACTGGCGGCCTTGATGGCGGAGCAGCTGGACATGCTGCACCACGTCTACAACCTTTCCACGCAACCGCAATGGTCCGAAGCCGTGTCCGCCATTCTCGGCGCCAGCGACGTATTCGTGGCGTCCCATCTGACATGCCCGCTCGGCCAGTATTTCTGCGGCCGACTGAGCTTTGCCCGCGACAACGTGCGAATGGCCGGCAATGGCAATGCCACCTATATGGAACTGCTGGCACCCTCGACGTCGAACTCGTTGCTGATCATCATCGACTCGCACCGGTTTGCGAAATCCAGACTGCTCGCCCGCTCTGCCCGCCGCTCCGGCCTCAAGGTCCTGCTGGTGACGAGCCAATATACGGACTGGGCGCATGAATTCTCGAATACAACGCTGTCCGTGCCGCCGCCGCGCGTCGGACCGCGCGACAATCTGACGGCGATGTCGGCGCTGCTGGAGTTCCTGGCGACAGGCGTCATCCATGCAGCCGGCCAGGACGCAGAGGTTCGTGCGCGACGCCTCGTGGAGCTCGAGAACATGTTTGCCGATGCGCCGATGCGCTGAAGCGCCGCGACCCTCAGTCCATGCGGTCGAGTTCGGCGCGATGGCGAATCATCGCCAGAAATCGCCTGTATTCCCGATCGTAGCGCGTCTTCGTCGAAGGATCCGGCAAGCGTTTTTCGCCCCCCGGGTACATGGCGTTGCCAGCTGAAGCCAATGTCTCGTGCAAGCCGCAGGCGACCGACGCGGCAATCGCAGTGCCGAGCAGAACCGCTTCGTTCATCCTCGGAACGATGACGGTGCAGCCCGTGACGTCGGCATAGAGCTCCATGAGCACCGGATTTTTTACGTGGCCGCCCGCGACATGCAGCGTGTCCGGAACCTGACCCTGTTCGCGCATGCTATCGAGGATGTGCCGGATTCCCAGCGCGATACCGAGGCTGGTGCGCCAGTAGAGCCGGCACAGTCCGTCGAAGGACGTATCGAGCGTCAGGCCGCTGATGACCCCCACCGCATGCGGATCGGCCAGCGGCGAACGATTGCCATGGAAGTCCGGCAGGACATGGATGCGGCCGCCGAGGTCGTTGCCCTCGACGGCACGCAATTCTCCGATCCGTGCCACGATGGCTGCATGCAGGGCAGCGGTGGGCGCGCCGCCTGCAGCATGCATCCGGACGATATGGTCGAGCAGTGCGCCAGTTGCCGATTGACCGGCCTCCACAAGCCACCAGCCCGGGTAGACAACATCGAAATATGGGCCCCAAACGCCACCGCCGAGGCTCAGTCGCGGCGAAAAGGCGACGACGCAGCTCGACGTACCCGCGATCAGCGCCATCTGCCGCTCGAGCGCCTCGGGTTCGCCGGCATCTCCCGCAAGGGCACCCAGGGCGCCGGCATAGGCATCGATGATGCCCGCAGAGACATGGCAGCCGCATTCGAGCCCGAGGGCCTGCGCAGCCTCGGCGCTCAGCATGCCCACGCTGGAGCCAACAGGCGTCGTCTCCTCCGGCAGGTGTCCGCGGTCCCGGAGGTCGGAGAGGCCGATCTGATCCAGGAAGCTGTCCTGCCAGCCGGGCTCAAGATGGGCGAGATAGTTCCATTTGGCGGTCAGCGTGCAGCGCGATCGAGCCAGCGAACCCGTGGCCTTCCAGGTCATGAAATCGGCGAGGTCGAAGAAATACCCGCTTCTAGCCCAGGTCTCCGGCAAATTCTTCTTCAGCCACATCAGCTTCGGCATCTGCATTTCCGGCGACATGACCCGACCGGAATGGGCCAGCACCGGATGCTGCGTGGCGGTACAGAAATCCGCCTCTGCCAGCGCCCGATGATCGAGCCAGACGACGGTATCGAAGCGCGCCTCGCCCGATGTCGAGACCGTCAACGGCTGGCCGTCGCGATCGCGCACCACCAGCGAGCAGGTTGCATCGAAGCCGATGGCGCCGATCGCCTCCGCCGCCACGCCGGAAGCATTGCGCGCCGACTGCACGGCCGCGCAGACAGCCGACCAGATATCCTCGGAGCTGTGTTCGGCGTGATTTTCCTGCGGCCGGTTCATGAGGATGGACTGCTCGCCCTTGCCGAGCAGTCGTCCACGCGAATCGAACACGCCGGCGCGCGCGCTGCTCGTGCCGATATCGACCGCAATCACATGCTGACGCATTAAGCCGTTGTCCCGCCCGCTTTTACTTTTTGGACAAGTTGTATTAATTCCGGCATCGCGTCAAACACCACTTCGGGTGCAAGGCGGGCCAGCTCCGCGCGATAGTGGGCGGAACTCGCATGCGACCCGCCGGTAAAGGCAAACACTGTCATGCCAGCCGCCCGCGCGGCGATGATCCCGGCAGGACTATCTTCGACGACGATGCAGTGTTCCGGTGCCACGCCCATCTGCCGGGCTGCGTGGAGGAACAGGTCGGGGGCCGGCTTGCCGCGCTTGACCATGCTGGCACTGAAGATGTCGGGTTCGAGCCTGTCGAGCAGCCCCGTCAGGCCGAGCGACAGCTTGATGCGTTCCAGCTGGCTGGATGAGGCCACGCAACGGCGCATATCGAGGGCATCCAGCGTCTCGCTGATCCCCCGGATTGGCTGCAGCTCGCTGCGAAAACGGGAATACAGGTCCTCGCGAATGCGATCGAGAAAGGCCTGGTCGGCGAAGACGTTGAACTCCGTCTCCAGCGTGTCGATTAGGGTCGCCAGGCTCTTGCCGAGAAACCGCTGGTAGGCACCTTCCGCGTCGATTTCGATGCCGTTGTCGCGCATTGCCTGGACGAGAACCGCGATGGACAGCGGCTCGCTGTCGACGAGAACGCCATCGCAGTCGAAGATGACGAGCCCGTTTTCTGCGTCAATCATTTGCCGATATACCTTCACGCAACGAGACGGGCGCCAAAAAGGCGCCCGATGATGTTTAATCCGCGAGATTGTTGTCGAGGTAAAGCTGCAGGGTCTCGCGCGTGCCCTTTTCCCACAATGTCTTCAGCGCATGGGCAAAACGCTTGCGGAACAGCTCCGACTTCGCCACCTCGCCAAAGATGTCGTCGAAGGCGAGGAAGGCCGCCGGATCGGTCTTCGCTTCCAGCGCCGCCTTGTGCAGGCGGTCGGCGCTGGTATCGTTGAAGACGATTTCCTTGCCGCTGTCGGTCGTGCCGGCGAAATAACGGCACCACAGGGCCGAGACCAGCGACAGGCCGACGATGTCCCTGCCCTGCGCCAGATTGTCGAGCGTCGACGGCAGGATGAACTTCGGCTGGCGGTTGGAGCCGTCCTGCGCCAGGCGCGGAATGGTGTCGGCGATCTTCGGGTTCAGAAGGCGATGCTCGATCAGCCCGAAATAGTCCTTGAGCACCGTGTTCGGCACGGGCGGGACAATAGGAATAATTTCCTCGTTCTCGAGCTTGGCCAGAAATGCGCGGATCAGCGGATCTTCCATCGAGTCATGGACGAAATGGATATCCAGCAGCGCCGCCGGATAGGCAATCGCCGCATGGCCGCCGTTAAGGATGCGGATCTTCATATGCTCGTAGGGGGTCACGTCGGGCACGAAGGTGACGCCGACCTTTTCGAGAGCCGGGCGACCTGCCGTGAACTTGTCCTCGAGCACCCACTGCTTGAACTCTTCGCAATAGACCGGCCAGTTGTCCTCGATGCTGAAGACATCCTTCAGAAGATCGATCTCGCGCTGGCCTGTCGCTGGCGTGATGCGGTCGACCATGGCGTTCGGGAAGGCGACGTTGGCCTTGATCCAGTCGGCAAGATCAGGATCCGAAAGCCGCGCCGTGCCGACGACGGCATTGGTGGCAACGACGCCGTTATGCGGAATGTTGTCGCAGGACATGACGGTGAAGGGCACCAGGCCCTTGTCCTTGCGGGCCTTGAGGCCAGCGACGATCAGGCCGAAGACGGTCTTCGGCTCGGCCGGGTTCGCTCCGTCGGCAACGATGGCCGGGTGGGCGGGATTGAACTTGCCGGACGCGTCGATGAAATAGCCGCCCTCGGTGATAGTCATCGAGACGATGCGGATCGCCGGGTCGGAGAGCTTGGCGATGATCGCCTTGCTGTCGCCGACCGGCAGGATGTCGATCATAGGGCCGGTGACGCGGGCGGACGTCGCATTGTTGTCCTGCTCGACGACGGTGGTCAGGAAATCCTGCGCCGCCAGCTTTTCGCGCATGCTGGCATCCGATGGCAGCATGCCGGCGCCGATGATGGCCCAGTCGTGATCCTGTCCGGCGTTGAACAAATCGTCGAGATAGACCGCCTGATGGGCGCGGTGGAAATTGCCGACGCCGAAATGGACGATGCCGGCTGATAGCGCGGACCGGTCATAGGCCGGGATCGCTGCGGTCGCCGATATCTCTTTCAGGGTGGCCAGCGAGAGTTTGGTCATTGTCAGAAGTCCTTCTGAAAGGTCTTGGTGGTCCGGATGGTCCTTGGCGGGCCATCGGCCTCTACGCGACCCGGGCGTTTTCGCCCGGGCAGGCAATGTCGGTCGTCGTTCGGTTTCGTGCGGCTGGCCTCAGGAGGCCATCGCCAGTCCCTTGTCGTCGAACCGGTGGACGCGGCTGCGGTCCGGGGTCATGTAGACGGTCTCGCCGGCCTTGACCGGGAACTCGCCGGTGCCGCGGGCCGTGATATGGCCGATGCCCTCGACATCGACATGCAGGAAGGTGTCGGAGCCGAGATGCTCGGCAACGATGACCTTGCCCTGCCAGACGCCGCTCTCGGTCGACAGCAGGATATGCTCCGGCCGCACGCCGACCGTCGGCGCGCCGAAGGGCTCGGCATAGACGCCGGTGACGAAGTTCATCTTCGGCGAGCCGATGAAGCCGGCAACGAAAAGATTGGCCGGGTTCTTGTAGAGTTCCATCGGCGAGCCGACCTGCTCGATGTTGCCGCGGTTGAGCACGACGATCTTGTCGGCCATGGTCATGGCTTCGACCTGGTCGTGGGTGACGTAGACCATGGTCGTCTTCAGTTGCTGGTGCAGTTCGCTGATCTCGAGGCGCATGTTGACGCGCAGCGCCGCATCGAGGTTCGACAGCGGTTCGTCGAACAGGAAGGCCGACGGCTGGCGGACGATGGCACGGCCGATGGCGACGCGCTGGCGCTGGCCGCCGGACAGCATGCGCGGCTTGCGGTCGAGATAATCGGTAAGGTTCAGCACGCGGGCTGCTTCCGTCACCTTGCGGTCGATCTCGTCCTTGGCCATTCCGGCCATCTTCAGCGGGAAGGCGATGTTGCTGCGCACGCTCATATGCGGATAGAGCGCATAGGACTGGAACACCATTGCCAGGCCACGCTCGGAGGGCCCGAGGCTCGTGCCGTCCTTGCCGTCGATGATGATCTTGCCGCCGGACACGTCTTCGAGACCGGCGATCAGGCGGAGCAGTGTCGACTTGCCGCAACCGGACGGTCCGACGAAGACGACGAACTCGCCGTCCTTGATTTCAAGGTCGATGGAAGGAATGACTTTGGCTTCGCCAAAGACCTTCGAAACCTTCTGAAGGGTAATGCTGCCCATGGTTCTCTCCCAGATATCTTATTTGACCGCGCCGAAGGTCAGGCCGCGAACGAGTTGTTTTTGGCTGAACCAGCCGAGGATCAGGATCGGTGCGATCGCCATGGTCGAGGCGGCCGAGAGTTTTGCGTAGAACAGGCCTTCGGGGCTCGAGTAGGAGGCGATGAAGGCCGTCAGAGGCGCTGCCTTGGAAGCGGTCAGGTTGAGCGTCCAGAAGGCTTCGTTCCACGCCAGGATGATGTTCAGCAGCAGCGTCGAGGCAATGCCGGGGATCGCCATCGGCGTCAGCACGTAGACGATTTCCTTCATCAGCGAGGCACCGTCCATGCGGGCGGCTTCCAGGATCTCGCCCGGAATTTCCTTGAAGTAGGTATAGAGCATCCAGACGATGATCGGCAGGTTGATCAGCGTCAGCACCCCGACGAGGCCGATGCGGCTGTCGAGCAGGCCGGTCGCCTGGAAGAGCAGATAGATCGGAATGAGCGCGCCGACCGGCGGCATCATCTTGGTGGACAGCATCCACATCAGGATGTCCTTGGTCCGC
>CAZZZI010000148.1:0-11454 GCA_964658415.1 uncultured Sphingomonas sp. | reverse complement strand
AAAAGCTTCGGCGTCGACGAGATCGTCACCGGCATCGGCCGCACCGGCGTCGTCGGCATCATTCGCGGACGTGGCGAAGGCCGCACCGTCGGCCTGCGCGCCGACATGGATGCGCTACCGATGACCGAGATCTCCGGCAAGCCCTGGGCCTCGAAGACACCGGGCAAGATGCATGCCTGCGGCCATGATGGCCACACCGCCATGCTGCTCGGCGCCGCGAAATACCTGGCGGAGACCCGCAATTTCACCGGCAACGTCGCCGTCATCTTCCAGCCGGCCGAAGAAGGCGGCGCCGGCGGCAAGCTGATGGTCGAGGACGGCATGATGGACCGGTTCAAGATCGCCGAAGTCTACGGCATGCACAACATGCCCGGCCTTCCCGTCGGCAAGTTCGCCATCCGCAAGGGCCCGATCATGGCGGCGACAGACGAGTTCAGCATCGTCGTCAAGGGTCGCGGCGGCCATGCGGCCATGCCCCATACCACCATCGACCCGATCGCCATCGGCGCGCAGATCGTCACCAACCTGCAGATGATCGCGTCCCGCAGCGTCGATCCGCTGGGCTCGGCGGTCGTCTCGGTGACCAAGTTCAACGCCGGCGCCGCCCGCAACGCCATCGCCAACGAGGCGAAGCTTGAAGGCACCGTCCGTACGCTGGCTGCCGGTATCCGCGACCTTGCCGAACAGCGCCTGCGGCAGGTGGTCGCCGGCATCGTCGCTGCCCACGGGGCCGAGGCCGACGTCCGTTACAACCGCAATTATCCCGTCACCTTCAACCACGCCAACGAGACGGATTACGCCGCCGATGCCGCCCGCGCCATCGCCGGCGACGCCAACGTCAATGCCGAGGTCGATCCGATGATGGGCGGCGAGGATTTCTCCTACATGCTGAACGCCCGGCCCGGCGCCTTCCTGTTCGTCGGCAACGGCGACACGGCAGGCCTCCACAACGCGGCCTACGACTTCAACGACGAGGCCATCGCCCACGGCATCTCCTTCTGGGTGCGGCTGGCCGAACAGCGCCTCGGCTCGTAACGGCAATCTCCCGGTAACGGCAACGAAGCCGCTACGGCGGACTGCCCTGCAGCCGAAAAAATCGTGAAGACCGCGACGGCATTGATCAAAGTCAATGCCGTCGGCGCATCCTCCCCTAGGGTGCCGGATATTCGGACAACGATGTCGGTCGAAAACCGCAGTCGTTTGTCCTCATCCCGGGAGGAAGCCAATGCTCGCCAAGAACGTCATGACCACCGCTGTCATCTCGATCCCGCCCACGGCAAGCGTGCGCAGCGCCGCCCTCTCCATGATCGCCCACAACATCAGCGGATTGCCGGTTGTCGACGACGACGGTCAGATGATCGGCATTGTCACGGAGGGCGACCTTCTCCGTCGCGTGGCCGGACGGGCGGAACATCCTTCTCATGGCGCCGTTCAAGATCCCCACGCGCTGAACGACTACGTCCATACCCACGGATGGTCGGTCCGCGACGCCATGTGCAGCGACCTCATCACGCTCGGCCCCAACGCCGATGTCCGGGAAATCGCCGGCATCATGCTGTCGCACGGCATCAAGCGCGTCCCGATCCTCGACAGGGGCCAGCTCATCGGCGTCGTCAGCCGTTGCGATCTCCTCGGCATGATCATCGACGCTCCCTTCGATATCGTCGCATCCGGCGATGAAAGCATCCATCTCGCCATCGCGACCCGGCTGCAGGACGACCTCGGCATCGATCCCGAACGGATCGAGCTGACGGTGTCGGACGCCCGCGTTTCGGTCGCCGGCCAACTGGAGACCAACCTGCAACGGAAGGCCGTTCGCGCGCTCGTCGAAAGCGTGCGCGGCGTCACCGGCTATATCGACAACACGACACTGCCGGACTGACAGCCCCGGGCCAGGCTGCCGCAGGACATCGAGGAACGACCATGAACCACAGCCAGAGGACGAACAATCCCCTCCAGACCGTGACGCGCGGCACATTCGCCAACGACGTGCTCGGAATCATGCAGCGGGAAAACGTCAGCATCGTGCTTGTCGTCGAAGGCGGCGTCGTCATCGGCACCGTCACCGATCGCGACATCGCCATGAAATGCCTGCTGTCGGGCAAGCTTCCCGGCGCCATCACCGCCTTCGACGTCATGACGCTGCAGCCGGACGGATGCATCGGCAAGGCGATGCGCCAGGCCGAACTGCACATCATGGAATAGCTGCGGGCAGCCTGTGCCAGATCATGCCCATGCAGCGCCTGTCGAAGGCCGTTTTCGGCAAAAAGATGAGTTGCGACAGGCGCGAGGCTGCGTTATGGAGACCAGGGCGTAAAGCCTATGTCCACGTAGCTCAGTAGGATAGAGCACAGGATTCCTAGTTGCATTAATTGGGGGCTACAGCTGAAAGGCTTTAGTCGATCTGCTCAAAGTCGGGGAAAGCTTCGCTGGTCTTCCAGCATGCCAATCCCGAGCCAAGCTCCGGAGAAATCCGGTGAAGGTGTAGAGACTGGATGGGCAGCACCTAAAGGCCTCGGCCCATGGTGAAGGGACAGTCCAGACCACGAACGCCTCCGGGCGGCGGTTAAAACCGAAGTGGTATGAATCCTGGGGTCGGAGGTTCGAATCCTCTCGTGGACACCATTTTACCGATTTCCGAGATCCGTGCTGACGTCAGGCCAGGGCGCGCTGCGCAAGCCGCCGGCCACGTCCGGACGGCCATCGTCCGTGATCGATTTTGTGACATTTGCGCAACCTTTGCCAGCAGGAATTTCGTACGGGTCGCCATCTGGGCCGATCTCTGTTGCTACATTCCGTTGTCCAGATATGCTTATATTTAGCGGGGATTCGCCGCTCTCTATCAGGGTCAAGACACAGGCCGCGACTGCAGCATTCGGTTCGCATGCAGGCGCCATGGCCGGTCCCAACAGATTGGATAACACATGAACATTCGCGCACTGCTGTTGGGCTCAGCCGCAGCCATCGTGGCCGTCTCCGGCGCCAAGGCAGCCGACGCCATCGTCGCTGCCGAACCGGAACCGCTTGAATATGTTCGCATCTGCGACGCCTACGGCGCTGGCTACTTCTACATTCCCGGCACCGAAACCTGCCTGAAGATCGGCGGCATGGTCCGTACCGAAGGCGAGTGGAAGGATGCCTATCAGCCTGACCACAAGATCGGTACCTACTGGCATACGCGCGTCGAACTGAACGTCGACACGGCTTCCGACACCGAATACGGCGCTCTGAAGACAGAGATGGTCTATCGCTTCGAATCGTCGGAAGGCAACAACACCAATAAGGTGCTTTTTGCTAACATCAGCCTCGGCGGCTTCCTGGTCGGCAAGGCCGATTCGCAGTTTTCGTCCTATACGGGCTATGCCGGCGACATCATCCAGGACGACGTGGTTTCCTACGGTCCTGGACCGACGAACACCGAACTCAACCAGCTGACCTACACCTATGAGCCGGGCAACGGCTTCACGGCCATGGTCTCGCTCGAAGATTCCCAGTCGTCGTCGGATGCGAACTACGACTCGTCCTTCGTCCAGAGCAACGGACGGAGCTGGCAGGTTTCCAAGGCAGACACCTATACGCCTGACGTTGTTGCAGGCCTCGGCTACAAGTCCGGCATGTGGAGCCTCAAGGTTGTCGGCGGTTACGATTCGATCGTCGAAGAAGGCGCCATCAAGGCCCGCGTGGATGCCGATTTCGGCGTCTTCTCGGCCTTCCTGATGGGCGGCTGGAACACGGACGGCGACAAGCTCAACAAGTATGCCTCGGGCTACGTGGTTGACGGCGCCTGCCCGGCCAACAAGGAAGAGCTTTGCGGCTGGGGCGACTGGGCTGTCTGGGGCGGCGTCAACGTGCCGATCAACGACAAGCTGAAGGGCAACGTGCAGGTCGCCTACACCGACAGCAAGATCCTTGCTGCCGCTGCCAACCTGCAGTTCAAGCCGGTCGGCGGTGCCTTCACCATCGAGCCCGAAGTCGAGTACACCAACTGGGATTCGACCAACAGCGACGCATGGGCCGGCATTCTGCGCTTCCAGAGAAGCTTCTGATCCGCTAGACCTTATCCATTGTCTGCGAAAAGGGCCCGACTTTCGGGCCCTTTTTACGTCCACGCCGTGGTCGATTGCCCAGCCCGTGAAACGAGTTTGCCCATGCTGCGTCGGTTTTTTTCCTATTACGGACCTTACCGGAAGCTCTTCTATCTCGATTTCGGCTGCGCGGTCGTTGCAGGCCTGCTGGAGCTCGGCTTCCCGCTGGCGATGAAGCTGTTCATCGACACCCTGCTGCCCGGCCAGGACTGGGGGCTGATCGCCGGCGTCGCGGCGCTGCTTCTGGCGGTCTATGTCGTCAATACGGGGTTGATGGCGGTCGTCAACTACTGGGGTCATGCGCTCGGCATCGGCATCGAGACCGACATGCGCCGCCAGGCTTTCGACCATATTCAGAAGCTGAGCTTCCGCTTCTTCGACAACAACAAGACCGGCCACCTGATCGCCCATGTCACCAAGGACCTCGAGGAGGTCGGCGAGATCGCCCATCATGGCCCGGAAGACGTCTTCATCGCCGTCATGACCTTCATCGGCGCTTTCATCCTGATGTTCACGGTGCATTGGAAGCTGGCGCTGATCACCACCATCGTCGTTCCCGTGATGACCTGGATGGTCAGCCGCTACGGCGCCAAGATGACGGAGAACTGGCGCAAGCTGTTCGGCCAGGTCGGCGAATTCAACGCCCGGATCGGCGAGAGCGTCGGCGGTATCCGCGTCGTCAAGGCCTTTGCCAACGAGGACCACGAGCGGACCCTGTTCGCCGTCAACAACGAGGGCTACAGGGCGACGAAGCTGAATGCCTATGCCTATATGACGGCAAGCATCACCCTCTCCTATTTCGGCACCCGCTTCGTGCAGCTGCTGGTAATGGTCGCCGGCACCTATTTCGTCATCCGCGGCGAGCTCACCTATGGCGGCTTCATCGGCTTCCTGCTGCTGGTCAACGTGTTCTTCCGGCCGATCGACAAGATAACCTCGGTGCTGGAGAGCTATCCGAAGGGCATTGCCGGCTTCAAGCGGTTTACCACGCTGATCGACACGGCGCCCGATATTGCCGACCGGGACAGCGCGGTGGTCGTCGACGGGCTGAAGGGCGACATCGTCTACTCAGATGTCAGCTTCGGCTACGACGCCCATGGCAAGGTCCTCGACGGGTTGAACCTGTCGATAAAGGCCGGCGAGACCGTTGCCTTCGTCGGACCTTCGGGTGCCGGCAAGACGACGATCTGCTCGCTGTTGCCGCGCTTCTACGAAGTCGACGGCGGCGCCATCACCATCGACGGTATCGACATCCGTGACATGACGCAGGCTTCCCTCCGGGCAGAGATCGGTATCGTGGCCCAGGATGTCTTCCTGTTCGGCGGTACCATCGGCGAGAATATCGCCTACGGCCGTCTCGATGCCAGCGACGCGGAAATCATCGAGGCGCTGCGCCGGGCCGCACTCGACGAATTCGTGCTGTCGCTGCCGGACGGGCTGTCGACGCGGGTCGGCGAGCGCGGTGTCAAACTCTCGGGCGGCCAGAAGCAGCGGCTGGCGATCGCCCGCATATTTCTGAAGAACCCGCCGATCCTGATCCTCGACGAGGCCACGTCGGCCCTCGACACGGCCACCGAGCAGGCCATCCAGCAATCGCTGGCAGCCCTGTCCGTCGGACGCACGACGCTTGTGGTGGCCCATCGGCTGGCAACGATCCGCAATGCCGACCGGATCATCGTGGTGGGCACCTCGGGCATCGTCGAAGACGGAACGCATGAGCAGCTGCTGGCCCGTGACGGCTCCTATGCACGACTTTACCAGGCACAGTTCGGTGCGGCAGCGTAAACGGCTCTAGTCTCTCGGGATCGTCAGGATGTTGGGGGTGTCGGAGACGAACACGTCGGCCTCCTCGGCTGCGGCGAGAAATGCCTCGCGCGCGTCATCGGGCGGCAGCTTGCTCATCATCACCTGCCCGAATACCCGCAGCGCGTTGAAATAGGCCTCGCCCTCGTTGACGGGCCAGTAACGCGACATGAGGTTCATGGCCTGCCGCGTGGAGCTGACGATCATGTAGAAGCCGAGCTTGTCGCGCTCCACATAGCAACCTTCAGACCACTGCTTGTCAGCGAGCATCATCGCACCCTCCAAAGACGCAATCGGTTACTTCAATCAATCAAGATCCCATTCGTTCCACAAGGCGAGGCGGCTCCTGCTAAAACAACCTTTGAGCGACCTTCGCGAGGCATGCTCCGGAGCTGAAGCTGGACCGAAATCGGCATCGGCCGCATGCGACGGATTGATGACAGCGGCATAGACATAGTCTGATGCCCTTTGAACCCGCAAATTCAATCACCTTTAAGGCGGCAACACGCGTTACCCCCACAAATATGAAGGGAATTCGCCGATCGCTCTTTCCTTCTGGGTGCCGCTGCATAGTTAAGCGAAGTGGCCGTAAGGCATTTTGAGACGCAAGGAGTCGGGGACTATGGGTTCATCTGTTTTGATTGGTATTCTGATCACCTTTTTGGTGATCATTCTGGTGCTTTGGCTCGTACAGCGCCTGCCGATCGAGGCGCGCATGCGCCAGATCGTTCAGATCATCGTGATCATCATCGGCATCATTTCGCTGCTGAAGTATCTCGCCGTATTCTAGGCGACACGATCGACGGATGCGGCTTCCCCGCATCCGTCTTTGCCTGCCCGCTACCGCCCGCCGAGCGAGGGACTGAACACCATAAGGCTCAGGATCTCGAAAAGCACCTGGGCACCGGCCTGCGCCGTATTGGTGGTCGTATCGTATTGCGGCGCCACCTCGACCACATCTCCCCCCACCAGATTGATGCCCTTCAGGCCGCGGATCAGTTCCAGCACCTCGCGCGTCGTCAGGCCGCCGATCTCCGGCGTGCCCGTTCCCGGCGCAAAGCTCGGGTCGAGACTGTCGATGTCGAAGGACAAATAGGTCGGTCCGTCGCCGACAACAGCCTTCGCCTTTTCGATGATCGCCGGAATGCCGAGCCCGGTGACCTCTTCCGCATGGATGACGGTCATGCCGGACTCGAAGGAAAACTCCCAGAGATATTCCGCCGAGCCCCGTATGCCGATCTGCACCGTCCGGGTCGGATCCAGCACACCGTCGAGCACGGCATTGCGGAACGGGCCGGCATGGTGGAACTTGGTCTGGTCGAAGGCGCCGCTGGTGTCGCAATGGGCGTCGATGTGGATCATGCCGACCGGCCTGTTCTTGCCGACCGCCTTCAGGATCGGATGGCTGATCGAATGATCGCCGCCGACCGATAGCGGCAGGATGCCGGCATCGACGATCTGCCCGACGCGCTTTTCGATATCTGCATGCGACTGCTCGAGCCGGTAGCGGCTCTGGAACGGCACGTCGCCGATATCGGCGACCCGGATATCGAACACCGGCGCCGTGCCGAGCACATGATTGTAGGGACCGATCCGCTCGATGGTACGCAACGCCCGCGGCCCGAAGCGCGAACCCGGGCGATTGGTGACGCCGAGGTCCATCGGGATGCCGAGGATCGCCACCTGCAGGTTTCCGAAATCCGGATCTTCGGCAGCGACCGGCAGATAGGGCGCGCTGACGAAGGTCGGCAGGCCGGAATAGGGCGCCAGCCGCGTCCCGCTCTTGGAAAAGATCTTGTCGCCCACCTTGCGGAATGCGTCGTCGAAGATCGCGCTGCCCGCGGCATCACCGAATTTTGCCCGCAAGGCCTCCAGCTTCGTCTCGTCCCAGCTCATGCCAGCTCTCCTCGCTTCCTATCCCGTTGCCCGCATCGGCCGACAAACCGGTTGAGCCTGTCGGCGCACTCGTTGTAGCAATGGAAAAACGGGAAAGCCAACATGACCCCCCAATCCAATTCGCTCATCACCCGTCTCTCGCCTCCGCCGATCCCATCGGTCCATGCCTGGGGCAAGGCCTATGATGGCAGTCGTGGGCCGCTGATCGACCTGTCGCAGGCGGTACCGGGCTATCCGACCCATCCCGAGATGCTGCGGTTGCTTGGGGCAGCCGCCGCCTCGCCCGCCATGACCGGCTACGGCCCGATCGAAGGCGAACCGGTGCTGCGAAAGACCTATGCGGACCATGTCGGCGCGGTCTACGAAGCCGACATCGGCCCGGAGCACATCCATATCACGGCCGGCTGCAACCAGGCCTTCATGGCCACGGCCATCGCGCTTGCCGCATCCGGCGAGACCATGGCGCTCACCGATCCCTATTACTTCAATCACCAGACGACGCTGTCGATGCTGGGCATCGGCCATAATCTCGTGCAATGCGATGCCGAGAACGGTTTCCTGCCCGATCTCGAATCGGCCGAAACGGCCTTGGCCGCCGGCGCGCGGGCGCTGGTGGTGGTGACGCCCAACAACCCGACCGGCGCCGTCTATCCCAAGGGTCTGCTGCACGCCCTCTTCAAGCTCTGCCAGAACCAAGGCGCCTGGCTGGTCGTCGACGAAACCTACCGCGACTTTCTGCCGGAGGGAGACGCCAGACCGCATGCGCTTCTCTCCGAACCCGGCTGGGAAGAGACGCTGGTGCTGCTCTACAGCTTCTCGAAATCCTTCTGCATCCCCGGCCACCGGCTGGGAGCCATCACCGCCGGGCCTGACCTGATAACCGAGATCGCCAAGGTGATGGACAACATGCAGATCTGTGCGCCCCGCGCCCCGCAAGTGGCCGTGGCCTCGGCGCTCCCCATCCTTGCCGGCTGGCGCGCCGACAATCGCCGCGAAATCGCCCATCGCGCCGATGCGCTGCGACAGGTGTTTGCCGATTTGCCCGGCTGGGAGATCGGTGCCATCGGCGCCTATTTCGCCTTCGTCCGCCATCCCCATGCCGGCCAGTCGTCGGCGGCGGTCGCGGAAAGGCTGGCCAGGCAGGCGGGCGTCGTCTGCATTCCCGGCAGCTATTTCGGTGCGGATCAGGAAGACTACCTGCGCCTGGCCTTCGCCAATGCCGACGCCGCCGCCATCGCCCTGCTCAGCGATCGCCTGCGCTGATCCCGGAGGTCGCTGGCGTCTATGGCGGTCCTGCGGCAGTCAGCGACGGCTGACGTTTTTGCCCGTCCGAGACAGACACCCGAAGCCCGGCACATTTTTTGCAAGCCCGGTGTTTGGCATTGACACCCTCTGACCGCCCATATCTATTTGTATAGTCAAATGCGGATCGCAGAAATCCGCCCTGCGGGAACAAACATCGTCACCTCCTCCGCAAGGGGGATGAAAAACTGGAGAGAGATCATGAAGACCAATTCCCTGCTCAAGGGCCTCTTGGGCGCTGCCTTCCTGCTCGGCGCGACGCTGTCGGCTGAGGCTGCCGACACGCTTGCCGCCGTCAAGGCCGCCGGCACCATGAAGGTCGGCACCGAGACCGCCTTCGCCCCCTTCGACTTCATCGACGCCGGCGAGCATGTCGGCCTCAACGTCGACCTCTTCGCCGAAATCGGCAAGGAACTCGGCGTCAAGATCGAATGGGTCACGCTCCCCTGGGACGGTGTCTTCCCGGCGCTGGAAGCCGGCAAGTTCGACGTCGTCGCCGGTCCTGCGACCATCACCAAGAAGCGCCTCGAGCACTATCGCTTCACCCCGCCGATCGCCGAAGCCAGCATCGCCATCCTGAAGAAGGCCGGCGACAAGAAGATCGTGAAGCCGGAAGACATCGCCGGCACGAAGATCGGCGTCGGCAAGGCCACGTCGCAGCTCGACCAGCTGAAGGAATACTCGGCAACCCTGCCGAAGCCGGTTGAAGTGCGTGAATACGTCTCCTTCAATGACGCCTATGCCGATCTCGCCGCCGGCCGTATCGAAGGCGTTGCCAACTCGCTGCCGAACATCGCTTTCGTCGCCAAGCAGCGCGAAGGCGTCTTCGAAGTGGTTACGCCGACCTTCGGCAAGAAGTCCTATTTCGGCTTCATCGGCCTGAAGGATGCCGACCATGCGCCGCTGATGGACGCCATCGACGCCGCCCTTTTGAAGATCAAGGCCGACGGCCGCATGGCGACCCTGCAGAAGAAGTGGTTCGGCGCCAGCTTCGATACGCCTGACGCCGTCAAGGACCCGGCATTCTGATCTGATTGCCTGCATGACGATAGCGCCTCGGCTTGCCGCCGGGGCGCTGGTCGAGACCCTCTCGGGCCTCCCCGACTGCCAGCCGAGCGATATCAGGACATGTCCTTCAAACTCTTCGAACTGCTTCTGCAAGCGTCGATCTACACGGTGACGATCAGCGTCGCCTCGATCCTGATCGGCTTTCTGCTCGCCCTGGTCATCTCGGCGATGATGCTGTCCGGCCAGCGCCTGTTCATCTGGCCCGCTCGACTTTTCATCAGCTTTTTTCGCGGCGTGCCCCTCCTGGTGCAATTGCTGCTGATCTACAATCTGCTGCCGGCCATCGGCATCAACGTGCCGAGCATCGTTGCCGCCATCATCGGCATGTCGCTGTCGACGGCGGCCTATCAGGCGGAAAACCTGCGCGGCGGCTTTGCCAGCGTGCCGCGCGGCCTGATCGAATGCGCCGAAATGGTCGGCCTGACGCCGGCCCAGGTGTTTCGCCGCATCAAGGCTCCGATCGCCCTGCGCCTCACCTTCCCGGCCCTCGTCAACGAGGCGATCCTGCTGTTGAAGGCCTCGTCGCTGGTCTCCGTGGTGGGCATCATCGAACTGACCCGGATGGCCCAGGATCTCTCCGCCAGCACCTTCCTGCCGCTGCAGATCTTCGCCTCCGCCGGCCTGATCTACCTGATCATCAACTGGATCGTGGCGCTGGCAGGCGGCGCGATCGAGCGCTCGCTGCCGGGAGCACCGCGATGAGTTTCGATATCCATGTCATCATCGACCAGTGGCCGGCCATCGTCAGCGGCGGCCTCGTCACCATCCTCATCTGGGTCCTCGGCACCATCGCAGCCGCCGTCCTCGGCTTCTTGGTCGCCGTCGCACGCCGTTACGGCGGACCCGTGGTCGACGCTGTCCTCGGCCTCGTCGTCGCCGTGCTGCGCGGCACGCCTTTCCTGATCCAGATCTTCCTCGTCTATTACGGCGGCCCGTTCATCGGCCTGTCGCTCGACCCGATCCCCGCCGGCCTCATGGGCCTGTCGATCTATGGCGCCGCCTACTACAGCGAGATCTTCCGCGCCGGCTTTGCGGCCGTGCCGGCGGGCCACATCGAGGCCGGACAATGCGTCGGCATGAGCCAGGGCCAGATCGTCCGCCGCATCCTCCTGCCCGAGATGATCATGCTGGTGCTGCCGCCCTCGTTGAACATGACGATCATCCTGATGAAGGAGACGGCGGTACTGTCGATCATCACCGTGCCGGAACTGACGGCGACGCTGAGCGCCATCGGCTCGCAGCAATATGCCTTCGTCGAAGCGCTGTTCGTGCTTGCCGTCTTCTATTGGGTCCTGGTCGA
>CAZZZI010000147.1:0-11493 GCA_964658415.1 uncultured Sphingomonas sp. | reverse complement strand
TTCGTTCACATCTCGGCCGTCGAACGCGCTGGCATGCGCGAAATCGTCGAAGGCCAGAAGCTTTCGTATGAACTTGAGCGTGACAACAAGTCGGGCAAGATGTCCGCCGCTCAGCTTCAGGCTGCTTGAGGTTTTTCTGTCCCGATAGTGGTAACGCGGTCGGGGCATGAGTACTATCGGAAGGTCAGGCAGATATGCCTGGCCTTTTTTCTTGCAGGCAACCCGTTGCCCGCAGGTACGCTATGGTGTCCAGGCACCTTCGCCGACACGCGCCGGCCTCCCGATCTTATCAAATAAAATGTCCTGGCAGCCTCACCTGAAATGGGTGGTGCTTGCGGTATTGGAGATATCATGCGCCCTACACGATGGAGCGAGATTGTCACGCTGACGATCAAGCCAGGTGAACTCGTCACCCTGAAGAACCCTGCCGAAGCGCTGGAGTTTCTGGATGGGCCATGGCCGGGCAGTCCCGGTCCTCGCCATGCTGCCGCGCGCCGCTTCTGCCGGGCCGCGATTGCCGGCAACAAGGATTCGGAAGACGCCCGCAAGGTTTTCGTCGAGGCAGCCCAGGAGGCGAACCTCAAGCCCCGCTGATTGCCATGGCCACCGGGCAACCGGTGCTTGGGTCCCGGTATTCCGCGAAAATACACCAATGCGGACACCTTCGGAAATCTTCAGAAAGACGCTGTTCGCGGACGCCTGTTAAGTCCGACGCAATGGAGAGCCATATGATCCGATTTCCGCGCCTTGCATCCCTCATCTACATCAGTCGCGGGCAAATCTGTTGATGCGCCGCGTATTCCTGTTCGCGTTGCTGCCGCTGCTGCTTGTTGCGGCGGTGGTCTTCGCTCTTCGCGGCCGCCTCTTTGCGCCAGACAGCCCGTCCTTCATCGCAGCGACCGTCACCCGCGGCGACCTCGAGGAAACCGTGCTCGCCACCGGCACCTTCAAGCCGGCGCAAATGGTGGCAGTCGGTGCCCAGGTGTCGGGCCGGATAACGGCGCTCAACGTGAAGCTCGGCGATACGATCAAAAAAGGTGACCTGGTCGCCGAGATCGATTCCGTCACCCAGCGCAACGAACTCCGCACGGCAGAGGCCTCGCTTGCCAACGTCAAGGCGCAGCGGGACGAGACCAGTGCCGATCTCGAAAACGCACAGATCACGCTCGCCCGCCAGCAGGCGATGTTTGCCAAGCAGGCCGGTCCGAAGTCGGACTTCGACACCGCTGTCGCCACGGTCAAGAAGACAGGCGCCCAGATTGCGGCGCTCGACGCCCAGATCACCTCCGCCCAGGTTGCCGTCGAGACGGCCGAGGCCAACCTCGCCTATACCCATATCACAGCACCGATGGACGGCACCGTGCTGGCGATCGTCAACCAGCAGGGCCAGACGGTCAACGCGGCGCAGTCAGCCCCGACCATCGTCATTCTCGGTCAATTGCAGACGATGACGGTGCGGGCGGAGATTTCCGAAGCCGATGTGGTCAGGGTCAAGGTCGGACAGGCGATCGATTTCACCATTCTCGGCGATCCCGATACGGTCCACCGCACCGTGCTGCAATCGATCGAGCCGGCACCGGAATCGATCACAAGCGACAGCAGTATCAGTTCGTCGACGACATCAAGCACGTCCTCGATCTCTTCGACATCGACTTCGGCGATTTACTACAACGGCATCTTCAACGTGCCCAATCCCGATGGCCGCTTCCGCACCTATATGTCCGCCGTGGTCCACGTCGTGCTGGGCTCGGCGCAGGGCGTCTTGACCATACCCTCGGCAGCGTTGGGACAGAGGGGCCCCGGCGGCCAATACGACGTTCGCGTGGCCGCCGCCGACAACTCCACGTCGATCCGCAAGGTCACTGTTGGCATCAACAACAATGTCAGCGCGGAAGTCCGGTCGGGCCTGTCGGAGGGCGAGCGCGTCGTTATCGGCGAGAAAAGCGCGGCCACGGCTGCCTCGGGAATGGGCGGGCCGCCGCCGATGGGACAGTAAGGCCATGGCCGAGCCAATCATCCGCCTCTCGGATCTCCGGCGCGACTACCAGTCGGGCGACAGCACCATCACCGTGCTCAAGAATATCGACCTGTCGATCGACGAAGGCGAGATGATCGCCATCGTCGGACCGTCGGGCTCTGGCAAATCGACGCTGATGAATATTCTGGGGCTGCTCGACCGGCCGACGTCGGGCATCTACGAGGTTGCGGGCGAGTCGACGGAGACGCTCGATAGCGACGCCCTGTCCAGGCTGCGCCGCGAACATTTCGGCTTCATCTTCCAGCGCTATCACCTGCTTTCCGAACTCACCGCGCTCGGCAATGTCGAGGTGCCCGCGATCTATGCCGGGCAGTCGTCGGACCGCAGCGTCCGCGCGCGGGCACTTCTGAACCGGCTCGGACTCGGCGATCGCCTCGGGCACAAGCCCGGCCAGCTCTCCGGCGGCCAGCAGCAGCGGGTGTCCATCGCCCGGGCGCTGATGAACAACGGCAACGTCATTCTGGCCGACGAGCCGACCGGCGCGCTCGACAGGCAAAGCGGCGAAGATGTCCTTGGCATCCTCGACGAGCTGCATGCCGAAGGCCATACCGTCATCATCGTCACACACGACATGGCGGTCGCCGCCCGTGCCGACCGGATCATCGAACTTTCCGACGGCCGCATCGTTGCGGATCGCCCGTCGGAAAAGCAACGTCTGCCGGCCGGGAAGGCTGCGACCATCGACAAGCCGGCACAGCGCCCGCGCGCCGGTTGGCGAACCGGGCTCTCGAGCCTGCGCGAGGCCCTGTTCATGGCCGTACTGGCGCTGAGAGCACACCGGTTGCGCACGTTCCTGACGATGCTCGGCATCATCATCGGCATCGCCTCCGTCGTCTGCGTCGTGGCGCTTGGTCAGGGGACGCAGCAGAAGGTGCTGTCCAATATCAGCGGCCTCGGCACCAATACGCTGGAGATCTTCCCCGGCAAGGGTTTCGGCGATCCCCGTGCCGGACGGATCAAGACATTGGTGGTCGGGGATGCCGACGCCCTGAAGCAGTTGAGCTATGTCGCCGCGGTGACGCCCACCGTTTCCACCAGCGCCACCGTGCGGTTCGGTGCCAAGGAGGCCAATGCGCTGGTCAACGGCGTGGGCGACGGATATTTCGCGGCCAAGGGTTCGAAGCTGACGAAGGGCCGCTTCTTCGACGAGAGCGATGTGCGGGGAATCACGCAGAACGCCGTCATCGACCAGAACACGGCATCCTCGCTGTTCGACCGCAACGAACTGGATCCCATCGGGCAGGTTGTCCTGGTCGGCAAGACGCCGGTCCGGGTGATCGGCGTCATCGCCATGCAGCAGGGCGGCTTCGGCTCCAGCGACAACCTGTCCGTCTACCTGCCCTATACCAGCGTCCAGACGCGCTTCCTGGGCGACATGTCGCTGCGCAGCATCACCGTCAGGGTTGCCGACGATACCTCGACCGAGGTCGCCCAGAGCGCCATCACGCAATTCCTGCAGCGCCGCCACGCAGCGCTGGATTTCTCGATTTTGAATACCGACGACATCCGCAAGACAATAACCGCGACGGCCCAGACCCTGACGCTGCTGGTCGCAGCCATCGCCGTCATCTCCCTGTTCGTCGGCGGTATCGGCGTGATGAATATCATGCTGGTTTCGGTCTCGGAACGGGTGGGGGAAATTGGCGTCCGCATGGCGGTCGGTGCGCGTCGCAGCGACATCCTGCAGCAATTCCTCATCGAGGCGGTGATCGTCTGCGTGCTGGGAGGGGCGATCGGCGTTGCGACCGCGATGGCATTCGGGGCCGCCTTCAACGCGATCAGCAGCAACTTCTCGCTGATCTATTCCCAGGGATCGATCCTGTTCGCCCTCGGCTTCTCATGCCTGATCGGCGTTGTCTTCGGCTTCATGCCGGCCCGCAATGCCTCGCTTCTCGATCCGGTCGCGGCGCTGGCTCGGGACTGAAGCTGGGCACGGGGAAAATGGGGGGCCAGCTTCGCCATTATGTGGGGCATGGTGACGAAGCCGGCTGATCGATGCAATGAAAGCAGCAACGAACACCTAAAATCTACAGCAGAACGAAATCCATGCATTTCCGAGCATTGCTGAAAAGAGGTCTTTCCGGGGAAAGTGGTGTCCCAATATGCCTAACCCGTTAGTCAATGTCCGGCGCAAACGCGCGGCGGCTTCAGGCGTCGCCCCCATCATTGATTTCGTTTTGAAGGGCGAGGCTCAAGGGATTTCAACGGGCGGGGGCGACTGTCCGCCGCTACTCGACTCACGCACGAGTCGTTTATTCGAAGGCGAGCGCGGTAGCGCAGTTCCGGCCGGAACGGTGCGTCGAGACTGCTTGCTCGAGACTAGACTAGGACTGTAGCTCAGCAGCAACGGCGGTCTTGAAGGTGACGACCTGGGACAGGCCGCCGGCCGCCCGGTTTCGGACAGCAATTTCGCCATCGAACCGCGAGACGATTTCCTTGGCGATCGCCATGCCGAGCCCTGCACCGGGAAAGGATTTCTGTCGCGCGATGTCGATGCGGAAGAACGGCTCGAAGACCTGGCTCAGCCGCTCCTCGGGAATGCCCGGGCCGGTATCCTTGATCTCCACCGCTGCGATGCCGTTCGTCTGCGTCACCGAGACTATGGCCGTCTCTCCGTGCGTGGCGGCATTGATGAGCAGATTGCGGAGCGCCCGCGTCAGGGCCAACGGACCGACGCGCACGGTTGCCTCGTGTGTCGTACCGACCGAGATATTCATGCCGATCGCGGCCAGTTCTGCGACGATGCCTGTTATCACCAGGTCCAGCCGGGTATCCTGAAGGCTGTCATGATTGACCTCCTCCCGAACGAGGCCGATCGCGCTGTCGGCGATCTGGTCGAGTTCCTCGAGGTCCGAAAGCCATTTCCGCCGCTCGCTATCGTCGGGGATGAATTCTGCCCGCAGCCGCATGCGGGTCATGGGCGTCCGAAGGTCGTGGCCGGCGGCAGCCACCAGCCGCATGCGACTTTCCGTGGCCCGCTTGACCTTCGCAGACAGTCGGTTCAGCACCTGCGCCGTCACGCGAATTTCTCCCGGCCCTGTCTCGGGCACATGCGGCAGCGTTCCGTCGGGGCCGACGTCGCCCAGCACTTTTTCCAGAAGTCGCAAGGGCTTGGTGATCTTCGAGGCGGCAACGACGGAGATCACGACGCTGCCGGCCACGATAAGGCTGAGCCAGCCGATCAGGATCTTCCAGCCGCCGGGCGGAGGACCGAAGTTCGGCATCGGCACCAGCAGCCACTGTCCGTTGGCAAGCCGGATCGATGCCGTCGTATGGGGTTCGGTATCCTGCCTCGTGACGAAGGCGTCCAGCGGTTCGCCCGTACGGCTCAGCCCTTCGGTCAGGAAATTGGAAAAGCGTTCGTCGCGGTCACCGGCGGCCGGCTTTTCCGAGATCACCATCCCGAGCGAACGGGCTTCGCCGACATTGTCCTCGGCAATGCTGGCAAGCCAGTGCATCTGGCGCGCCACAGGGTCCATCGTTTCTTCCGGCCTCGGCCCGCGCATGACAAGCGCTGCCGCCAGCGACGAGGTGATGACGACCAGAACGATGGCGGTCACCAGCAGAAGCGCAAGGCGCGTCCCCAGCGATGTCATGGTTCGCCCCTTACCGCTGTTACCGGGACGACGATCTGGTAGCCGCCGTTGCGCACGGTGCGGAAGATCGGCATATCCGGCGTCTCGCCGAGTTTGCGCCGGAGGCGGCTCATCAGCACGTCGATCGACCGGTCGGCCGGGTCGCGGTCGCGGCCCTGGGTGACGTCGAGCAATTGCTCGCGCGACAGGAGACGGCCGGAGCGCTCGAGGAATGCCTTCAGCAGATCGAACTCTGCCCCTGTGAGGCCGACGATGTCGCCATTCTCCCGGGTGACGCGCCGCAACTGCGGATCGAGCCGCATGGCAGCAAACTCGTAGCTCTGGCGTTGCGGCTCCGTCTCGGTTTCATCGTTGGACCGGCGCAGCACGGCACGGATTCTCGCCGCCAGCTCGCGCGGGTTGAACGGCTTGCCGAGATAGTCGTCGGCACCGATCTCGAGGCCGAGAATGCGATCGATATCTTCCTTCAGCGCCGTCAGCAAAATGACCGGCACACGCGGCCGTCGACCCCAGAGATCCCGGCAGAGATCGAGACCCGAGCCATCCGGCAGCATCACGTCGAGCACGAGAAGGTCGGGCGTGCGACGGTTCAGTGCCTCGTTGCAGCTGCGCAGGTCGCCGGCGGTCGAAACGCGGAAACCCTGCTCCTCCAGATAGCGGCTGAGCAGCGTCCGGATTTCATGGTCGTCGTCGACGATGAGGATGTCGGGGGCAGCGTTGTGGTTCATGATCAAATTTCCAGTTCGACGAAGCTTTATACAAAGCGACCCGTATGAGAAGGGCGTCCTGGGCTGCCAACCCCCAGAAAATGCAGCGGACCGGCAGGTTCACAAAAAATCCTTCTCCGAGAAAAGTTGGGACATCTCGGGAAAGGTCCCGTTCACGCGCCGCCGATAGCGTCTGCACCATAAAAGCGAATCAAGGAGCGGAAATGCGCCATTCCCCGGATCTTTCAGATATACCCCAGCACGCTCACGGTTCCCTTGGCGACGCCGCTCTTGAGGCTCTGTGCTGCAAAATTCGCGTCGCAAGCGGACCCTCCGCCCGGGAGTTGCCGGCTCTGGTCCTCGCCTATCTGGCAAGCAGCCTGCAACGCATCGAAATCGACATCTATGTCGAGGAATGTCTGCCCATGGTCTGCAATGCATCGCATGCCTTCGTTCGCGCCATGGGCACGTTCAGCACGCGCAATGCCGATTGCCACCTGGTCGAGCAAAGCCGCGTGCGACTGATCCAGGCCCTTGAAACCTTGGCGGACGAGATCAGGCTCTGCAAGATCCGCACGGTGCCGCTTGCAGACGGCATCCTGGGGACAAGCACGAGGGCGACATCGATCCAGATTAAACCATGATCGGCCGGTGTCGATCGCAGATGAACGGCACCATCGACGACCATCATCGCACCCGTCAAATCGCAACCAATATTTCAGTCTAGGACGAAATTTAAAAATCTCTAATATCCAATATGAATTTTTCCCGCTTAAAGTGTCGCATTTCTGTCGCGGGTACCATGGCCGACCGTGTTTGTGTCATGGACGACGTGCAGGGGTCTCCCTATGTTTCCCGTTCGGCCGGCATTCGAACTCGTCTTGCGTCGCAGTGACTGCGAGCAACGGATAGGTAACAAGTCCATGTGCAGGCCTGGGAGCGGGCTAAGATGGATGATGAAGCTATTGCCTTGGGGAATTTTTTGCCCCCTGCCACATCGGGCGGGGTGGGCATTTTCCTTTGGGATATTGTTGCAGACAGCTTTCGTGGGGACGCAGAAGTTGCTCGCGTCTTCGCGATGGACGTGGCTGACCTCAAGGCAGGGATCACGATCGAGCGGCTTCTGTTCAGCCTGCACCCGGTCGACCGCGAGCGCGTGGCGAAATCGCTGCACACGGCCATCGTCGAAGGGAGCCTCTGCCGCGAAACCTTTCGGATACATCTCGTCAAAGACCGGTATCGCGATGTGCTGGGCGTTCTGCGATGCTTCGGCGAAAACGACGACCTTCCCACGAGCTGCACCGGCTTCGTCTGCGAGGTCAATTACGAAGATGGAATGGCGTCCCCGGCCAGCCAGGATCACAGCAATATCATGCCGTTCAGGACGCGGCGAGATCGGCAGTGAGGCGAGAACGAACGCATCGTCGCTGACGGTGCCCCGATCTGTGAACCATGCAAATGCAAATCAACGGGAACTTCTTGCCGCCCCTTTAGTTTATCGCTGCCGAGAGGCGCAATGCACGACAAGGAGGAGACGACCATGCACGATGATCGCGAACAGCGGATCAGAGACCGAGCCTACAGCATCTGGGAAGAGCAGGGACGTCCGCAGGGCGAAGACATGCGCCACTGGCTCCAGGCCTGGCAGGAAATTTCAGACGGTGACATCCCCGCCGAAAGCACGGCCGAGGCAGCTTCGGTCGCGCCAGCAAAGGCAACGGCCAGCCCTCCCGCTGCCGCCGTCAATCGTCCCGGCAATGGTTCGACGCCCCCGAAGGGCGCTCGTAAAAAGAAGTAACGACGTTTGGAAGTCGTGATACAATCCGGCTTCCTCATTCGTCGCTTAGAGCTAAATTTCATAGCAATTTCAATGCAGTAATTCATCTGCGGACATTGATCCTACGCCGGTTTTCAGAGAATGATAGCCGGCTAATGAAGCGGCTCCGTACCTGCGGCTCAATCTCCGAAATGCCCCACCTATCTTGGCTTCGTAGCGATCCAGATCATGTGTCGGGCTCCGCCGCGCTTGCCGTTGGCGCGTGTGGCAACCTCTTCTGCCATGAAGCGGGCATCGCGGAGCCGCTTGGTGAACCTGGTGTCGGGGCCGGACGACCAAACGGCAAGGACGCCGCCGGGCCGAAGCGCATCGCATGCGGCGAGCAGCCCCTCGCGCGAATAGAGCCCGTCATTGGCTTCGTGCGTCAACCCGTCCGGGCCGTTGTCGACGTCGAGCAGAATGGCATCGTAGCTACTTTTGGCGGCCTGGATGACGGCTGCGACATCGCCTTCATGGATGTCCACACGCGGATCCTCAAGGCTTCCCGCAAAGACGGTAGCCATGGGCCCTCGCGCCCAGGAGACGACCGCCGGCACGAGTTCCGCCACGGTTACCCGTGCGTCCGGGCCAACGACATCAAGGGCTGCCCGCAACGTGAACCCCATGCCGAGCCCGCCGATCAGGAGGCGCGGCGCGGGCCTGCCGGCGATCCTGTCGCAGGCGAGGGTTGCAAGCGCCTGTTCCGAACCGCTCAGCCGGCTGTTCATGAGCTCGTTGCTGCCCAGCATGATGGAAAATTCCTGTCCCCGCTGCTTTAGTCGCAGTTCGCCGCCGCCATTGGGGATAGATGCCGTATCAAGAAGGGTCCAGGGTATCACGGGCAGCTCTTCAATATCGATTTCGGAAGGGTGTCATGCTGCCCGGGTGCACCACCGGCTGGCGGTGCGGTCAATGGTTTGCGTCCGGTCTCAGCTCAGTTTCCAGGCAATGTAGACGAGTGCCAACGCGATCAGCCAGAGCGCGACGCGGCCTGAGCGGGTGTGGCGGGCCTCCGCCTTGCCGATCGCCTCTGCCGTCTCGCTGTCGAAGCGCAGGCCATTCTGGCTCATGGCCAGCAGTTGGCGATGGAACAGCTCGGTCTTGGCGGCGATTTCGGGAACGGCCTCGGCAAGTTTGATGCCGGCTTTGACGGCGTCCTGGACATCACCGATGATGCGCTTCGGGCCGAGATTGTTGCGGATCCACTCGCCGACCACCGGCTCCGAGGCCTTCCACATGTTGAAGCGCGGGTTGAGCATGCGCGAGACGCCTTCGACCACGACCATGGTCTTCTGCAGCATGACCAGCTCGGGCCGCGTCTCCATGTCGAAGAGCTCGGTCACCTCGAACAGCAGGGTCAGCAGCTTGCCCATCGAAATCGTTTCGGCCGGCTGTCCGTGGATCGGCTCACCGATGGCGCGGATCGCCTGGGCGAAGCTTTCGGTGTTGTGATGGGCGGGAACATAGCCCGCCTCGAAATGCACTTCGGCAACGCGCAGATAGTCGCGGGTAATGAAGCCGTAGAGGATCTCTGCAAGGAAGCGCCGCTCCTTCTTGCCGAGACGTCCGACGATGCCCATGTCGACGGCGACGATGATGCCCTGGGGGTCGACGAACAGGTTGCCCGGATGCATGTCGGCATGGAAGAAGCCGTCGCGCAGCGTGTGGCGCAGGAACGACTGGATGAGCGTATCGGCGAGCCGGTTGAGATCGTGACCGGATGCCCTGAGCGCATCGACGTCGGACATCTTGATGCCGTCGATCCATTCCATGGTGATGACATCGCGGCCGGTGCGCTCCCAGTCCACCTTCGGCACACGGAAACCTTCGTCCCCGGCGGTGTTTTCGGCGATTTCCGAGAGGGCAGAGGCTTCCAGCCGCAGATCCATCTCCACCCTGGTCGTCTGCTCCAGCGCCTTCGTCACCTCGATCGGTCGCAGTCGCCGGCTTGAGGGGACGAACCGTTCCTGCAGATTTGCGACGAGGTACATGACGGCGATGTCGTTGGCGAAGCGCTGGCGCACGCCGGGGCGGATGACCTTGATGGCCACCTTGCGCCGACCCTCGGCGGTCCTGACCTCAGCCGGGTGGACCTGCGCGATGGACGCCGCGGCAATCGGTTCTCCGACGCTGGCATAGAGGTCGTCCAGCGAGCGGCCGAGCGATCCTTCGATATTGGCCTTGGCGGCCGCCATCGGAAAGAAGGCCATGCTGTCCTGCAACTGCGACAGGTCGTTGGCAAATTCGATACCCACCACATCCGGGCGCGTCGCCAGGAACTGACCGATCTTGGCATAGGAGGGGCCCAGCCGCTCCACCGCCTTCGACAGCCGGTCGCTGCGAGCCTTGGTCTTCGAGCGCCGGCGGGCAAACAGCGCCACGAAGGATTTGGCAAGGCTGACCGACGGCGGCAAGCCTTCGGAGGGCAGGGCCTCGACGACGCCTTCGCGCACAAGGACCCAGCCCACCCGGATGAGGCCGAAATATCCGCCGAAAGCGCTCATGCTGTTGTTTCTCTATGTGTTCTGAAAGGCAATGCAGGCTGCCGGACGGCTTTCCGCAGCATGCCCTAAAGCTTCCAGCCGGAGTGCAGCGCCGCGATGCCGCCGGTATAGTTTGTGAAGGTGACGCGGCTGAAGCCGGCCTGGCGGATCATCGTCGCAAAATCCTGCTGATTGGGGAACTTGCGGATCGATTCGACCAGATACTGATAGGGCTCGGCTTCGCCGGTGATCGCCTTCCCGAAGCGCGGAATGGCGTTGAACGACCAGGCATCGTAGACCTTGTCGAGCAGGGGAAGCTCGACCTCCGAAAATTCCAGCACCAGCAGCCGCCCGCCGCGCTTCAAAACGCGATAGGCTTCCTTCAAGGCCACGTCGATGCGCGGCACGTTGCGGATGCCGAAGGCGATCGTATAGGCGTCGAAGCTGTTGGCCTCGAACGGCATGTCCTCGGCATTAGCTTCGACGAAGGTGAGGTTTTCGGCAATCTTGCGCTTCTCGGCACGATCGGCGCCGACCGCCAGCATAGAGCCGTTGATATCGAGCACGGTGGCATGGGCGAGCTTGCCCGAGGCCTCGACGATGCGGAAGGCAATATCGCCCGTGCCGCCAGCAACATCGAGCACCTTGTAGGATGGGTCCTTGCGGGGATGGAGCGCCGAAATCATCGCGTCTTTCCAGGCGCGGTGCAGCCCCATCGACATCACGTCGTTCATGACGTCGTAGCGTTTTGCCACCTTGTGGAACACGTCGTTGACGAGGCTCTGCTTCTCGCCTTCGGCCACGTCGCGAAATCCGTAGGATGTCTCCATGCCGCCATCGGCGGCGGTGCGGC
>CAZZZI010000146.1:0-11500 GCA_964658415.1 uncultured Sphingomonas sp. | reverse complement strand
AGAGACAAAACAGCCTTCTCCAAGGCATAGCAACACAGTTGCCAGCCACGGCGCGTCTGCGCCGTGAAAGGACTCTCTCCCCTGGATGAAAGTCTCTCGCCCAAGGACTTGGGCGCACTGGATCGCTGTGACGAGCACAGGGGTGAGGGAAATCGGGGGCCTATGCATAGGGAGAGGCTTGTGGGCTGATTGATGAGGATGTGGGGCTGTGCGCTTCTTGTCGACGGATCACGGCTTTGGCGGCAATCTTCGCTACTCCAGCCTCTGGTCCCCGCCCACTCAGTGCTTCTTGACTTCCTCGATCGACAGACGAAGACCGTCCCCATTGAAGAACTCCCCATCGCGGATGAGCGAGCGATCCTCGTGGAGCTTGGCCGTCAGCGTCGCAAGCCGCGACTTCGCCTGATGGTCCGGGACCAGGCCTTCGCGGCCGGCGCGGAAGAACACGGCACCCGACCATTCGACGCCTGCGCCAGCAAACAGCGAGACCATGTCGGGCCAGCGCAGTTCGTCGCCGATCACATGGAGATAGGCGGAACGCAGCGGCTCGACGCTCGTGTCGCCGATCGTCACCAGCACGAACAGCATGGTGAACGAGCCGACGTCATCGAATGTCGTGATGACCCAGTCGTCGAAATCCGTATCTCTCGGCTTGATGTCGGGTGTTATGGCAGCCATCAGCGCTCTCCGGTTGGCGGAAGAGAATGGGAGTCGAACCCACCCAAGACAGCCTCGCTGCCCCACCCGGATTTGAAGTCCGGACGCCCCACCGGGGACGAATCTCTTCCCTGACCTGCCGCGGAAACGGACTGGGCGTAAAGGTCCAGCCTGTGCGGGTTGACCCGGCGGATATCGCCGCGCCTCAGGGTCACCCCCTGTCGATCGAAATATTCGAGGATTTCGATTGCGACCTTCCTACCGTTGTTGACGCGATCGCGAAAGACCGCAGCGGAAAATTCTCCGTTTTCCGACGTCGCCGCGACGTCACGAATGATCTCCACCATCTCCGCCGTGGTGTCGCGAAGGAAAAAGTGGTCGTGCCTGATCTGGTCGACGCGGCCAAGCCGGGCGCAGAGTTTCATCACGCGGCGGATATCCTTCTCGTCATGGCCGAGCATATCGGCAAAATCCCGCACGCGGGGCGGGCGAAACCGCTCGTCTTCGCTCAGATGCGGCAGGATCTGCTGGTAAAGCGCTTCCTCGGCATCGCTGAGGCGCACCTCGTGGCCCGGCAGCCGCACGAAGGACCCTTCGAGCACGATCCGGCCGGACGCCTGCAACTGCCGCAACGCCCCGAGAAAGGCCTTGGCCGGGAACTGCGGTTTGACCTGGAGGCGCAGGCGTTCGCGCCCGATCCCCTGGAGATCCGGATTGTCGACGTGGAAAGCGGCGAGCACACCGTCGAGATTTTCTCCGAAAGCGGTCTTCTGCGCCTCGGATAGGGCGAACCGCTCGGAGCCGGTGTCAACCACAGCAGCATCCGCTGCAGCAATCGCCGACTGCAGTTCGCTTTCCGACAGCGCCCGGTCGCGTGCGAACTGGCCGAGATCGACGAGATAGGGCGCGACCTCGAGGGCCGCACGCAGCGCGTCTCCGGCAAGGACACGTCCCGCCGCTTCGAGCAGCTGCAGGCGCTCGGGCGTGCGGCGTTTGCGCGCCGGCGCGCGCAGATCGAGAAAACGCCCGCCGCCGATCGTCCGCTGCGCCGAGACGTCGCGCAGGATGTAGCGGTCGCCGACGGCTGCGGCGATCGGCTGGTCGAGGACCAGCTGGACCCGCGACGTTTCGCCCGGCAGAATTTTGCCCTCGAGCGGCACGATGCGGGCACCGACCTCGACGCTGGCATGGTGCAGCCTTGCCGGAAACCATTCGCCGACCGCCTTCGGTTCCGAAATGAGGATCGAGAGGTCGGCATCGATGCGATCGGCGGGCGCATGCAGAAAGGGGTCGACCAGCATGTCCCCACGGCCGATCGCATCCTTGCTGATCGCCTCGCCGGCAAGATTGATGGCGCAGCGCTGGCCGGCAAAACCCTGGGTGACCTGCTGGTTCTGGGCATGGATGGAGCGCACGCGGCCGGTGATGCCGGAGGGCGAGACCGTCACCTGATCGCCGACCGAAACCGAGCCGGACAGCACCGTGCCGGTGACGACGGTGCCGGCACCCGACAGCGTGAAGCAGCGGTCGACGGCTAGCCTGAACCGACCGGCGGAACTCGCTGCCGTGGTCGCAGTCTCGGCTGCCGCCAGCCGCTCGGAAAGAATATCGATCCCCTCGCCGGTCGCGGCCGACACCGGCAGGACCTCGGCCCCGGCAAGCGACGTTCCCCCAAGCAACTGGTCGATCTCGGCGATGACCTCGGCCCGGCGCGCCGCGTCGGCGAGATCCGCCTTGGTCAGGGCAACAATGCCGCGACGGATGCCGAGGAGGTCGAGAATGGCGAGGTGTTCGCGGGTCTGCGGCTTGATGCCGTCATCGGCAGCCACTACCAGCAGCGCATAGTCGATGCCGCTCGCGCCAGCGAGCATCGTGTGGATGAACCGCTCATGGCCGGGCACATCGATGAAGCCGGTGACGGTCTCGGCCGCGAGGCGTGCGTAGGCAAAGCCAAGCTCGATGGTGATGCCGCGCGCCTTTTCCTCCTTCAGGCGGTCGGTATCGACGCCGGTCAGCGCCCGCACCAGCGTCGTCTTGCCGTGGTCGATATGGCCTGCCGTGCCGACAATCATGATGCATCTCCCGGAGCACCCGGCAAAGACTGCATCGGCATGGCGGCAAGCCGTTCCGCTTCAGTGATCTCGTCTGCCGAAAGCCCGTCGCGCACCGGGCCGTGGAAGGGTCGGGCGAGTTCGCTGCCCCCGTCCCTCGCCCGGATCAGCCAGGAAAGTGCCGCGACGCCGTCGCGCTGGACGCCCGTGCCGAGATGGAAGGCAGCGCCGAGCATCGCCTGCGCATCGGCATCGCCGGCCTGCGCCCCAAGGCTCCACCAGTGGGCTGCCTGGGCGGCATCGCGTTCGACGCCGACCGCATTGTGATAGAACATTCCGAGACGCGTCATCGAGGCGGCAATGCCGGCCTCGGCGGCCTTTTCCGCCCATCGCCGCGCCTCCACGGGGTCGCCAGCCATCACCTCGCCCTCGGCCAGCATCCAGCTCAGCATGTCCTGGGCCGGGCCGTCGCCCTGTTCGGCAGCGCGGCGGTAATAGTCGGCGGCAACGCCGTAATCGGCGGGTGTCTCCTCGGTATCCCGCATGTGGAAGGCCGCATAATTCCGCTCGCCAACGGGATCGCCGGCCTGTGCAGACAGATGCAGCCAGGTCTTGGCCAGCGCCCGATCGACCGGGACGCCCAGCCCTTCGGCAAAGCAGGCGCCTATATTGTTCTGGGCGCGTGCGACGCCAGCCTGCGCCAGCGGCTCCCACAAAGAGAGAGCAGTGGCGTAATCGCCGGCCTTGGCAGCGGCCAGCGCCGCCTGCATCGGATCCGCCTGCGGCTGCTGCGCCTTTGCGCCCCGTAACCGGTCAAGCCAGCGCATGACCTGCTCCCCCGGCATGACCAGTCCCTTCGGCAAGGCTCTTCAGGAACGCCGCCTCGTCGGAGAGGCAGCGAAGATCGAGCACCATGGCGCCATCCTGCAGCCGCCCGAGGATCGGTCTTGCCAGCGAGCGAAACAGGGCGGCCAGCGCCTCCAGCGCGCTGCCGCTCGCCGCCGTGATCTTCAGCCCGGCGCTGGCGATCGTGTCGACGGGCAATGCGCCGGAGCCGATCTGGCTCGAGCAGGCGCAGACCGCGACGTCGCATCCCTGGCTTTGGAGCAACATGGCGACCTGTGGCGCCAGCCGCTCCGCCTGGGCGCGGATGTCGGCCTCCTTGCGCGACAGCAGCCGCAGCGTCGGCAGTCGGGAGCCCAGCCGATCCGGGTCGCGGTAGAGCTTGAGCGTCGCCTCGAGCGCTGCGATACGGATCTTGTCGACCCGCAGCGCCCGCTTCAGCGGATTGCGGTTGATCTCGGCGATCAGATCCTTGCGCCCGACGATGAAGCCAGCCTGCGGTCCGCCGAGCAGCTTGTCGCCCGAGAAGGTCACGAGATCGGCGCCCTCGGCCACCGCTTCGCGCACCGTCGGCTCCCTCGCCAGGCCATAGCGGCTGAGATCGACCAGCGTGCCGGAACCGAGATCGTTGAGGAGGACAACGCCTGCATCATGGGCGATGGTTGCGAGATCGCCACCGGAGACTTCGGCCGTAAAACCCTCGATCCGGTAGTTGGACGTATGCACCTTGAGGATCAGCGCCGTGTCCGGCCCGATTGCGTTGATGTAGTCTTTGGGATGGGTCCGGTTCGTGGTGCCGACTTCCTTCAGCGCGACGCCGGCACGCTCCATGATATCAGGCATCCGAAAGGCGCCGCCGATCTCGATCAACTCGCCGCGCGAGACGATCGCCTGGCGGCCGGCACCGACGGCATTCAGTGCGATCAGCACGGCTGCGGCATTGTTGTTGACCAGCGTCGCGTCTTCGGCGCCCGTCAGTTCGCAGAGAAGCTGGCGCAAATGGCTGTCGCGCTCGCCGCGCCGGCCGGTATCGAGATCGAATTCCAGCGCCGCCGCGTCGCGCATCGCGTCCACAGCCGCAGCGATCGCCTCCTCGGCCAGAAGCGCGCGCCCGAGATTGGTATGCAGCACCGTACCGGTGAGATTGAACAAGGGGCGCAGGTTCGACCGGTCGCGGTAGCCGAGACGGTCGCTGAGAGACGCCAGAACACCGTCCTCGCCCGGCACGGCGCTGCCGCTTCGCACCGCCTGCCTGATTTCGGACAGGACCTGCCGCAGTTCTTCGGTGACGACAGCGCGCCCGTGGCGTTCGACAAGCGGCGTCACGGACGGCGTCTTCAGCATCTGGTCGACGGACGGCAGCGCCCTGAGATCGGCTAGTCCACCCATGGCGTCAGTACCCGATCAGGAACGGATCGAACCCGGCGCGACGATAATCGGTGTCTTTCATCAAGAGATCGAGGCCGAGGCTGGCGACGTCGTCGGCAATCATCTCGAGCGACGGGTTTTTGATCTGGTAGAGGATCTTCGTCCAGCTGTGGCAGGCGTCGCAGACTTCCGCCTTCACTGTCGCCTCTTCGTCGCCGGTCTCGACCGCGCGGTATCCGACGCCCTTGGTGGAGCCGCAGGCAATGCACTTGACGCGCACTTCGTTGAACATCGTCGAGCAGGAGGAGCAACAGGCGTAGCGGGCACCCTCGGCGCCGTGCACGCCGATCACCATCGAGCCCGCCGGCGCGCCGCCGCAAGCCGGGCAGACGCCGATGCTGACTGGCACGAGCTGTTTTGCATCGAGCATGGCGGCAAGCCTTGCGGCATGCACCTGGATGGCAGCGGCAATGTAGACGTGGTGGGCGATGCTATCGACAGGCATGGTGCCGGCGTTCACGTTGCCGATCATCCATTGCAGCGTTTCGTCATCGGCATCCCTGACCTGCGCCAGCGCCTCTGCAGCAGCGGCAGGCTTTTCGAGCCCACCGGCCCGATCCAAGAACGCCCGCACGGTTGCAATCGCCTCCGGAGACGATGCAAAAATCGCACGGTCGATCGGCGGCATGGCGTTGGCCCGGGCGCGTTCCAGATGCTCGGCATCGAATGGCGGAAGCGGCGGAAGGCTTTCCAGCAGTTCCGCCTGGATCGTAGCGATGCCGGAGAGAAACTGCAGGTAGGAAGACAGCCGGCTGCTGCCAGCCAGAACCTGGAAACGTTTTGCGCGGGCCGTGAACAATCTCGCAGGATCAGGCATCAGCGCGAAAGGCGCCTTGGCGATGCCACCGATCGCTGACGGATCGGGCTGTATGGTCGATGTCGACATTTCACCTCGAAGGACCGGACCGGCCACGAAACTCTTACAATTACTTTGCCGAATCGATGCGGCGACGTCCAGCCAATTCCTTGACCCACTTGCGGTGGTGGCGCCAGGCCCACCCACCGGTGACCGTGCCACGGGTCATCGCGCGCAGCGTGCCGCGCGTCCAGATCGCCGCATAGACATGCAGGATGAAGATCAGGATGATGGCAACGGCTGCCAGCGAGTGGACGAGCAACGCGATGCGCTGCGTCGGGATGCTCGTCCAAGTGCCGAAATACTGCTCCCAAGCGATGAGCCCGGTCGCGATCAGCACGAGGATCAACGCCCCCATGCCCCAGAAGATGAACTTCTGGCCGGCATTGTATTTGCCGAGCTCCGGCAACCGTTCCTCGTGCCCACCGATCACGTCGCCGATCTGCGACGCCCATTTGACGTCGTCACGGTTCGGGATATTCAATTTCCACAGCTGCGCAAACAGGATGAAGAAGGAGATGAACAGCACGACGCCGATCCACGGATGGATCCACCGCGTCGTCTGCCCGCCGCCGAACAGCCCGGTCAGGAAGAACAGCGACGGATGGAACATGGACAGCCCGGACAGAAGCAGCAGGATCAGGCTGATCGCCGTGATCCAGTGGTTGATGCGCTTGCCCGGCCCGTAGCGGACCACCGTCATCGGCGGTCCGCGATGGATGGCGTCTTCGCCGCTGGTGGTCTTGGTAAACATCCCCATCACGCGTCCTCCACGCGTTTGTCGCCGTGTTCGGCCGCTTCGTCGACCGCCTTGATGGCTTCTTCTTCCTCATGCTTGGAGACGCGGTTAGCCCTTCCGAACAGGCCATGCAGGATAGAGCCGGCAGCGGCGAGCCCCATCACGGCAAGGCCCGCATATTTCGTCGCGCCCTTCCAGGTTTCGACAACAGCCGAGATCTTCGGATTGTCCGGCAGATCAGCGTAGATATGCGGCTTGTCGTTGTGGTGCAGCACATACATGACATGCGTGCCGCCGATGCCCGGCGGGTCGTAGAGACCGGCATTGGCATAGCCACGCGACTTCAGGTCGGCAATGCGTTCCTCCGCATGCTTCTTCATGTCGTCCTTGGTGCCGAACACGATTGCCTGCGTCGGACAGGCCTTGGCGCAGGCCGGACCCTGGCCCATGGCAACACGGTCAGAACAGAGCGTGCACTTGTAGGCGCGGTGGTCGGCCTTCGAGATCCGCGGAATGTTGAAGGGACAGCCCTTCACGCAATAACCGCAGCCGATGCAGTTCTCGTGGACGAAATCGACGATGCCGTTTGAATACTGGACGATGGCACCCGGAGCCGGGCAGGCCTTCAGGCAGCCCGGATCGGCGCAATGCATGCAGCCGTCCTTGCGGATCAGCCATTCGAGATTGTCGGTTTCCGGGTTCACCCACTCGGTAAAGCGCATCAGCGTGAACATGTTCTCGCTGAGGTCGTGGGGGTTGGTGTAGGTCCCGACATTTTCGCCAACCTCGGGATGCGTGTCGTTCCACTCGACGCAGGCCGACTGGCAGGCCTTGCAGCCGATGCATTTCGACACGTCGATCAGCTTGGCGACTGGGGTGAGCTGCCGCTCGAGCGGCGGCAGTTCGCCGGTCGCCGAACGACGGATCAGGTCCTTCTGCGTCAGGTTGCTGTCCATCGGCTGCACCGGCGGGTTGCTGACGGCTGTACGTGGACTGTCCATCATACTGAAGCCTCCTTGTCCTTGGGTGCAGTCGAGGGTTCGATGTTGACCAGAAACGCCTTGGATTCCGGCGTCTCGATATTGGCGTCACCGACAAAGGCAGCCAGCGAATTGGGACCGAAGCCCTTCTTCGCAGCACCGGTAAAGCCCCAATGCAGCGGGATACCGACGATATGCACCGGCTTGCCGTCGCAGATCAGCGGCCGGATACGCTTGGTGACCACGGCCTTCGCCTTGATCGACCCACGCTTGGACCAGACGCGGACCCATGAGCCGTTTTCGATCGCCTTCTCCTTGGCGAGCTCCTCCGAGATCTCCACGAAGAACTCCGGCTGAAGCGCCGCATTCACGCGGTTGTGCTTCGTCCAGTAGTGGAAATGCTCGGTCAGCCGGTACGAAGTCGCCGCATAGGGGAACTCGGCCGATGTGCCGAGCTGCGCCGCATCCGTCTTGAAAATGCGCGAAACGGGGTTGCCGCGCATCTTGCGATTGAAGACGTTCTCGACCGGTGACTCGAAGGGCTCCATATGCGCCGGGAACGGCCCGTCACGCATCATGCCGCGCGTGAACAGGCGGGCAGTGCCTTCCTGGTTCATGATGAACGGTCCGACATCGCCAGGCTTTGCCGTCGGCGCGATATCCGGAACGTCGTAGCCGCTCCATTTTGCGCCGTCCCACTCGATGATCTTGCGGCTCGGATCCCAGGGCTTGCCCTGAAGGTCCGCGGACGCGCGGTTATAGAGCGTGCGACGGTTCAGCGGCCAGGCGAAGGTCCAGCCCAGATAGGCGCCGGTTTCGTCCGGATCGTGATTGTCGCGCCGGGCCATGTTGTTGCCCTGCTCGTTGAAGTTGCCGGAATAGATCCAGCAGCCGCACATCGTGGTGCCATCGTCGCGCAGTTGCGAGAAGTTCACAACCTGCTTGCCGGCAGCCACCTGAACCTTGGTCGGATCGGTCGGGTCCATGACATCGACGAGCGCGCGGCCGTTGATCTCCTTGGCCAGTTCCTCCGGCGTCGGTTCGTTGGGGTCGGCGTATTCCCACGACATGTTGAGGATCGGGTCCGGATAGGCCCCGCCCTCCTTGCGATACAGGTCCCGCATGCGCCGGAAGATCTGCGCGATGATGAACGTATCGTGCTGGGCCTCGCCCGGCGGCGTGCCGCCGGCCCAGTGCCATTGTAGCCAGCGTCCTGAGTTGGTCAGAGACCCCTCTTCCTCGGCAAAGCAGGTCGTCGGCAGCTGGATGACTTCGGTCTGGATCGAAGCAGTATCGACGTCGTTGAAGTCGCCGTGGTTTTCCCAGAAGCGGGCCGTCTCGGTCTCGAGCGGATCCATGGTCACGAGCCATTTCAGCTTCGACAGGGCGACCGTGTTCTTCGCCCGGTTGGGGAAGGCGAGGATCGGGTTGAAGCCCTGGCAGAGATAGCCGTTGACCTTGCCCTCATACATCATCTCGAACATGCGCAGCACGTCGTAGGACGGCACGTCGAGTTTGGGGAGGTATTCGAAGGCCCAGTCGTTGTCGGCGCGTGCGGCATCGCCCCACATCGCCTTCTGGAAGGAGACCATGAACTTCTTGTAGTTCTGCCAGTAGCTGGTCTGGCCGGGCCGCAACGGCTTGAACTGCCGCGTCGACATATAGGTCGAGAAGTCGATTTCCTTCTCGCTCGGCATCGTCAGATAGCCGGTGAGAAGATGCGACATCAGGCCGAGATCGGTCAGACCCTGGATGTTGGAATGGCCGCGAAGCGCATTCATGCCACCGCCGCGCACGCCGATATTGCCGAGGATCAGCTGCAGCATCGCCATCGCACGGATGTTCTGCGAGCCGTGGCTGTGCTGGGTCCAGCCCAGCGCATACATCGACGTCATCGTCTTGGTCGGCGTCGAGCATTCCGAGATCATCTCGGCGACCTTGAGGAATTTCTCCTTCGGCGTGCCGCAGATGGTCTCGACCAGTTCCGGCGTATAGGGCGCCAGATGCTCCTTCAGCAGGTTCCAAACGCAGCGCGGATGCTGCAGCGTCGGGTCCATGGTGACGAAGCCGTCATCGCCGATGACATAGTCCCAGCTCGACCGGTCATAGTCGCGCTTTTCCTCGTCATAGCCGGTGAACAGGCCGTCCTTGTAGCCGTAGCCATCCTTGACGATGTAGGAGGCGTTAGTGAACGCCTTCATGTACTCCCACTGCACCCTGTCATTATCGATGCAGTATTTCATCACGCCGTTGAGGAACGCGATGTCGGACCCCTGGCGGATCGGCGCATAATAGTCCGAGACGGAGGCTGTCCGCGTATAGCGCGGGTCGACGACGATCAGCTTGGCGCCGCGATGGGCCTTGGCTTCCGTCACCCATTTGAAGCCGCACGGATGCGCTTCTGCCGCGTTGCCGCCCATGACGACCACGAGGTCTGTATTCTTAATGTCGGTCCAGGCGTTCGTCATCGCGCCACGGCCAAATGTTGGGCCCAAACTGGACACCGTTGGGCCGTGTCAGACGCGAGCCTGATTATCGAAACCGACTATTCCCATTCCCTTGGCGAACTTGAACGTCGCCCAGGCTGTCTCGTTGGTGGTCGCGGACGCAGCCAGCATGCCCGTCGTCGTCCAGCGGTTGACCGGAACGCCGGCAGCGTTCTTGGAGACGAAGTTTGCGTCGCGGTCGTCCTTCATCAGCCGTGCGATGCGGTCGAGCGCCTGGTCCCAGGAGATCCGCTCGAACTTGTCGGAGCCGGGCTTGCGCAACATCGGATACTGGAGACGGGTCGGCGACTTGACGAAATCCTTCAGCGCCGCCCCCTTGGGACAGAGCGTCCCGCGGTTGGTCGGGTGATCCACGTCGCCTTCGATATGGACGATATCGGCCTTTTCACCCTTTCGAAGGTCACCCTTCGAATAGATGATGATGCCGCAAGCGACCGAGCAGTAAGGACAGGTGTTGCGTGTCTCTGTGGTGGTGGTGAGCTTGAAGGGCCGCACATGCGCGACCTCTGCTGCTTCAGCCTCGCTGAAGCCCATGGCACCGAGAGATGTTGCCGCGACACCTGCTCCGGCCAGCTTCAAGAAGCTGCGCCGCGACAGGTCCATATTCATTGACGAGCTCCCTATTCCAAATTCTTCCTGGCGAATCTACGAACCCTCTCACATATGTCAAGCGGGAGTGATGGACAATCAGTGAGTTGCCCAAGGTTCGACTGGGCAATCAGAGGCTATGCCTCGCGGCAGGAGCCATTGCCGGACCAGGCTGATGATGCGATCGGGCCGATAACTGCCCGAAAAAATAGTCATTCGAACGCGCTCAGGCGGCCCATGGAACACCGAAACGATGATCAGTCGCGGGACGCTGCACCAATGCGCCGCTTGAGCAGGCGGAATGTTTCCCGGTCGTAAGCCATATCGCTCCAACGGGCGACCGCTTCCGGCGCCAGCCAGGCCGCGAGTAGGTCGGGCTTATGGCGCGCAAGGTGCAACAGGGCAGCGCGGACGTAGAACGGCCGGGCATTCGGATATTCGTCGCTGCTATTGCGGTCCTTGTCCGGCAACCAACCCGTCTCGATGACGGTGTCGAGAACCGGATCGTCCTGTGGATGATCGATCAGCAGGTAAAGCAAGGCTGAGCCGCCTGCGTTGCCGTAGTGCTCGAGGCCGGCGAGAAACCAATCGGCTGTCGGCCTGTAGTTGGAATAGATGTGGAGCCCGTACGCCTGCATCGCCGCCGTTATCCCGGCGCGGTAACGCGGATTTTCCGCACCGAAGCTTGCAAGCACGTCATGGTCGCCGAGGCTCAAGCGATCCTTGAACGTCACGTCCATGATTTCTGGCAAGTCAGGAAGTCCGAAGTGCCGTGCGGCGGCCTGCCGTAGGCGGGGATCATCGAAGGTCGCGAGCATGGCAAACAGCTTGTCGGCTTGCACCATAGGCAA
>CAZZZI010000145.1:0-11741 GCA_964658415.1 uncultured Sphingomonas sp. | reverse complement strand
ATGCAGCGGGCCGGATAGACCTCGCATTCGAACTGCCGGACCAGTTTTGGCAACAACGGGTTCGTCTTGACGTCGCGACCGAAGAATTTTGTCCGCAGTCCCTTGCGGAATTTCTGGTCGACAAGCACGCCGACGCTGCCGCCTTCGTCCAGCTGGCGGGCGAGCGCAAAGGACGAGCCGGCATGCGACGGCACCAGATGGCCCATCCGCTTGGCGCGGAAATCATAGACCTTCTTGGCGACATAGGGATTGTTCGGCGGCCGGAACAGCACGGTCACATCGAGCCCGAAAGCGGCACTGGCCACCGCAAGAAGCTCGAAGTTGCCGGTATGGGCCGTGAACACGATGAACGGCCGCGGATTTTCACGCAGCTCGAGGAAGATCGGAATGCCGGAAACCTCGATGCGGCCCGGCTCGGTCTTCTCGGGGTCGAAATCGAACAGCCGGTCGAGGAAGACATATTCTGCCGCAAGCCGTCCCATGCTGCCCCAGCTCGCCAAGGCGATCGCCTCAACCTCCTCCTCGCTCTTGTCCGGAAAGGCATTGTGGAGATTGGTGAGCATCAGCGTATGCCGGCTCGTGCGCGGGCCGAGCTTGCGCATCAGCCAATCGGCAAAGCGAATGCCGCCATCGGCCGGAAACAGCTTCAGGAAATTCAGGAATCCGAAGGCGATCTGCGCGACCAGCCATTGGCGGAAGCGCCGGAAAGCAAGAACGATCCGGGTGATGAATAGCTTCACCGGTCAGTCCATCTTCAGGATGATCTTGCCGAAGATCTGCCGCGACTCCATGCGCTCCAGCGCCTTGTCGATGTCGTCGAAGCGCACTTCGGTATCGATGACGGGATGCACGTAGCCGCGCGCCATCTTCTGCATGGCGTCGGCCATGTTTTCCATCCGGCAGCCGAACGAGCCGAGCAGCTTCAATTGCTGCTGGAACAGCATCATCAGGTTGATTTCCGTGGAGACGCCCGATGTCGAGCCGCAGGTGACCAGCCGGCCGCCGCGCTTCAGGCAGAACATCGACTGTCCAAACGTGTCCTTGCCGACATGTTCGAAGACGACGTCGACGCCCTTCTTCTTGGTGAGCTTGCGGACAACGCCCTCGAAACGGTCGACGCGATAGTTGATGACGTGATCGGCGCCGAGCGTCTTCGCCCGCTCGATCTTGTCGTCGGAGCCAACGGTCGTGATAACGGTGCAGCCGATGTTCTTCGCCAGTTGGATCGCCGCCGAGCCGATGCCGGAACCGCCGGCGTGGATGAGAATGGTCTCGCCCGACTGCAGCTTGGCATTGTCGAACAGCATGTGCTCGACGGTGCCGAAGGTCACGGGCGCAAGGGCGGCTGCAACGGCATCGACGCCGGGAGGTGCCGGCACCAGCAGGCGGGCCGGCAGGTTAACCTTTTCCTGAGCGAAGCCGTCAAGGTGGAAGCCGTGGACGCCGCTGACATTTTCGCAGAGATTGTCGCGGCCGGCGCGGCAGTGATGGCAGAGGCCGCAGGTGCGAGCGCCATAGATCGACACCAGCTGGCCCGGCAGTACGCTGGACACGCCGGGGCCGATGGCCTCGACCACGCCGGAGGCTTCGGCGCCGATGACCAGCGGCATCTTGCGCTTGGCAAAGGCCATGCCACGCCAGCCCCAGACATCGATATGGTTGAGTGCGACGGCCTTGACGCGGAGCGTCACCTCCCCGGGGCCGGGAGCGTCCGGCTCCGGCAGGTCGGTGATCTCAAGCTTGCGGTCGTCGACGAGTTGCAAAGCACGCATGGAAAAGCCCTCCGCCCGAAGGCGTTATCAAGTAAATCATGTGGCGACAGGCTCTAGAGCATTTCAGCCTGAACTGGAAGCCATTCCGTTGACGCAACACGGTCGTTGCCGCCACGGATGGCAAGCAACGAAACCGGTCGCCGTCATCCGACCTTACGGGCCGGACGACGTTTCGGATTAAACGAAGGCCCTCAGGCCGGATCGAGCGCCATGACAAGGCTGGCATTCTGTCCGCCGAAGCCGAACGAGTTCGACAGCACGGCATGCACCTGCGTCTCGCGCTTGACGTTGGGCACCACGTCGAGGTCGATGCTGGTGTCCGGGATGGCGTAGTTGATGGTCGGCGGCAGGGTGCCCGTCAGCATCGTCTGCAGCGAGAACACCGCCTCCACGGCACCGGCCGCCGTCAGGGTATGGCCGATCATCGACTTGTTGGACGAAACGGGGATCTTCGCCAGCCGCTCGCCGAACACGGCCAGCATGGCGCCATATTCCATCTTGTCGTTTTCCGGCGTCGAGGTGCCGTGCGCGTTGATATAGCCGATGTCGGTCTCGGCCATGCCGGCATCGGCCAGCGCCGCGCGGATCGTGGCAATCGCCGGCGCGCCATCCGGAGAAGAGCGCGTGCGGTGGAAACTGTCGGCCTTGTCGCCGGCACCCTTCATGATGCCGAGGATCTTGGCGCCGCGAGCAACGGCCGATTCCAGCGATTCCAGCACCAGCGTCGCCGCACCCTCGGCGATGACGAAGCCGTCGCGGTCCTTGCTGAACGGCTTGGAGGCCTTGGTCGGCGGATCGTTCTGCGTCGACAGCGCCGACAGCAGCGAAAAGCGGATCAGCGCCTCGGCGCTGAGCGAGCCGTCGGTGGCAACCGTCAAAGCCCGGTTGGTGCGGCCCTGGCGGATCGCCTCGATGCCGAGCTGGATCGCGGTCGCACCCGAGGCGCAGGCCGTCGACAGCGTCACCGGCAGGCCGCGCGTGCCGAACCGGTCGGACAGCCGCTCCGAGATGGCCCCGAACGAGGCAGCCTCGTGGAAGGACGGATCGGGACGCTCGCGCATGGCCGTCAGGAAGCGCTCATAGGCATCGCCCGGATGATCGGCCGGCGGCGAACGGTCGCCGAGCGCGAAGCGCGCGCTCCATTCCGGCTCGATCGGCGGTGCGGCGAGGAACAGCGGCCCATTGAAATCGCCGGACAGGCCCGCCTGGGCCAGTGCCTCGACGGTCGTCTCGCGGGCAAAGGCATAGGAGCGCTCGACGGCGTTTGAAACCGGAACTTCGATGAAATCGACGGTGCCCGCGATGCGGGTCGAGATGTTGTCGGTCGGAAAGCGCGTGATGGCATGGATACCGGAGACGCCCGATGTCAGCGCATCCCAGTTGTCCTTCAGGCCCTGGCCGAGCGAGGTGATGATCCCCATGCCTGTCACGGCGACGATCGGGCGTCCGAGGTGGTCCCTATAGGCAGCAGAAGTCATGCTAGTCACTCCTCAGGCTTCGGCGGTGAGGACGGCAACGCCCTCGCCGCGCGTGTGGCCGACGGTCGTCACGATGGCCGTGCGGGCGGCTGCGCCCATCGGCTTTTCATGGGCGGAATCGAAGGCGGGCACCTTGGCCTTGTTGGCCAGCGCCAGCGCGGCAAAGGCGAGCCCGAGCGGAAACTGTGTTTCCAGGCCATGGCCGGTCACGCCGCCATAGCCCCGGATCGCGGCCTCAGGCAGGGCCTTGTCCAGCACCGCCTTTTCGCGGGCCGTGATCTCGTGCATGCCGGAGCTTCCGGAGAACACGATCGTCTCGCTGCCGGAGGCCTTGGCTGGCTCGAGCAACCGCTCGAGACGGGATTCGAACTTGCCGTCGTCGCGGCTGCCCCGATCGCCTTCGATGGCATCGATGGTCGCATAGATCGCGGCGCCACGGCTTTCGGCTTGGGCCCGCGATTCCAGCACCAGGAAGGCGCCGAGCGAGCCAACGATCATGCCGCCGCCGCTACCCTTGCTGCGCGACCAAAGGGGCTGCCAATCGCCAACGCTATGGCCACCGATCGATTCGAATAGCAGGATCATGTCCAGCCGCTCGGCGGAAAAGGCGCCGCCCACCAGCGCATGGGTCGATTCGCCGGACTTGATGCGATGAAAGGCGGTCTCGACGGCCGAAATGCCGGCCGCTTCTTCGCCCATGAAGGTGCGCGACGAACCGGTCACCTTGTGGACGATGGAGATATTGCCGGCGAGAAGGTTCGACAGCTGGGCCAGAAACAGCGTCGGCCGCAGTTCCGTGGTCAGCTTCTCGTTGAGCATCAGCTCCCGGTCATTGCGCTTCAGGCCCTCGTCGACGATGAGCGTATCGACAGTAATGTCGCGCTCGCCGCCGCCGGCAGCCACGATCATGTCCATCGCGCCGCAGGCCTCGAAATTATCCTTGAAGCCGGCATCGTCCAGCGCCAGGCCGGCCGTGAAAACGCCGATGCGCTGCCAGTTCTCCATCTGGCGCTGATCGCCGCGCTTGGGGATCTGCTGCGACCAGTCGATCTCGGGCAGCGGGTGCACCGGATAGGGCTTGAACTTTTCCATCTCGACGACAACAGCCGGCGCAGCACCTGCGGTCAGCAGCGCTACGTGCGCATCCTTGCCGACGCCCTGGCAGGTTACGATACCGACGCCTGTGATGACGACGTCATTGGGAGCCTTGCTCATACATCATTCCTTTCGGCTGCGTCGCTGATCGCCAAACCCGTTCAGGCGTTGGCGGCAATGGCGTCGAATAGCCCGACTTCCATGGCGCGCTTGCGAACGATATCGGCCAGCGGCACCTCATTAAACGGCAGCGTGCGCAGCTTCAACTGCGCATCGCAGACCTTCTTGCCGGCGACCATGATTTTCGCCTTGGTCACCGCATAACCGGATCCGTCATGCTCCAGGATTGCCTCGATGTCGAGCACCGCATCGGGCTCTACAAAGGCGCGCATCTTGGCGCCATCGACGGTCATCAGGAACGGCATGGCGGAAAAGTCCGTCGCCGCAAGCACGAGCATGCCGGATGCCTGCGCCATGGTCTCGATCAGGAGAACGCCGGGGACCAGCGGCATGCCGGGAAAATGGCCTTCGAAAACCGGGCTCTTGGCCGGCACGACGGACCGCGCCTTCAACAGCCCCTTGGATAGGTCGACGGATTCGATCCGGTCGATCATCTGGAAGTATTCCAGCAGCATGGTACTCTCCGATCCGACCCGCCCGGACAAAGCTAGGCAGGCGGAAGATAGTCCTGAGAACAAAACCGCCCGGCCGTCCTATGCGAAGCGGCAGGGCGTTGGCAGAAATGCAGCGATGGCTCAGGCCTTGGCGGCGCGCAGCTCGTCGATCTTGGCGCAGAGGTTCTTCAGGACGAAATATTCCTCGGTCGAAACCTTGCCTTCGTTGACTTCCTGCGTCCACTTTTCCAGCGGAATCTTGATGCCGAATTCCTTGTCGATCGCAAAAACGATGTCGAGGAAATCGAGGCTGTCGATGCCGAGATCGTCAATCGTGTGACTTTCCGGCGTAATCGTCGCCCGGTCGATTTCGCTCGTTTCCGCGATGATGTCGGCAACCTTGTCGAATGTAGCAGTCACGCCAGTACCTCTTCAAATGATCTTTCGACCTTCGTCATAGGGAAATCCTTGCCAAAAGCCAATGGTCTCTGCGACAGCCTTCCCAAAATTTGGCAGCTGACCCTGCCGGGGCGGCCGACAATCTAGTGACTGATAACAATGCGTGTATTCTCGAGCCCGACCTCGCTCGCCATGGCAAAGAACAATGCGGCATTCTCCGTGTCGAGGCGAACGCAGCCATGCGACGCCGGACGGCCGAGACGGCGCACCTCGTTGGTGCCATGCACCGCATAGCCACCGTTGAAGAAGACGGCATAGGGCATCGGTGCATTGTCGTATTTCTTCGAGTGATGGTCGCGCGACAGCCATTTGGCGGTGTAATTGCCGGTCGGCGTCACGTAGCCCGGACGGGCCGTCGACACTTTCCACTGGTAGCGGGTGATGCCGTCCTTGCTGACGGTCATCGTCTGCGCGGCAATATCGATGCGGGCCAGAAGCGCGGAGGCTTCGGCGGAAATGGCATAAAAACAGACGAACAGCGTGGCTGCAGCTGCAGCGAGCGACTTCTTCATGACTTTCCCCTCGGTCGTTGCTTCGGAACGAGCAATTTCGACTGCGACAGGAATAACACGAACTTTTCTATATTGAATTAATTTGTCGAGATGTCGCCAGATGGTCGGCGACATCAAAATTAGATTAATCTTTATTAAGAAATCAAAGTAACGCCAGGAAGCCCACCAGAGTTGCCAGCGCCAGCACGCTGCAGGCCGTGTTGAAGATCAGCACGCCCGCTTCGACATCCCCGACGGTCGCCTTCTCGCGGCCGGCGCCGTTGATCATCGGTTCGCGCACCGTCTCCCCGGCATAGATGCGAGGACCGGCGAGCTGGATATCGAGGGCTCCGGCCATGGCAGCCTCGGGCCTGCCGGAATTCGGCGACCGGTGCAGGCCACCGTCGCGCGCAGCAATGCGGAAGGAATTGTTGAGCGCCGTCACGCCGCGCCGGACCATGGCGCCAAGAGCGATCAGCAGGATCGAAAGCCGCGCCGCCGGCCAGTTGGCAATGTCGTCGAGCAGCGCCGAGGCCCGGCCGAAATCGATATAGGTCACGGATTTATGGCCGATCATCGAATCGGCCGTGTTGAGCATCTTGTAGAGCAGCAGGCCCGGCAGGCCGAAAACCGCATACCACAGCACCGGCGCCACCACGCCGTCGGAAAAATTCTCGGCCAGGCTTTCGATGGCGGCACGACAGACGGCGGGCTCGTCGAGCGTCTCGGGATCGCGACCGACAATGCGCGACACCGCCCGGCGTCCGCCTTCCAGCCCCTCCTGCCGCAGCGCGTCCGAGACCGCCGTCACGTGGTCGGCCAGGCTCTTCTGCGCCAGGAACACGGCCACGAGCACCGCTTCCCCGAGCAACCCGACCCAGCCGAACAGCCCGAATGCGGCATGCAGGACGCCACCGGCAAGGGCGCTCAGCGCCAGCAATGCGAGGATCGACACCAGCCCGTTTCGACGGCGGTCGGCGGCCGAAAGCCGCGGCAGGTTGTAGCGCTTGTCGACAAACGCGATCCCCTTGCCGAACAGGACAACGGGATGGGGCAGTCTCGTCCAGAGCCAGTCGGGATCGCCGACGATCCGGTCGAGCAGCAGCGCCAGCACGAGAATAAGCAGGTGTTCATCGATCATCATGGTGTCAATCCGGTGAGCGCGGATGCCAGCCGCCGATCCTGTTGCGTATCTGCGGTGAGCCCGAAACGCAGCCACTCCGGATCGTAGTCGAATTTGCGGACCAAAATATGGTGGCGGCAGAGATGCTCGTGAATGGCTGCGGCGCGCCGGTGGGCGACGAGGGCGAAGAGGCCGGTGCCGCCGGCAACCGATAGTCCTGCATCGGCAAGCACCGTGCAAAGCGCCCGATGGCGCTCGGCGATGCGCCGCCCGATCTCCGCCGTATCGTTGGCAAGCACCGCCGCTGCCAGCCAGAGGGCCGGCCCGGACACCGCCCAGGGCCCGAGCCACTCCTCGAACCGATCCTGCAGGGATCGGTCGGCGATCACGAAACCAAGCCTGATCCCGGCCAGCCCGAAGAATTTACCGAACGAACGGAAGATCACCAGATTGCCGGTGTCGGAAGCCCGCAGCCCGGATGCATGCGCTGGCCCGAACGCCCCGGGCGCAAGGCTCGCCTCCGGCACCGTGTCGCCAAAGGCCTCGTCGACGACCAGCCAGGCATCCTGTCCGCGCAATCGACGCTGCAGCGCCATCAGCCGGTCGGCGGCGTGAAGGCGACCGTCCGGATTGTTGGGATTGACGACGACCACCAGACCATGCGCGTCCGTCACGGCGTCGAGATCGGCGATCTCGTCCACCGCGAAGCCGGCCTGCGCAAAGACCCGCCCATACTCGCCATAGGTCGGCGACAGCACGGCCACACGTCGGCCTGCCGGCACCAGGCGCGGCAAAAGCTGGATGACGGACTGCGTGCCCGGCACGGCCAAGGGCAGGCACTCGCCGCAGCGATAGTAGGCTTGCGCCGCCAGCCGGGCGCGCTCCACCACGTGCTGGTCGGGCAGCCGGTGCCACACGCTTTCAGGTATTGGCGGGATCTTTATCGCATTGGGATTGATGCCGGTCGACAGGTCGAGCCATTCGTCGGCGCTGCCGCCATGGAGGCGCGCCGCAGCGGTGACGCCGCCGCCATGGACGATCCGGCCGGTCATCCGTCCACGCCCGCCAGATCGATCAGATGCATGTAGGAACCAGCCACATTGCCGCGCTGCAGACCAGCCGTGCCGAGATCGTTGTCGAGCGCGTCGGTAACGGCAAACAGCGGATCGGCCTCACCCTCAGACACGACTGTCGAATAGTGAAACTCGTGGGCCTTCATCGGCGCCTCGAAATAACTCCCGGCGAGCGGCGTCACCCTGCGATAGCCGAGATGCCGCTTGCGGGTCTCGTAGCTGGTGACGACGGGCAGCAATCCCAGCATCTGATGGGGCGTCCCGGAGGCATCGATCAGCCCTTCGCCAAGTGTCATGTAGCCGCCGCATTCGCCGAAGATGCGAACACCACGGTCGGCCGCGTCGCGCATGCTCGCCTGGAACCTGGCGGCCGACGCGATGGTGCCGGCATGCAGCTCCGGATAGCCGCCCGGTAGATAAATGGCATCGGCGTCGCTGTGGGGCGCCTCGTCGGCAAGCGGCGAAAAGAAGGAGATTTCCGCACCGCGCCGCCGCCAGCCGAGCAGCATGTGCTCGTAGCAAAAGGCAAAGGCGATGTCGCGGGCGACGGCGATCCTCTGGCCGAGCGGCGTCATCCGGCGGATGTTGGCAGGCGACGCTTTTGCCCCCACCTGGGCGCCTGCCCGCAACAGCAGGTCGAAATCGCACTCGGCGGAGACAGCCGCCGCCGCCCGCTCGACGAAGTCCTCGAGCCCGGCATGCTCACCGGCCTGCACCAGCCCCAGGTGTCGTTCCGGCAAGGCGAGGCCTGGATCGCTGCGCACCACGGCAACGACAGGCATGCGGATCGCCTCCAGCGCCTGGCGCAGCATCAACTCGTGACGGGCGCTGCCGACGCGGTTGAGAATGACGCCGACGATGCGGATGTCGGCGCGAAAATTGGCAAAGCCGCTGACCAGCGCCGCCACCGATTGCGACGTCCGCGCCGCGTCGACGACGAAAACCACCGGCAGCGACAGCATCGCCGCGAGATCGGCGGCCGTGCCGCGACCGTCGGCAGCACCGTCGAACAGGCCCATCATCGCTTCGACCACCAGCATCTTGCCGCCCGCCTGGTGCAACGCCGCGTTGGCAGCAATGAGCTCAGGGCGCATGCCCCAGGGATCGAAGTTGATGCAGGGCGTACCACTTGCCGCCGCATGGAAGGCGGGATCGATGTAATCAGGGCCGGCCTTGCCGGGCGCAATGGCGACGCCACGATTGCGCAGCGCCCGCAGCAGGCCGAGGGTCACGGTCGTCTTGCCGGACCCCGAGGATGGCGCGGAGATCATAAGGCCGCTCATGCCGACACCCGCCCGACGCCGCCAAGGTTTTCCGGCACCAGCCTGCGGCCCGACAGCGCGCCGAGCCAGTCGAGCGACGGCCTCAGACCCACCACCGCGCCGATGACGACGATGGCCGGTGGCAGCAGGCCGGAGGCGGCGACGTCAGCTTCGGCTGTCCCGAGCGTCGTCTCCAGCACCTGCTGCTGCGGCGTCGACGCGTTGCAGACAAAGGCCACCGGCTCACCCGGCGAACGGCCGGCGGCCATCAGGTTGGCGACGATCTGGGCGATATGCTTCATCGCCATGTAGATGACGATGACAGGCGACCCCTTGCCGATGGCCTGCCAGTCGATGGCGTCGGGCACAAGCCCGGACGAATCATGGCCGGTGAGGAAGGTCACGGCGTGGTTGACGTCGCGATGGGTCACCGGAATGCCGGCATAGGCAAGGCCGCCGATCCCGGCGGTGACGCCGGGCACGATGCGGAACGGAATGTTGTTCTCGACCAGCATCAAAGCCTCCTCGCCGCCCCGGCCGAAGACGAAAGGATCGCCGCCCTTCAGCCGCAGCACCCGCTTGCCCGACTGCGCCAGCTCCACCAATCGCAATGAGATATCGCGCTGCTTGGCAGACGGCTTGCCGCCACGCTTGCCGGCATATTCGAGCACCGTGCCCTTGGCCGCGAGTTTCAGGCAATCGTCGTTGACCAGCGCATCATGGACGATGATATCGGCCTCCATCATGGCCTTGGCGGCCAGCAGCGTCAGCAGGCCGGGATCGCCGGGCCCGGCGCCGACCAGCCAGACGCTCCCCGGCTCGATCGTCGGCAATGTGGAAAACAGGGTTTCAGTCATGGGGACGTGTTAGGCTTGGGGAGGCGAAAATGCAATGTTGCAGGCGTGCCGCAAAGATCCCGCCAGTGAGCTCATGGGATCGAGCGAGACGGAATTTCCGTTTGTGGCGGTTGATCGAACCAATCGATGCGTTCAAACGTCGATCAGTTCAATTCGGAGCTTCTTACCGACCGAACGGGCTGCCCGGTCGAGTGTATCGAGTGAAACGGCCACGTTACGAGGATCAAGTACTCTTTCTACCTGGGTCCGGCTTGTGCCCATTCTCGCAGCCATGTCAGACTTGGTGATCGATTGCTTCTTCCGGGCCTCCTCGATCTGCCACGTCAGAACCCGCTTGATCGCCTCGCCGTAGATCTCCTCCTTTTCGCCGAGTTCATTGAGGAAGTCTTCAAGTGTACCGCCCGTAGAAGGTTGTAAGTCACTCATTTCGTTTCCTCGGCGATCTGATTTGTCGAGCGATTTGAGCCATTCCTTGACTGGCTCTGCCCCTGACTCCGTCAAGAAAAATTTCGCCACAATGCGCTTCATTTAGACCAATTGCACCGTATACGGTTCATGTCGCCAAGAAATACCTGCGGGATACGCAGTGCGTGTCAGAAGCCAACTTTGGCGCAGCCCAAACCTCACCCCACAATCACATCCCGGATCAGATCCACCACCTTCTCCGACTCGATCCCGACACAGACCGTCTGGCTCGGCAGGCCGTCCCAATGTCCCGGCGGGAAATGGCGGCCGTCGGGTTTTACGATCGTCTGGCCATCGGCGATGCCGCCGCAGACGACGCGAACGGCGCCGCTGATGCTGGTGAACAGCTCCGGCGCGACGATGTAGGCGCTGGCGCAGCTGTCGTGCACCATCATGCCATCCTCGACCGCGTGCTTGTAGAAATCGATGTAGGACTGCGAGAGGTCGGCGAGCAGTTGCACGTCCTTGCCGCCGGCCTTTGCCATCTCGGCAAGATAGCTGCGGCTCATCGTGGTGATCGCTGTCACGTCGAGGCCGATCAGCACGACCTTCCATGCGGCAGTCATGACGGCATCGGCGGCCTCTGGATCGCCATAGATATTGGCCTCTGCGACCGGCGAGACATTGCCCGGCACATAGAAGGCGCCGCCCATGATGACCACGTCCTTCACCAGCGTGGCGATCTCCGGATCATGCTTCAGCGCCAGCGCCAGATTGGTCATCCGGCCGACGGCGACCAGCCGCACTTCGCCGGGATTGGCACGCACCGTGTCGATGATGAACTGATAGGCCGGGCGCGGATCCGCCGGCAGGTCTATGGTCTCGGGCACGTCGATATCGCCGAGGCCGTTGACGCCATGCACATGCGTCGGCCAGCCATGCTCGGGCCGCGAAGGATCGAAGGTCACGTCGGCGCCGCGCGCCACCGGGCAGTCGAAGCCCCACTCCCGCTTCAGGAACAGCGCATTGCGGGTCGTCGTGTCGACCGAGGCATTGCCGAAGATGGTGGTGACGCCAATCAGGTCGATCTCGGGATGACGATGCAGGAAGAG
>CAZZZI010000144.1:0-11803 GCA_964658415.1 uncultured Sphingomonas sp. | reverse complement strand
CCTCCCAGTTCCACCGCAGAAGCTGTTCCCCTCTGGAGGTTTTTGACCTTCATACCTATAGGGCCCCGGTTTACCGGTGGCCCTCTTTTTTTGCCTAAATTTTGCTCTGCCGTCGATCACGCCGATGTGATCCGGGCTGCGCCTTGCATCGCCGATACCCGATATACATATCGTCGGGACACGATGCAGGTCAGGATCATGGACAGAGACGAAATTCTGAAAGCGCTGGCTCACCCCACCCGGCTCGAAATTCTGAACTGGCTGAAAGAGCCGGAGAAGCATTTCATGGGCCAGGAGCACCCGCTCGAGCTCGGCGTCTGCGCCGGACAGTTCGAGCGCTGCGGTCTCTCCCAATCCACGGTCTCGGCCCATCTCGGCACCTTGCACCGCGCCGATCTCGTCTCGACCAAAAAGCTCGGACAATGGGTTTTCTACAAACGCAACGAGGCCGTCATCGCGGAATTCCTCGAATCCCTTCACAAGGACCTCTAAAATGCCGCTCGCCCTATTCGTCCTTGCGCTGAGCGCCTTCGCGATCGGCACGACGGAGTTCGTCGTGCTCGGCCTGCTGCCCGATGTCGCCGGCGATCTCGCGGTCACCATTCCTCAGGCCGGATGGCTGGTCACCGGATATGCGCTTGCGGTGGCCATCGGCGCGCCGATCATGGCCGTCTCCACCGCACACCTGCGCCGCCGCTCGACGCTGATCCTGCTGATGGGCGTATTCATCCTCGGCAACGTGATGTGCGCGCTGGCCACCGGCTACTGGGTCCTGATGATCGCCCGCGTGATCACCGCCCTTTGCCACGGCGCGTTCTTCGGCATCGGCTCGGTCGTCGCCGCAAACCTGGTGGCCAGCGACCGCAAGGCCAGCGCCGTCGCGCTGATGTTCACCGGCCTCACCCTTGCCAACGTGCTCGGCGTGCCGCTCGGCACCGCTCTCGGCCAGGCCTACGGCTGGCGCGCGCCCTTCTGGGCCGTGGCCGCGATGGGCATCGCATCCGTTGTCGGCTTGATGCTCGTCCTGCCGAAATCGGAGACCGCCCCAAAAAGCAATATCCTGGGCGAGATCTCCGCATTGCGCGGTGCAGGCCTGTGGCTGTCGCTGCTGATGACGGTCTTTTTCTCGGCGGCGATGTTTGCGCTGTTCACCTACATCGCGCCGATCCTGCGGGATGTCACGGGCGTCTCCCCGCAGGGCGTCACATGGACCCTGTTCCTGATCGGCCTCGGCTTGACCGTCGGCAATCTCCTCGGCGGCAGGCTCGCCGACTGGCGGCTGGGCACGAGCCTGGCGCTGAGCTTCGGTGCGATTGCAATCACGTCGGCTCTCTTCAGCATCAGCAGCGCCAGCCTGGTGCCCGCCGAAATCACGCTGTTCGTCTGGGCTCTCGTGACCTTCGCCGCCGTCCCTGCCCTGCAGATAGGCGTGGTACGCTACGGCAAGGATGCGCCGAACCTCGTCTCCACCATCAATATCGGCGCTTTTAATGTCGGCAATGCGCTCGGCGCCTGGGCCGGCGGAATGGTGATCGACAACGGCTTTGCGCTGACCCATGTGCCGCTCGCCGCCGCAGCGCTCGCCCTGATCGGCCTCGGCATCGTCGCCCTCACCTTCGCTACGCCCTGGGCCCGTCGGAATGCCCTTGCCGCAGCCGAATAACCGACCACATCTGAACCACAACAGAAAGAGGACCACCCATGACAAAACTGTTCGAACCGACCAAGCTCGGCGATATCGCCATCGCCAACCGCGTCGTGATGGCACCGCTGACCCGCAACCACTCCCCGGGCGCCGTGCCGAACGAGCTGAACCTGACCTATTACGTGCAGCGCGCCAGCGCCGGCCTGATCATCACAGAGGCCACCGCCATCACCCAGCAGGCACAGGGCTATGCCGACGTGCCGGGCCTCTATACCAAGGACGCGCTCGACGGATGGCGCAAGATCAACGATGCCGTCCACAAGGCCGGCGGCAAGATGGTCGTGCAGCTCTGGCATGTCGGCCGCATCTCGCATGACAGCCTGCAGCCCGGCGGTGGCAAGCCCGTCTCCTCGACATCGAAGCAGGCCGACGCCAAGACCTTCATCATCCAGGACGGCAAGGGTGCCTTCGTGCCGACCTCCGAGCCGCGCGCTCTGGAAACCGCCGAGCTGCCGGGCATCGTCGAGGACTACCGCAAGGCCGCCCGCGCCGCGATCGATGCCGGCTTCGACGGTGTCGAGATCCACGCCGCCAACGGCTACCTGATCGACCAGTTCCTGCGCTCCGGCGTCAACGACCGCACCGACCAGTATGGCGGCTCGATCGAAAACCGCGCCCGCTTCCTGTTCGAGGTCGTCGAGGCCGTGACCAAGGAAATCGGCGCCGGCGTGACCGGCATCCGCCTCTCGCCCGTCACGGCCGCCGGCGACAGCAGCGACCCGCATCCGCAGCCGCTGTTCACCTATGTCGTCGAGGGACTGGCGAAATACAATCTCGCCTATGTCCATATCATCGAAGGCCAGACCGGCGGCCCGCGTGACTTCCAGCAGGGCGACGCGCCATTCGACTACCAGGCATTGCGCGCCGCCTATCAGGCTGCCGGCGGCAAGGCAGCCTGGATGGTCAACAACGGCTATGACCGCCAGATGGCCATGGATGCCGTCGACAACGGCAAGGCCGATATCGTCGCCTTCGGCCGCCCCTTCATCTCCAACCCCGACCTCGTCGAGCGGCTGAAGAAGAACGCCGAGCTGACACCGATGGATGCGTCCAAGCTGTACGGAGCCGTCAACGGCGCCGAAGGCTATACGGACTATCCGACGCTCGACAGCGCCGCCTGATCGCTCCGCAAGCAAGAACGAGAACCCCGCCGCAAAGGCGGGGTTCTCCCGGTTAGAGACTTCCCATCGATTCCAGCGTCGCCCGCACGGCCACATCGATGGGCGTATGAGGCTCCTCGCCAAGCGCGGCAACCAGCCTGTCGTTCGGCATCTGCAGTGGCTCCTTCCACAGATAGCGCATCTCACGCATCTCCCGCATCACGTTGACGAACGGGGCTGCGAGCGGCAGGATCCACCAGGGAAAGCTGCGGACCTTGACGCTGCGGCCGACCACACGCTGGATCGAAGCCACCATCTGGCGCCCATCGCCATCCCAGATCCCTTGCATGTGATAAACGGCAAAGGCCGGCAATCCATCGCCGCGCTCGACGAGCCGGATCATCGTCTCGGCGACATCGGGCACATAGGCCCATTGATGACCGATCCCGGGCTTGCTCGGATAGGTCACCGAGGCAACGGGCTTGCCTGGGGTCACCAGCCCTTGCGAAAACCAACTGCTGCCGGCCTGGGGACCGAAAAAGTCGCCGGCCCGCACAATGATGACGGGCACGCCCTCTGCCGCCGCCGTCTCCAGCCGCCGCTCCATCTCGACCCGGATGGCGCCCTTGCGGCTGGTCGGATTCTGCGGGCTATCCTCCTTCAGAATGGGGAAGGCATCGGAGCCGAAATTGTAGACCGTGCCGGGAAGGACGATCCGCGCACCCACGGCCTTTGCCGCAGCAATCGTGTTGTCGAGCATCGGCAGCACGACCTGTCCCCAGTTCCGGTAGGCGGGCGGGTTGACGGCGTGCACGATCAGGCTGACCCCTTGCGCTGCGCGCAGCACGTCGGCTGCAACCATCGCATCGCCCTCGACCCAGCGAAACTCAGGTGCAGTCCGGCACGCCTTGCCCGGATCGCGATTCATTGCCACGACCTTCCAGCCGCGCGCCAGAAGTCCACGGGCGACGGCACCGCCGATGCCGCCGGTTGCCCCCAGCACGAGGGCCTGTTTCTGCACTTCGATCTCGTTTTGCATCGCCATCTCCATCGGTTCGATAAGGAGAGGATGCGCCTGGATACAAATAAACGAAATTGCCTAAAGTCGTGGATATGATATACGGATATGTATGGCAAACAATGAACCCGGCTGGGATCTCTATCGTAGCTTTCTGGCGGTGCTGCAGCAAGGGTCGCTGTCGGCTGCCGCGCGCGAGCTCGGGCTGACGCAACCGACCATCGGCCGCCACATCGACGCGCTCGAAAAAACGATAGGCACCGAACTCTTTACCCGCTCGCAGCTCGGCCTGCTGCCGACCGATGCGGCCGCCGATCTCAGGCCCTTTGCCGAGACGCTGGCCGTGACGGCAGCCGCCCTGCTGCGCAGTGCATCGGGGCAACGCGACCGGGTGTCGGGTACGGTGCGCATCAGCGCCAGCGAAGTGATCGGCGTCGAGGTGCTGCCGCCGATCCTCGGCCGGCTGCAGGACAGCCATCCCGACCTCAAGATCGAACTGTCCACCTCCGATGCCCTGGAGGATCTGCTGCAGCGGCAGGCCGACATTGCCGTGCGCATGGCCGAACCGTCCCAGGATGCATTGGTCGTCCGCCGTATCGGGGATATTCCGATGGGATTGTTCGCCCATCGCCGCTACATCGAGCGGCACGGGACACCGCATTCGCTGGCAGAGCTATCAGAACACCGTATCGTCGGCTTCGACCGGCAGAGCCCGTTTATCCGCAGGATGATGCAGCGCTATCCGATGCTCGATCCGGCCCGCTTTTCCTTCAAGGCCGACAACACGCTGGCACAGCTCGCCGCCATTCGCGCAGGCCTCGGCATCGGCTTCTGCCAGCGGCCCCTCGGCCATGCCCATCCTGACCTCGTGCAGGTCCTGCCGGAGATCGGGCTGCCGCTCGGCACCTGGGTGGCAATGCACGAAAATCTCAAAAGCTCGCCGCGCTGCCGCGTCACCTTCGACGCCCTGGTGGCGGGACTGCTGGACTACGTGGCGGAGAAGGAGATTTCCGCGATCGATGACTTACGCGCGCCAATCGTGACGCAGCCGCAGTGACGTGCCAGGGGGCCGGTAAACTTCCGACTGCCCGCAATCAGGCGTCAGCCGAAGCGCCGCCGCCGCCTTTGGTCCAGGTGATGTCGACAACTTCCGTCTCGGGCCGATCGCCGCCATCGGTATATTCTTCGTGCCACTTGCCCTTGTCGTCCTGATAGCTGATTTCCGCGGGCTCGCCGCCGACCTGCTGTTCCGCAGCCACGATGCGCGCCGCCTGCAGCGCATCGGAATGGCTGGGAAACGTCTCGGAATAGACGCCCGAAAACTTGTAGGCCCAGCCACCGTCATGCGGCACGACCTCGTAGGTGACCTTGACCATATCTCGCTCCCATCCTCCTGCACGGAGCCTCCGGAGAAAAGACCCCGGATTTCTCACGGTTGGATCATGCAGGACGACCCTTGCCGCCGAAGCCTTGGCAACCACCGGCGCGTCGACCATGCGACAGTATTCCACCAAATGGCCGCAACTTCAACTTGAGGCACCGTGGGTGCTTGATGTAGCCGATCGTTGCTTTAGATAGGACGGGTAACCAAGGGGCCGGGGCCGTTGACGATATCTAATATTCTGAAGGAAGAGCGGCTGCTGCTGGTAGCCGTCGCGGTCGCCGTGGCTGCCTATTTCTGCGAGCATGCGCTGCTCGAGATGGGCCGCATCGGCGCGCTCATCGGCGCGGCAGCACTGATCGGCACCATCGTGCTCGCCTCGATGCGCGTCGCCCATCATGCCGAGGTTCTGGCCGTCAAGGTCGGCGATCCCTATGGCACGATGATCCTGACGCTCGCCGCCGTCGCGGTGGAGGTCATCATCCTCGCCATCCTGATGACCGGAGAAAGCTCGCCGACCCTCGTCCGCGACACGATCTACTCGGCCGTCATGCTCGACATCAACGGCATCCTCGGGCTCGCCGCCCTGATCGGCGGCCTGAAGCACGGCGAGCAATCCTACAACGACGATTCAGGCAAGACCTACGGCGTCATGATCCTGACGGCCATGGGCATTTCGATGATCGTCCCGGAGTTCATCCCGGACGCCAAGTGGCACTACTATTCGGCCTTCACCATCTGCGCGATGATCGCCCTCTACGGCCTTTTCCTGCGCATGCAGGTCGGCCAGCACAGCTATTTCTTCAGCTACAGCTATCCGCGCAACGAGAAGAAGCGCAGCAACCCGGAGGCCGAGCACACCGAGGACTCGACGGTCGTGTCGATCGTCACGATCATCGTCGGCGTGGTCATCATCGGCGTGCTGGCCGAGTTCATGTCGGCCTTCATGGCTGTCGGGCTGAAGGACAGCGGTGCGCCGCCGGCCATCGCCGCAGTCGTGGTCGCCTCGATCTCCGCCGCGCCTGAAATCCTCACCGCCCTTCGCGCGGCGCTCCGCAACCGCATGCAGGCCACGGTCAACATCGCCATGGGCGCGTCGCTATCGACCGTCATCCTGACCGTGCCCGTCATGGAGGGGATTGCTCTCTATACGGGCCAGCCCTTCGTCATGGCGATGTCGCCGGTGCAGACGGTCATGGTCACCATCACCCTGATCGCCGCCGCCATCAACCTCAACGACGGCGAGACCAATGCCATCGAAGGCATGACCCACTTCATACTCTTTGCGACTTTCGTCATGCTGACGGGGCTGGGACTTTGAATCTGTTATCAAGGGGATAGGCGAAAGCGCGGATTCGAGCTGGCAACCGCTTAAAGAGGGTTGGCAGGTTGAAGGACTAATGGCCTTGGGTTTGGATCCTCGGGTCAAGCCCGAGGATGACGATGCGGAGGGGCCCCGACGCCTCTTTTACCAAGCCAAGCGCCCAAAGTTCGTCATCCTCGGGCTTGACCCGAGGATCCACCCCCAAGCGCTGCGTGTCACGCAAAAGGCCCGCCATTGCTGACGGGCCTCGAAAAATCGACGTATCGAAACCTTACTTGCAGGCCCCGCAGAAGCGCTGGATGCGGCGGCAGGCTTCTTCGAGCAGATCTTCCGACGTCGCATAGGAGATGCGGAAGTTGGGGCCGAGGCCGAAGGCCGAGCCATGGACGACGGCGACGCCTTCCGATTCCAGGAGTTCCGTGACGAAGTCCTCATCGTTGGTGATGACCTTGCCGGATGGCGCGGTCTTGCCGATCAGGCCGGCGCAGGACGGGTAGACGTAGAACGCGCCCTCCGGCACCGGGCAGGAAAGGCCCTTCGCCTGGTTGAGCATGCCGACGACCAGGTCGCGACGACCCTCGAAGATCTTCTTGTTGGCAGCGATGAAGTCCTGCGGTCCATTGAGAGCCTCGACGGCCGCCCACTGTGCGATCGACGACGCGCCCGAGGTCTGCTGGCCCTGGATCATGTCCATCGCCTTGATCAGCGCCAGCGGACCGGCGGCATAGCCGATGCGCCAGCCGGTCATGGCATAGGCCTTGGAGACGCCGTTCATGGTCAGCGTACGATCATAGAGGGTCGGTTCGACCTCGACGGGCGTGACGAACTTGAAGTCGCCGAACGTCAGGTGCTCGTACATGTCGTCGGTCAACACCCAGACATGCGGGTGCTTGACCAGCACGTCCGTCAGCGCCTTCAACTCGGCATGGGTGTAGGCCGCGCCCGTCGGGTTGGACGGCGAGTTGAACAGGAACCATTTCGTCCTCGGCGTGATTGCCTTTTCGAGATCGGCGGCCGTCAGCTTGAAATTGTTCTCCTGCGTGGTCGCGACGAAGACGGGAGTCCCGCCGCACAGCGCCACCATCTCCGGGTAGGACACCCAGTAAGGCGCCGGGATGATGACTTCATCGCCCGCGTTCATCGTCGCCATGAAGGCGTTGAAAAGAATCTGCTTTCCGCCGGTGCCGACGATGGTCTGCTCCCAGGCGTATTCGAGGCCGTTCTCGCGCTTGAACTTGGCGGCAATCGCCTTGCGCAGTTCCGGGATGCCGGAGACAGGCGTGTACTTGGTCTCGCCGCGATTGATGGCGTCGATGGCTGCCTGCTTGATATTGTCCGGCGTGTCGAAATCCGGCTCACCGGCACCAAGCCCGATCACGTCGCGTCCTTTGGCTTTCAGCTCGCGCGCTTTCTGGGAAACGGCGATGGTGGCGGAAGGCTTCACACGGGAAAGAGCGTCGGCAAGAAAGGCCATGATGATCGGTCCTATTCGGTTGAGACAACAGAAACGCTGTGGGACCAGTTTTCTGCGGTAAGGTCTATGTCGAATGTACGGCAACGTTTCAAGGGGAAAGGCGTCACCGGGACGTTATTTGTCAAACTCGCCCGTGTGGGCGATCACACGATGGCGTGAGCGGCGTCGGCAACGGCTTGAAGCGACGGTCCCAGCACCCAGATCAAACTGCAGATTGACCCGGGAGATCCTGATGAGCCTGACGACGACCCGCCGACTGCTGGCCCTCTCGGCGGCACTGCTTGCCACAGCACCGGCCTTCGCCGCAGACGACGCCCGGATCATCCAGACGGACAAGGTTCGCGTCCAGGTCGAGACGGTCGCCAGCGGCCTCGATCATCCCTGGGCGGTCGAGGTCCTGCCGGATGGTGCCTATATCGTCACCGAGCGGCCCGGCGCCCTGCGCATCGTGCGCGACGGCAAGGTCGGGGCACCGATCTCCGGCCTGCCGGACATCGCCGCCAGCGGCCAGGGCGGATTGCTCGATGTGGCCCTCGATCCGCAATTCGCCAGCAACCGCACGCTGTTCTTTACCGCCTCGATCGCCGGCAAGGGCGGCACCGGCACGGCCGTCTTCCGGGCCGTCCTGTCGCCTGAAGACAAGCAGCTTACCGACGTCAAGCGCCTGTTCGTGATGAACCGCCTCAGCAGCGGCGGGCTGCAGTTCGGTGCGCGCATCGCCATCGCCAAGGATGGCAGCCTGTTCATCGGCCTCGGCGACCGCGGCGAGATGGACCGCGCCCAGGATTTCGAGGACGATGCCGGCTCGGTCATCCATATCAACGCCGATGGCAGCATCCCCTCAGACAACCCCTTCAAGGACGCAAAGAAGGGGCTCCCGGAGATCTGGTCGAAGGGCCACCGCAATCCTGCGGGCATCACCTTCGACAGCGCCAACGGCATGCTCTACACGGTCGAGCACGGCGCGAAGGGTGGCGACGAGATCAACCACCCCGAGGCCGGCAAGAATTACGGCTGGCCCGTCATCACCTATGGCCGCGATTACTCCGGCGCAAAGATCGGCATCGTCACCGAGAAGGCCGGCATGGAACAACCGCTATTCTATTGGGATCCCTCCATCGCGCCGGGCGCGCTTGCAGTCTACCGCGGCAAGATGTTTCCGGAATGGAACGGCGACTTTCTCGTCGCCGCGCTGAAATTCAAGCTGTTGTCGCGGCTGAAGGAGGATGCCAGCGGCAAGATCGTCGAGCGCGAGCGGATGTTCACCGGCGACTTCGGCCGGCTGCGCGACGTGATCGTCGCTCCGGACGGATCGCTGCTGATGACCACCGATGCCGCTGACGGTGCACTGCTGCGCGTCTCCCGCGCCGTCGACTGACGGCTGCGGGAGGGGTGCTGATCCGGCGCCCCAGCCCTTGCCGGGCTCGGGAGCAGATGCTAACAGGCGACCGTCCTTCGCGGCGCCCCGGCGCCCTCCTGCTCCATGAAATTTCCCGTGTGCCCATGACGCGCGTTCAGGCGAACCTTCTTCTGTTGCTGGCAGCCGCCATCTGGGGCGGCGGCTTTGTCGCCCAGTCGACGGCGATGCAGGCCATCGGGCCGTTCTGGTTCATCGGATTGCGCTTCGTGGTGGCCACCGTCGTCATCCTGCCCTTTGCCTGGCACGAGGACCGCAAGGCCGCTGCCCCCGTCAGCCGCAGACATTGGCGAATGTTCGTCCTCATCGGCCTTGCCCTGTTCGCAGGAGCAGCAACGCAACAAATCGGCCTGTTGACGACGACGGTCACCAATTCCAGCTTCATCACCGGCCTTTACGTCGTCTTTGTGCCGCTGATTGCCGTCGCCGTCCTGCGTCGCCCGCCGCACTGGATTGTCTGGCCGGGGGCGCTGATGGCGCTGGCCGGCATCTTCCTGTTGTCCGGCGGCGCGCTGTCGCGGCTGACGGTCGGCGATATGCTGACAGTCGTCTGCGCCGCCTTCTGGGCCATCCAGATCACGCTTGCCGGCACGGCTGTCATCGAAAGCGGCCGACCGCTGACCCTGTCGGCGGTGCAGTTCGCCGTCACCGGCGCCATCGGCGTCGTCATCGCCTTCGCGATGGAGCCGATCAGCCTCGACATCGTCCGAGGTGCGCTCGGAGAGATCCTCTATGTCGGCGTCTTTTCGTCGGGTCTCGCCTTTGCGCTGCAGGTCATCGGCCAGCGCTACACGACATCGTCGCAGGCGGCGATCTTCCTCTCGTCGGAAGCGCTGTTCGGCGCCACGCTCGGAGCGCTGATGCTGGGCGAAACGATCTCGCCGATCGGCTATGTCGGCTGCGCCCTGATGTTTGCGGCCATGCTGGTGGTGGAGATCGTCCCCGAAGTCCTGCGCCGACGGGTTGGTAACGGGTAAAACGGGCGCCTGCCCAAACGCGGATCGCCCGGCACCGAACATTGTCCTGTGGGCTGCGCTGGAGAAAGATCGTTAGACCCTGCCGCCGGCGCGGACAGTGCCCTCGCATATGGTCGTATCCGGGCATCACCAGCCGCCCAAACTTTCCCTTGCCAAATGCGAACAAAGACAGCACACTTGCATCGTTCAGGCGGTTGCGAGCTTGGAAAGTCCTGAGAAGAATTGCGCGCCGGGAACGCCAATATCCCGGCCCGTCTGGTTTTGAAGCGACGCAGATCGATCTGAACCAAGGCTGAGATACGGGACACTTTCCTGAAAATTCGAGAACGGCCTGCACCCCCGCAAGGGGTCAAGACGCTAATGCTGCTCGAAGGGATCGCGGGCAGAGAGAGAGGGAAATGACGCATGGCCGAGACTGGTATCGTGAAATTCTTCAACATTGACAAGGGCTTCGGCTTCATCAAGCCGGACGGGGGCGGAGCGGATATCTTCGTGCATATTTCCGCCGTTCAGGCCTCCGGTCTGGACGGACTGACCGAAAACCAGAAGGTAAGCTTCGACACGGAACCGGATCGGCGCGGCAAGGGACCGAAGGCTGTCAACCTGCAGGTTTCCAGGTCGTGACATAGGTCTGGAGACGGCCAAGCCGTGCCTTGCTAAAGCCCTTGATATTCAGCCTGCGTTCACTTTGCCGCCGCTAGATTGGCGCAATCAACGCATACGAAACGAATGTTCAAGTTTCCTGCAAGGACACGACCATGAAGACTTTCGGAAAAACCATTCTATTGTCGGCCGCCGCTGTCGCCATGACGGTGGCGTCCTTGACACCGGCAGCCGCTGACGATCGCTGGCACCATGGCAGCGGTTGGGGCTTCGGCGCCGCCGGCCTGGCCACAGGCCTGATCGTCGGCTCGGCCATAGCAAGCCAGCCCCGCTATGCGGAGCCACGCTACTACTATGACGACGGCTACGCACCTCCACCGCCGCCGCGCTATTACTACCCGCGTCGCGTCTATTACGCACCGCCGCCACCGCCGCCGGTCTACTACCCGAGCGCCTATGCCGGCAGCCTGCGTCCGTGGTCACCCGCCTGGACGCGCTACTGCTACAACCGCTATGCCACCTTCGACGGCCGGACGGGCACCTATGTTGGCTATGACGGCGCACGCCATTTCTGCAACGGCTGAAGATCGTTACCCGTAGACATAGAAGCGCCGTCCCTCGGGACGGCGCTTGGACTGCTGACAACCCCTGAAGAATCTAGTGTGACGAGGGCGACGCCCCACCCTCCCTCATCCTCGCCCTTGTGGCGGGGATCCAGCGACACGACGTCTGTCGGGTCAAACAACTCTTTCAGCTCAAAGACTTGAGCTGACTGGATCCCCGCCACAAGGGCGAGGATGAGGG
>CAZZZI010000143.1:0-11919 GCA_964658415.1 uncultured Sphingomonas sp. | reverse complement strand
CAATTGGATTGACCTCCAATGGCGGAGGCCTGGTCTCCCTGGCCAGGCCTCTTTCACCCTCTCCGACCGGGTGACCCGCGCGCCTCCCCGATCCTGTCCCACGTCCCCCCGGCGAGCGCAGCCTCGACAACCCGGGTGCCGGTCCGCCCGGGAGGGATGAAACGACAGTGAGGTCGCGGCCGACCATTCTCCGCCTTTAACCGCAAGGCAAGATATATTCGTAATAATTCATATGCAAAGGCGGAAGATGCATTTCCGACGATGAGGCATGAAGCCGTTTTTCATCTGTCTGGAGAAACGCCGTGCATTCAATGCTTCGCAACCGCGCCCGGGTAGAAGCGATTATCGGGACTGCGCTCTTTCTGGCGATCTATGCGCTCGCGCTTCGCTACAATGGCCATGAAGCGCTCGATGCGTTTTTTCGCGCCCACGAGAACTACGAGTTCGATGAGCTGTTCGTCGCCCTGAACATCGCCGGTGCCCTCGGCCTGGTCTATTCTATCCTTCGCCTGAAGGACATGTCGGCGGAAATTCGCAAGCGGCAGGCTGCCGAGAAGAATGTCGACTGGATCGCCTGCCACGATCCGCTGACGGAGCTGCCCAACAGGCGTTTCCTCGGAGCCGAGGTGGCGCGATGGGAGAGCACGGGCAGCCGGGGCGGATATGCAGTTTTCAGCATGGACTTGGATGGCTTCAAGAAGATCAACGACCTCCTCGGCCACGACCATGGAGATCAGGTACTGAAAATCGTCGCGGAGCGGCTTTCCTATATTTTCCCGGACGGCAACGTCTATCGCCTGGGCGGCGACGAGTTCCTCGTGGTCAGCGAACGGATGGGCAATCCCGATCTCGTGGCGCTCGGCAAGCGGATCGTCAGCAATCTCTCCAAGCCGATGTCCATCGGTGGTGCCAATGTCGATGTGGGCGTGAGCGTCGGCATCGCCCGGATCCCCGAAGACAGCGCCAGCCTGGCGGACGCCATGCAGCAATCCGACTGCGCGATGTACGCTGCCAAGAAGGCCGGCCGCAATGGCGTGATGTCTTTCCTGCCTGCCATGCAGATTGCCCTGGAGAAGCGTGTCCAGATGGAGGCCGATCTGAAGCGCGCCATGAAGACGGGCAACATCCGCCCCTATTACCAGCCGCTGGTCGATCTCAAGACGCGCGAGATCGTCGGATACGAGGCGCTGGCCCGCTGGGAGATTTCGCCGGGACAATTCATTCCGCCCAGCGACTTCATCCCGCTGGCAGAGGATTGCGGGCTGATTGTCGGACTGACGGACATGCTGTTTCGCAAGGCCTGCGAGGATGCGATGTCGTGGCCGGCGCACACCGTCCTGTCGTTCAACATCTCGCCGGTGCAGCTGGGCGACAGGCTGCTGGGGCTGCGCCTGATGAAGGTACTGGGCGAAGTCGGCCTTCCCGTCCATCGGCTCGAACTGGAGGTGACGGAGAGCGCGCTGATCGAGGACCCGGAGGCGGCTCGCTACGTCCTCGATCAACTCGTCCAGGCAGGCATCCGGATCGCGCTAGACGACTTCGGTACCGGCTATTCCAGCCTCTCCCAGCTTTCGGCATTCCAGTTCGACAAGATCAAGATCGACAGAAGCTTCGTCGCCACTTTCGAAAACAGCGACAAGCAGGACAAGGTGGTCAGAGCCATCATTTCGCTCGGAAGCGGCCTCGGGATCAAGATCACGGCCGAGGGCATCGAAGAGGAAAGCCAGCTGCAGCGGTTGCAGTCGCTGGGATGCGACATCGGCCAGGGGTATTTTCTCGGCCGGCCGCAGCCGGTCGCGCAGTCCGTGCTGCTTCCGGCGATCCAGGAGGATTTGCGGGAGAAGTCCGCCTCCCGCTGACCTCGGATTCACCCTCCTTGCGCGTTGACGGGAGCGACATGGGTCGTGTCGTCTTCGCCGGGGGCCGGGGCCGCACGGAGCCTGATGGCAAAGGGTATGCAGGCGAGCGCCGCCACGGTCAGGATGGCCACCATCGCCCAGGCCTCGTTGATGGACTGGGTGAGCGCCGCCTTCTCGACCAGCGGCTGCAGCATCGCCCGGGTGGCATCGTCGAGCGGTCCGGATGGTCGCGCCGCGAACATGTCGAGCGGAATGCCGACATAGGTGGCCGTCGGCACATCGCCGGCCGCAAGCTTTTCCATCAGCGCCGTGCCATGGCCGGGTGAGCGACCGTAGATCACCGTGTCGATGAGGGCGAGGCCGATGGCGCCGCCGAGGTTGCGCATCAGGTTGAACAAGCCGCTGGCATCCGGAACGCGGCTCTCGGGCAGATTGCCGAGGGCGAGCCGCGTCGGCGGCAGCAGGCAGAACATGATCGCCACGCCGCGGATCACCTGGGGCCAGAACATCGCGGCCGCATCGCTGTCCGGCGTCTGGAACGCGCTCATTCCGAGGCCTGCGGCAAACAGCGTGAATCCCGCCGCGGACAGCAGGCGCGCGCCGACGCGCTGCTCAAGAAAAACGGCAACCGGCGCCGTCAGCAGCTGCGCGACCCCGGTCACCAGCATGATGGTGCCTATCTCAAGCGCGTTGTGACCGCGCACGAAGGCCAGGAACAACGGCATCAGATAGACCGAGCCGAACAGGCCGATGCCGAGAACGAAGCTGAGGATGCAGCCGACCAGGAACGACCTGTCGGCAAAATTCCTGAGATCGACGATCGGGGTGCCGGCGTTCAGCGTCCGGCGCACGAACAGAGCGAGGCTTGCAACGCTGAGCACCAGCAATCCCATCACCAGCCCGGACAGCCATCCCCGCTGCGGCGCTTCCTTGAGGGCGATCTCGAGCGCCGCCAGCGCCATCGCCATGGCAGTGAGGGACAGGAGATCCAGCGTCTTCAAGGTGCCGACGCGCATGGTGGCGCGCGGCAGCAGGAAGCCGGCGATGCCGGCCGACAGGATGCCGGGAATGATGTTGATGAGAAACAGCCAATGCCAGGAATAGGTTTCCGTGATCCAGCCGCCGACGACGGGGCCGACCGTGGGGGCGAGAACGGCAAGGACGCCGGCAATGGTGGTGGCAATACCCTGCCTTGCGACGGGAAAGAGGATGAAGACTGCGGAAAACACCGCAGGGATCAAGGTGCCGCCGGAAAAGCCCTGCAGCACCCGCCAGGCGATCAGCTCCGGAAAGCTGCCGCTGGCAGCACAGCCGGCCGAGGCGAGCGTGAACACCGTCACGGCCGAGACGAACAGCCAGCGCATCGTCAGGGTGCGGGTCAGGAAACCGGTGAGCGGTATGGCGATGACCTCGGCGATGAGATAGGCGGTCTGCACCCAGCTCATCTGGTCCTGGGGGATATCCAGCGCGCTCTGGATCGTCGGTAGCGACGTCGCCACCACCTGTACGTCCAGTATGGCCATGAACATGCCGACGCACATGACGATGAAGCCCAGCCAGGTCGCCGTGCCGGTTGCAGTCATTGGGGATTGGCTCACTTCGGACCTCCGGACGCGGTTCATGCGCCACAACTGATATGGTCAGACCATGGGCCTTGGCAATGGAGCAGGCCGAGGTCTGCAATCCGACGTCCGGGCATACGTCCGCTGGCGGACAGATTTGCCTTTCGACCTTGCTAACGGCGGCTGGCGGTCCATATCGTCAAGTTCGCGAACCTTGTTGCTAGTGTTCGCCGCAAAAGGCTTCCATGACCCGCATCGCGATTATCGGCTCCGGCCCGACTGGCATTTATACGCTGAAGGGTCTGCTGGGCTCGTCAGCGCCGCTTTCCATTACTATTTTCGAGATCGAGCCGGACCCGGGCAAGGGAACACCCTATCATCCCTCCCTCAACGACCAGGCGATGCTGTCGAATATCGCAAGCATCGAACTGCCGCCGATCTGCGAGACGCTGGTGGCCTGGCTCGGTCGCCAGAGCGATGCGGAGCTCACCAGGCTGAACGTTGCGAGGGACGCGATCGACGAGCGCGAATTCTATCCCCGCGTGGTTCTCGGCGAGTTCCTGCAGGCACAGTTTTCGCAGCTCGTTCAAGCCGGTGTCGAGAGGGGGCATACGATCGATGTCCGGGCGCGCCACCGCGTCATCGATATCGTCCTGCAGGCCGATGACATCGCCCTCGTCGCCGAGGGACCGGATGGTGCCAGCGTCGACTACGGCTTCGACCATGTCGTCATGGCGACCGGTCATGACTGGCCCGACAATATCGAAATCAAACCTGGCTACTTCATGTCGCCTTGGCCAGCCGCCAATCTGAAAACGATCGGCAGTTGCGCCGTCGGTATCCTCGGTACCTCGCTCAGCGCCATCGATGCCATGGTCACCGTGGCGACGGCGCATGGTGCATTCTACGTCGATGCCAGCGGCTTGCTCGAATACCAGCCGGCGGCCGGCTCCGAGGATTTCAGCATTACCATGATGTCGCGCAAGGGGCTGCTGCCGGAAGCCGACTTCTATCACGAAATCCCCTACCTGCCCCTCAAGATCTGCACCGAAGAGGCCATCGACGCCCTTCTTGCCACCGGCCGCGGCAATCTGCTCGACGATATCTTCGACCTGTTCAAGGCCGAGTTGCTTGCCAGCGACCCTGAGTATGCGGCCAAGATCGGCCTGTCGCTGCGGACGATCGAAACCATAGGCCCGGCCTATTTCGCCGAACGCGAATCCCGCGATCAGTTCTCATGGGCGGCGATGAACCTGGCGGAGGCTGCGCGCAACAAGCAGCAGCGCTACACCGTGCCGTGGCGCTATGCGATCCTGCGGATGCACGAGGTCATTGCCCGCGCCGTGCCGCAGCTGGACAGCGCCGATCTCGAACGCTTCCACAAGCACTTCAAGAGCCTCTTCATCGACGACTACGCAACGGTGCCGCACGAATCCATCAAGCGGATTTTGGCCCTGCGACGCGCCGGCAAGCTGGATATCGTCGCTCTCGGCGATGACTACGAGATCGACAACGACAGGCCGGAGCGCGGCGCCGAAGTCACCTACGACGGCAAGACGATGGCCTTTGCCGCATTTATCGATGCGACCGGACAGCATCCGCTGTCGGTGCGCGATATTCCATTTCCGAGCCTCGCCAAGCAGGGTGTCCTGCGGAAGGCGGCAACGACCCAGGCGTCGCTGATCATCCTGCCCGGCGACCACAGTGCAGTGGTGCGGACCGGCGGAATCGACCTCGACGATTCGTTCCGGCCGAAATTCGAGATGCCGGTTTCCAACAAGCTCTATTGTGCGGCGATTTCGTTCCTGCTGCACAAGCTCCCCTTCGTACAAGGGATCACCAGTGCGAACGACATCGGAGCGGTAGTTTCCGCCGCGATCCTGGCCGACAGCCAGCCGCAGGCCGTCCTGATCGCCATGCCGGAGCTGGCAGCCGCCGGCTGATCGCCGGCGTCGCTGTCCTCAGGAATCGAGCCGCAGCTTCAGCTGCTGTCCCGGCTTTTCAAGATAATGCTCGAGCGAACGTCCGAACTGCAGCCGGGAATAGGTTTCCTTGCGCTGCCGCTCGGCGTGCTCCCGCGCTGCGCGCGATTTGGCGACGATCTCGAGAGTCTTCTGAATGACGAGGTTGGCACTGTCCATCTGCACGTCTCTCCATTTGTTCTCTTTATGTTCTCATTTTTGACAAGTCCTGTCAATGCCCGACAAACGAGGCGTGTCGGGCCCTCAGCATAGTGATAAAAGGCGCTGGAGGCCTCAGGCCGACTGCGTGGAGAGGAACGACTTTGCCGTCTCGATCGCCGGGCCGCAGCTGGGGACGGCTTTTGCCAGGATCCGATCGGGAGCCGTTCCGAGAACCCAGATGTCAAATGCCATCGAGACCAGCGGCAGCGGGTTGGTGGTGGCGTGCTCGGTGATCGTCTGGCCGGCGCTGGCTGTGCATGTTCTGACGTTGGCCAGCACCTCGTAGGGCACGTTGGCCTTGGTCAGGCGGTTGGTGATCTCTGTCTGGAACGGGTCGAGGATGAGGAGCTGCACGAAATAGAGGACGATGGCGCTGAGCATTTGGATTTCCGTTTGGCCGCGACGTTCGATCCGACATCGCACAAGCAGCCAAAAGCTTGCACCAGAGGGGCCCGGATCAGGGTTCTTCCTATGTAGGAAGCCCACGGAAATCCGCAACAGGAGCGCCGATGCGCGCCGCTCCGGCCATCGAGCCCATATGCGAGCGGGCGATTTCGGGGAGTTTTCATCGGCCGAGGATAGGTGTATGGCTTCTCCGGCGCGATAATCCCGTCCCCTCATTCAGGTAGATGTCAGGAAAGTCGCCCAAGGTTTTCTGCTGCAATCTCCGGACGCGCCACACGCTGGTACTGCACGCCGGGGCATGCCATTTTGGAGACTCTCTTTGAACGATCGTAACTCTCGAAACGTGCGGGCCCTCGGGCGGCCTGTGCTGGGAAGCGTGACACTCTGCTTCCTGACGACGCTCTATCTTTTGCTCGTCACGAACTGGACATTCTGGGAAAAGGCGCATGGCTACCTGACGGGAAATGCGCTGGCATTCACCGCTTTCGTCATCGGCATTTCGGCGCTGTTCATGGCCGTCGTAACCGTGTTCTCGGCAAAATACATCACCAAGCCGGTGCTGATCTTCTTCGTCCTGGTGGCGTCCGCCGCCTCCTGGTTCAACGACCAGTTCGGTGTCGTCATCGACAAGGACATGATCCGCAACGCGGCCGTCTCGACCGGCGCCGAAGCCGGGCACCTCATCACCGTCCGTTTCGCCATCCACCTGATCCTGACGGCGTTGCTGCCGTCGCTGCTGATCGTCTGGGTGCGCATCCGCCATCGCACGATCCTGCCGAAGCTGGCGCAGAACACGGCCATCATTCTCGGCTGCGTGGCGATCTTCGCCGGTGCCGGCATCAGTTACTACAAGGTCTTTGCCGGTGTCGGGCGAGCCCATCGCGATATCCTGGCGACGCTCAACCCCTTCATGCCGATCAACAATGCCGTCAGCTACGCCGTGTCCACCGTTCAGGACAAGCATATTGTCGCCGAGCCGCTGGGCACGGACGCCCATCGGGTCAATGTCGATGCTTCCGGCAAGCCGCGGGTGACGATCATCGTTGCCGGGGAAACCGCCCGCGCCTCGGATTTCTCGCTCGGCGGCTACAATCGCGATACCAATCCGGAGATGAAAAAGCGGGACGTCGTCTATTTCCCCAACACGACCAGCTGCGGCACGGCGACCGCGACGTCCATCCCTTGCATGTATTCGATCTACCCGCGAGCCGACTATACGCACAGAAAGGGCCTGAAGACGCAGAACCTGCTGGATGTGCTGAGCCACGCCAAGGTCGATGTCTCCTGGCTCGACAACGATACCGGCAGCTACAACGTCACCGACCGGGTCGCCTATGAGTATCTTCCCAATTCCAAGGATCCGCGCTTCTGCAAGGATGGCGAATGCCTGGATGCCATCCTCTTGGACAAGGTCGATGCCTGGCTCGATCAGGTCAAGGGCGACAGCGTGCTGGTCCTGCACCAGCTGGGCAGCCACGGCCCTGCCTATTTCCAGCGTTATCCCGATGAATTCCGCCGTTTCACGCCGGATTGCCGTGCCAACGATTTCGGGGCCTGCACGCCGGAGGAGATCACCAACGCCTACGACAACACCATCCTCTACACCGACCACGTCGTCTCGGTCGTCATCGACAAGATCAAGCAACGGGCCGCAAAGCTCAACGGCGCCGTCGTCTATGTCTCCGATCACGGCGAGTCACTCGGTGAAAACGGAATCTATTTGCATGGCACGCCCTACTTCATCGCGCCGACGCAGCAGACCCATGTGCCGTTCCTCGCCTGGGTATCGGACGACATGTCGAAATCCGCCGGCTTCGATATGAAATGCCTCGGACAGCACGCCGACACACAATATTCGCACGACAATTTCTTCCACTCGATCCTCGGCCTGATGGACGTGTCCACCAAGGTCTACGATCCGAAGATGGACATCTTCGCCCAGTGCCGCCGGCCGGCCGGTGCGCTCGCCAGCGCGCGATAAACCATCGGATCGCAGCCAACTCGACGTAGAAACGCCCACCGAAAGGTGGGCGTTTCTCATTTCCCCCACGCTGGCTCAGGCCTTCAAGAAGGCGAGCATATCGGGGTTCAGAACGTCGGCATGTGTGGTCAGCATGCCGTGCGGAAAGCCCTTGTAGACCTTCAGCGTACCCTTCTTCAGTAGCTTGACCGCCAGCAATGCGGAATCGGCAATCGGCACGATCTGGTCGTCGTCGCCATGCAGGACGAGGACCGGCACGTCGATCTTCTTGAGGTCTTCGGTGAAATCCGTTTCCGAGAAGGCCTTGATGCAATCGTAATGGGCCTTGGCGCCGCCCATCATGCCCTGACGCCACCAGTTGTCGATCACGCCGGGATAGGACTGGGTCCCGTCGCGGTTAAAACCGTAAAACGGGCCGGCCGGGATGTCGCGATAGAACTGCGCGCGGTTGGCAACGAGCGCCGAGCGGAAACCGTCGAACACGTCCATCGGCAGGCCGCCCGGATTGTTCTCGGTCTTCAGCATGATCGGCGGCACGGCGCCGACCAGCACCGCCTTGGCCACCCGGCCGTTGCCGCCGTGCTGGGCGACATAGCGGGCGACTTCGCCGCCACCCGTGGAGTGGCCGACGTGAATGGCGTTCTTCAGGTCCAGATGGGCGACAAGTGCGGCCACGTCGGCAGCATATGTGTCCATTTCGTTGCCATGGTCGGTCTGGCTGGAGCGACCGTGGCCGCGGCGATCATGGGCGACGACGCGGTAGCCCTGGTCGAGGAAATACAGCATCTGCGCATCCCAGTCGTCGGCGCTGAGAGGCCATCCATGGTGGAACACGATCGGCTGCCCGGTGCCCCAATCCTTGTAGTAGATCTGCGTGCCGTCCGTAGTCGTGAAGCTGTTGCTGCTCATGGTCTGCCCCTTGGGTTGTGAAGCTTTGGGTGTTGCGGCGTTTGCAGTTGCAACCAGTGGCATGGTTGCGGCGGCGGCTGCAAGGCCCAATCCGGCTGTCATCACGCCGCGGCGTGTCGTGCGATTGTTCGGCTCGATCATGTTCGCTTTCCTTCCAACCTAGATCGCCAAAATAGTTATCGCGATAATGAAAGGCTATTTGAAAACTTTAGATCTGTCCAGCTAGATTCGATATCGCGACATTCATTTTTATGATATGTAACTTTGCTGATAAACCAGGAGACGACGATGCCGGGCCAAGCCCTCTTGCCACTCGATGACCAGCTGTGTTTTTCGCTGTATGCGGCAAGCATTGCCGTCAACCGCACCTACAAGCCGATGCTCGATTCCATGGGCATCACCTATCCGCAATATCTGGTGCTCAGCGCGCTCGGACAGGAGAATGGCATGACGGTCGGTGCTATTGCCGAGCGGTTGGGCCTGGATTCGAGCACCATCACGCCGCCCGTCAAGCGCCTCGAGGCGGCAGGCCTGGTTGAGCGTCGGCGCAGCAAGGTCGACGAGCGCCAGGTGCATGTCTGGTTTACGGAGGGGGGCGCTGCTCTGCTGACGCGATGCAGTTGTCTGGCGGAGGCGCTCCTTCAGCGGTCCGGCATGACCCTCGAGCAGGTTCATGCGCTGAACGTCCAGGTGAGAGCCCTTCGCGCTGCGCTCGAGGCCGATGAACAGCCCGGCACAGGCTCGCGGTGAATATGTGACGGTTGCGTAATATTGTGACGGCGGTGGACTGCACTATATAAATAGCAGAGCCTTCAGAGAGGCGATTTTCAATCTTTCTTGTTGAGGGTTGGACTGAAACAAAAATTGTCACCCAACGGTCGTTCTTCGTTGTAATATGGTGGAAGAAATGAATGAGGTTTGATTTGTGGCAGTTCTTTCAGACTACGCAGGGCAGCATCCTCCTCGGTGTGCTGCTGGGCGCCGGTAGCATTGCAATCGGCATCATGCTCTCGAGATCACTCCTCCTTGCCGGCATCAGGCGCCCGCAGCGGGCAAGCCGCAGCCGGGAGACGCGCATGCTGGCCATGCGGGTCGTCCTCGCCTTGGATGATCTGGTCGGCGGCTGTCATAGCGCAGCGATCGATGCGCCGGAATTCAATCCTTCGGACGCCGGCGATTTCGTCCTGCACACGGAGGATCCACGCCTGATCCTGCCCAAGGATGTCGACTGGAGCCTGCTGGCGACGGATGTTGCTGAGGAAATCCTCTGGATGCCGAACCGCCTGCGCAACATCCTCGATGGGCTGGAATCGCTTGACGTCAACGCGCCGGAATTCGACGATTTCTTCCTGCATCGCCAGGCGGATTTCTCCAAGCTCGGCCTGCGCGCGATGGATGTCATCGACCGGCTGTGCGCCGAATACGGCATCGAGGCGCCCGAGCGGCCGCTCTATTACGATCCGCGTGCGACGTTCGAGGAAGGCGTGGCGCTCGCCGTCGACTTCACCGACCGCCGTCGCAAGTCGCAGAAGAATGCGACGACGCCCGGCCGTTCCAACGTCACGCCGCTGTTCGGCAATGGCGGCGTCGAGCCAAAGACTGTGAAGCCATCGGACAAGGATCCGATCGCATAATCAGTCATGACGAGATCAACGAGGCCATCGCCACTGCATATAGATCATGCAGCGGCGGTGGCCTCTGCGTTTTAAGGAGGGTGGCCCGCCACCTTCGCGGTTGACGCGGAAACTGAAAACCTGCAACAGCCTCTGGACCCGTCCCATCCGGGCGCCGCAACAGCTTGGACTTCGCCCTCAGATGATACGTATCGAGAATATCAGCAAACAGCTCAGCCACCGCATTCTGTTCATCGAAGCCTCGGCGGCCCTCAACAAGGGCGAAAAGGTCGGGCTGGTCGGACCGAACGGCGCCGGCAAGACGACCGTGTTCCGGATGATCACAGGCGAGGAACATCCCGACGAGGGCCAGGTCGCCGTCGATAAGGGCGTGACGATCGGCTATTTCAACCAGGATGTCGGCGAGATGGACGGCCGCAGCGCCGTTGCCGAGGTCATGGAAGGGGCCGGTCCCGTCAGCATCGTCGCCGGCGAGTTGCGCGAGCTCGAGGCCGCCATGGTCGATCCGGACCGTCTCGACGAGATGGACGCGATCATCGAGCGCTACGGCGAGGTGCAGGCGCGCTACGAGGAACTGGACGGCTACGCGCTCGAGGGCCGCGCCCGCGAGGTGCTGGCGGGGCTGAGCTTCAGCCAGGAAATGATGGACGGCGATGTCGGCGGCCTCTCAGGCGGCTGGAAGATGCGCGTGGCGCTTGGCCGCATTCTGCTGATGCGTCCCGACGTAATGCTGCTCGACGAACCGAGCAACCATCTGGATCTCGAAAGCCTGATCTGGCTGGAGGAATTCCTCAAGAACTACGAGGGCGCCCTGCTGATGACCTCGCATGACCGCGAGTTCATGAACCGTATCGTCACCAAGCTGATCGAGATCGACGGCGGTACGCTCACCACCTTCTCCGGCGACTATGCCTTCTACGAGCAGCAGCGGGCGCTGAACGAGAAGCACCAGATGGCGCAGTTCGAGCGCCAGCAGGCGATGCTTGCCAAGGAAATCAAGTTCATCGAACGCTTCAAGGCGCGCGCCTCGCATGCCTCGCAGGTTCAGAGCCGCGTCAAGAAGCTGGAGAAGATCGACCGCGTCGAGCCGCCAAAGCGCCGTCAGGTCGTGTCCTTCGATTTCGCGCCGGCGCCGCGCTCGGGCGAGGATGTCGTCAATCTCAAGAACGTCTACAAGAGCTATGGCAGCCGCAGCATCTATGCCGGCCTCGATTTCATGGTTCGCCGCCGCGAGCGCTGGTGCGTCATGGGCATCAACGGCGCCGGCAAGTCGACGCTCTTGAAGCTCGTCACCGGCTCGACCGATCCGGACGAGGGGGCTGTCGCGCTCGGCGCCAGCGTCAAGATGGGCTATTTCGCCCAGCACGCCATGGACCTGCTCGATGG
>CAZZZI010000142.1:0-11920 GCA_964658415.1 uncultured Sphingomonas sp. | reverse complement strand
CGCTCGGCTGGGCGTAGACGGACTTCCATTCGTCCATCAGCACGTTGCGGTCGGTATAGACCAGGCCCTCGATATCGTGAACCCAGATGTTTTCGCGCTTTGCACCGAGGATGACGAGAAGGTTCAGACAGGCAAGGGCGGCAGCACCCGCGCCGGAGGCCACGATCTTGACGTTGTCGATGGTCTTGCCGGCGAGTTCGAGGCCGTTGAGAATGGCGGCGGCGACGATGATGGCGGTGCCATGCTGGTCGTCGTGGAAGACCGGGATCTTCATCATTTCGCGCAGGCGGCGCTCGACGTCGAAGCACTCGGGCGCTTTGATGTCCTCGAGATTGATGCCGCCGAAGGTGGGCTCCAGCGCCGAAATCGTCGACACCATCTCGTCGACGGTCGGTGCCTCGATCTCGATGTCGAAGACGTCGATGCCGGCGAACTTCTTGAACAGGACGGCCTTGCCTTCCATGACCGGCTTCGATGCCAGCGGGCCGATATTGCCGAGGCCGAGAACGGCCGTGCCGTTCGAAATCACGGCGACGAGATTGGCGCGCGAAGTATATTCGGCGGCCATTTCCGGGTTGTCGCGGATGGCCAGACAGGGGGCGGCAACGCCTGGCGAATAGGCGAGCGCGAGGTCGCGCTGGTTGCCCAGCGGCTTGGTCGCCTGGATCTCCAGTTTGCCCGGACGGGGATAGCGGTGGAAGAAAAGCGCCTGTTCGTCGAGGTCACCGCTGGTCATGTTCTTCTGTGCCTTCGATGCGTCCTGCGGGTCCATCACGCTTCTCCATTCCAATTTCGTCTGACGATTTTGCGTCACTGCATACAACAATCCTCAGGGGTGCACAGTACGGAATTGTGGCGAGGCCGCAACATTTTGCCGCCGCCGGCATGCCGCGCCGGCGCGTCCGGGGCAGAGAGTTCGGTGCGATGTCATCATCCTGAAACACGAGTCTGATTATTCCGGGCTCAGCGAAGATTGGGGCACGGGCATCATGTCCGTGAAGGCATTCATGGACACTCGACACTTCCGAACCCTGTTCATTTCTGACGTTCATCTGGGATCGAAGGCCGCCAAGGCGGATTATTTGCTCGATTTTCTGCGCTACCACGAGGCCGATACCATCTATCTCGTTGGCGACATCATCGACGGCTGGCGGCTGAAGCGCAGCTGGTACTGGCCACAGGATTGCAACGACGTCGTCCAGAAGATCCTGCGCAAGGCCCGCAAGGGCACCCGGATCGTCTATATCCCGGGAAACCACGACGAATTCCTGCGCGACTTTCCCGGCACCCATTTCGGCGGCATCGAGGTTGCCGAGCGGGCGATCCACACGACTGCCGACGGCAAGACCTATCTCGTGCTGCATGGCGACGAGTTCGACGTGGTGGTTCGCAACGCCCGTCTGCTCGCCTATCTCGGCGACTGGGCCTATGACGTGGCGATCGTCCTCAACATCGCGCTCGCCAGCATCCGCCGCAAGCTCGGCATGCCCTACTGGTCGTTCTCGGCCTGGGCCAAGCAGCAGGTCAAGCACGCGGTCAATTTCATCGGCGAGTTCCAGCGGGTGGTGGCCGAGGAGGCCAAGCGCAGCCATGCCGATGGCGTCATCTGCGGCCATATCCACCATGCCGTCATCGAGGACATCGATGGCCTGCGCTACATCAATACGGGCGACTGGGTGGAGAGCTGTACGGCGGTTGCCGAGCATGAGGACGGCAGCTTCGAACTGATCACCTGGCGCCAGATCCTTGATGCCAAGCCGGCTGCGGTGACCGACAACCGCCAGGATCGCCTTCCGTCGCGCGCGGGCATGGACCTCGCTTTGATGATGGCCGAAGCGAAATCGGCATCGGGGATGACTGCCGCCGAGTAATCGGACAGGCGGGGCAGGATGGGGCATTTGGCGGGCTGGCGGTTTTGCCGGCGAGCGCAAGGCACGATAGGCGGCATGGCCAAGGCGTGATAGGGATTCGGCGTTTTCCCAATCAGGCCTTGTCATGATTCCCGAGACGACGATTTCGACGGGTGGGGGCGCTCCCGCCCATTTCCGGCTGCGCAGCGCGCTCTCCTATTGCGCGCCGCTGATCGTCAACGGCATCGCGTTGCCGTTCTTTCCCGTGTGGCTGGCAACGCTGCATTTCAGCGATCACCAGATCGGCATCATTCTCGCTGTGCCCATGGTCCTGCGCGTTCTGGTCGCCCCTGTCGTGGCCTTGTTTGCCGACAGGATGCGGGAGAGGGCGCTTGTGCTTCTATGGTCGGGCGGCCTGTCGCTGCTGACGGCTATCGCGCTGTTCTGGACCGACGACTTCGCCACCGTGCTCCTGGTTTATGCGCTGCAGGGCGCCACCTATGCGCCTTACCTGCCGGTGGTGGAATCGATCACCATTTCCGGCGTCAGGCGATGGGGGATCGACTACGGCTCGACGCGCGTCTGGGGATCGATCGCCTTCATCGTGTCGACGCTGATCGGCGGCCAGCTGATCGGCGCTTTCGGCGGCCGGATGGTTCTGCCGATGATGGTCGTCGGGTTCATGCTGACGATGCTGATGGCCCTTTATTGCCCGCGCATCGGGCCGACGCGCCGGCGCGGCCTGCCGCTCGACATCAAGGCGCCGCCGATCGGCAATGCGCTGCGCAACCCGCGCCTGCTGCTGACGATGATCGGCGTTTCCGTGCAGCAGTCGAGTCACGCCCTGTTCTACACCTTCGCGTCGATCTACTGGCACCAGATCGGCTTTTCCGGCACCCAAGTGGGGATCCTGTGGAGCGCGGGGGTGACGGCTGAGGTGACGATCTTCTTCCTGTCGAAACGGCTCGGTCGCCGGTTCAGCGCCTGGACGCTGATGCGCTTCGGCGCCGCGATGTGCGTTTGCCGCTGGATCATCTTCCCGATGGATCTCGGCTTTGCCGGCCACTTCGTCCTGCAGTGCTTCCACGCCTTCACCTATGCCTGCGTCCACCTCGGCGTCCAGCGTCGGATCGTGGCGACGGTGCAGGAGACGCAGGAGGCATCCGCGCAGGGGGTCTACTTCTTCTACAACGGCATGTGCCTCGGCCTCTCCACCATCGCGTCGGGCTATATCTACGCCTGGCTCGGGACGTCGGGCTTCTACGCGATGGCGCTCATCGCGGCGGTCGGGCTCGGCATGATCGTGGTCGCTTCCCGCCTTCAGCCCCATAGCTCGGAGAGCGGCGGAAAGACCAGCGAATCGGCGTAGCGCAATCCCGGCTCGCGATCCCTTGCGAGAAGCAGCGGTCCATCGAGATCGACGAAGGCGGCATTCTGCGCCAGCAGGACGGCCGGCGCCATGGCAAGCGACGTGCCGACCATGCAGCCGATCATGATCCGGAAGCCGAGGCGTTCGCCCTCCGCCTTCATGCGCAGGGCTTCGGTCAGCCCGCCTGTCTTGTCGAGCTTGATGTTGATGGCGTCGTAGCGGTCGCGAAGGCTGGCGAGATCGCCGGTATGGTGGACGCTCTCGTCGGCACAGACGAGAACGGGCCGCTCCATGCCTGAGAGCATCCCGTCTTTTCCAGCCGGCAGCGGTTGCTCGACCAGGGCTATCCCGGCCTCTGCGGCAATCTGCAGGTGCCGGGCGAGGTTGTCCTCCGTCCAGCCTTCGTTTGCGTCGAGGATGATCGTCGAATGCGGCGCCGCCCGGCGGACGGCACGAATACGGCTTTCGTCGTCTGCCGTGCCGATCTTCACCTTCAGGAGCGCGCGATGGGCCTGGGCGCCAGCCTCGGCTGCCATGGCGTCTGCTTCTCCCAGCGAAATCGTGAACGCGGTCGTGCGCGGCTGGAGTGCTGATAGGCCGATGGTCCGGGCGACCGGAATGCCGGATCTCTTGGCTTCGAGGTCCCACAGCGCGCAATCCACGGCATTGCGTGCAGCTCCCGGTTTCATCGCATGCAGGAGATCGTCGCGCGTCATCCCCGATTCGAGCGCCGGACGGAGCGATTCGATCTCGAGAATGACGCTTTCGGTTGTCTCGCCGTAGCGTCGATAGGGCACGCATTCGCCGTGGCCCTTATATTCGCCGTCGCTTAACGTGCATGTTACCACCTCGGCTGTGGTCTTACTGCCACGGGAGATTGTGAACGTGCCGGCGATTGGCCAGGAATTCATTTGGACATTGAGAAGGCGTGACATATCTGCTCTTTCTGCGGCGGGAGACGTAGATCGTTTCTGTATAGTCGCGTAATGAGCGGGATGCGATATATCGCTGAGTCGGCATGTAGCCGCCAATCTGAAAGACGCATGAGTTTGAGCGTAGCTGAAAACATTCCGGACGCGCCGACCATCGACGATGAGGCCGATGGTTCAGGCCATCGTTACAAACTCGCCGGTAACTGGCGCAGTGCCAGCATCCACGGCGTGCTGCGCCGTATCGAGGACCTGTCGACGCGCACCAGCGGCGGCGACGTGGTCATCGATCTCTCGGGCCTGTCCGATGTGGACACGGCCGGCGTCCTGCTCATCCGCAGGCTGAAGATGAGCCAGGAGCAGCACGACGCGACCGTTACGATCGAAGGATCCAACGATCACATCGACGAACTGCTGCGATCCTTCGAGGAGGATGCCAGCGAAATTGCCGACCAGGTAAAGCCCAAGACGCCGCTGCTCGACCGCATCTTTTCGCCGATCGGCGAAAAGGCCGCAGAGCTCGGCAGCTTCTTCGTGGCCGCCATGTATATTCTCGGTTCGGCCGTTCGCGGGGCGCAGCTGAAGCTCGGTCGCGGCAGTGGCGTATCGCCGGCCTCGATCGTCAACCAGCTCGACCACATGGGCGTCCGCGCCGTCCCGATCATCCTCGTCATGTCGTATCTGATCGGCGCGATCATTGCCCAGCAGAGCGCCTTCCAGCTGCGCTATTTCGGCGCCGAAGTCTTCGTGGTCGATCTCGTCGGCATTCTGCAGTTGCGCGAAATCGGCGTGCTGCTCACCGCCATCATGATCGCCGGCCGTTCGGGCAGCGCGATCACGGCCGAAATCGGCTCTATGAAGATGCGCGAAGAAATCGACGCGCTGAAAGTCATGGGTCTCAACCCGATCGGCGTCCTGATCTTTCCGCGCCTGGTGGCGCTCACCATCGCGCTGCCGCTGCTGACAGTCCTTGCCAATTTCGCCTCGCTGCTCGGGGCTGCCACGGTGACCTACACCTATTCGGGCATCACGTTCGCCACCTTCATCGCCCGCCTGCACGAGGCAATCAGCGTCTCGACGGTGATCTCGGGCATGATCAAGGCCCCGTTCATGGCGCTGGTCATCGGCATCGTCGCCGCAGTCGAAGGCCTCAAGGTCGGCGGCAGCGCCGAATCGCTCGGCCAGCACGTGACCTCCTCGGTGGTGAAATCGATCTTCGTCGTCATCATGATGGACGGCGTATTTGCCATCTTCTACGCTGCAATCGACTTTTAAGGACCAGAATTTGGACGCGCCTCAGACCAACACGGCCGATACGCAGAACGACCGCAGCCCCGATGGCCGCGACGTCGTGCTGTCGGCGCGCGGCGTGACCGTCTCATTCGGTCCGAAAGTCGTGCTCGACAAGCTGGATCTGGATATCTATCGGGGCGAGATCCTCGGTTTCGTCGGTCCCTCCGGTGCCGGCAAGTCCGTCCTGATGCGCACCGTGCTGCGGCTTTTGCCGCGCGCCGCCGGGACGATCAAGATTCTCGGCACAGATTACGATTCGCTCGACGAATCGAACCGCAACAAGCTCGACATGCGCCTCGGCGTGCTGTTCCAGCAGGGCGCGCTGTTCTCGTCGCTGACGGTCAAGGAAAACATCCAGGTACCGATGCGCGAATATCTCGACCTGCCGGTGTCGATGATGGACGAGCTTGCCCATATGAAGATCCGCCTGGCGGGTCTGGCCTCGGATGCGGCCGACAAGTACCCCTCCGAACTGTCGGGCGGCATGATCAAGCGCGCGGCGCTGGCTAGAGCGCTGGCGCTCGATCCGGACCTCGTCTTCCTCGACGAGCCGACCTCCGGCCTCGATCCGATCGGCGCGGCCCAGTTCGACGAACTGATCGCCAAGCTGCGCGATACGCTCGGGCTCACCGTTTACATGGTCACCCATGACCTCGACAGCCTGTTTTCGGTCTGCGACCGGATCGCGGTTCTCGGCGAGAAGCGCGTGCTGATCGAGGGCACCGTCGACGACATGCTTGCGTGCGACGAACCCTGGGTGAAATCCTACTTCCGCGGCAAACGGGCTCGCACCGTTGTCCGCCACGATGAGACTGCAGAAACCGGCGACCAGCGCCGCGAGAAGAACTGAGATCATGGAAACCAGAGCAAACTACACGATCGTCGGAATTTTCACCGTGCTGGTCATAGCTGCCGCATTCGGCTTCGTCTATTGGATGGCGGAATATGGCCGCGGCGGCACGATGACCGAGCTGATCGTCCGTATTCCGGGATCGGCGAACGGCCTCAGCGTCGGCTCGCCCGTGCGCTTCAACGGCATCCAGGTCGGCAGCGTCAAGACCCTGTCGATCGATGCCGACGATCCGCGCTATTCGCTGGCCTTCACCGAAGTGCGCGCCGATGCGCCGGTCTATGAGACGACCAAGGCCGTTCTGGAAATCCAGGGCCTGACGGGCGCTGCCTATATTGAACTCTCCGGCGGTCGCACGGGCGACGAGAACATCCTGAAGCGCTCTCTCGATACCGGCAAGCGAGCCGTTCTGCTCGCAGACCAGTCGAGCGTCACCAATCTTCTGGCCACCGCCGACAAGATCATGGACCGCGCCAACGACACCATCGGCGACTTCCAGGGCTTCGTGAAGGATGCCCGCGGGCCGCTGACCGATACCGTCAAGAACGCCAACACCTTCTCCAAGGCGCTTGCCGACAATGCCGGCAACATCGATCAGTTCCTGGCCAGCGCCGGCGAACTTTCGAAGACCTTCAGCAGCGTCTCCGGCAAGATCAATTCGACGCTCGACGCCGTCGAGAAGCTTGTCCGCGCGGTCGATGCCCAGAGCATCAACGACGTGGTCAAGAATGTCGACAAGCTGACGGCCAATGTGGCCGACGCGTCCAGCAACCTGAAGGCGACGATTACGAGTATCAAGGAAACGTCGGACACCTATGACGAGTTCGGCAAGAAGGCTCAGCTGACGCTCGACAAGGTCGACCAGTTGGTGGCCTCCATCGATCCCTCGAAGATCAAGGGCTCGGTTGACGACATCTCGCAGGCGACCAAGGACGCGCGCGTCGCCGTCGCCTCGATCCGCGATATCACCGCCAGCGTTTCGGCCAAGCAGGCCGAGATCAGCCAGACGATCCAGGACGTGTCGCAGATGGCCAACAAGCTGAATTCCGCTTCGACCCGCGTCGACGGCATCCTCATCAAGGTCGACGCGTTGCTTGGCACCGACAACACGCAGTCGCTGTTTGCGGAAGCAAAAGACACGCTGGAATCGTTCAAGAAGGTGGCAGACAGCATCAATTCGCGGATCGGACCGATCGCCGACAACCTGCAGCGGTTTTCGGCCGGTGGCCTGAACGATGTGCAGACGCTGGTCAACGACACAAGGCGGACGGTGCAGAATCTGAACGACACGATCAGCAATTTCGACAAGAACCCGCAGCGCCTGCTGTTCGGTGGCGACACCGTCAAGCAGTATAACGGGCGGACACGGCATTGACCGGCGGTAAGGTTTCAAGGGGTAGGCGCAGCATGTTCGCAAATGGTTCGGTTCAGGGGTTGTTGATGAAGCACAGGTCCGTCTTGGCTTTGCCGTTGCTAGCAGTGCTGCTGACAGCCTGCGGCGGTGGCGCCAAGAACGACACGTTCGATCTGGCGGCCAATGTCAGCGGCAAGGGGCCTGCTGCCCACGGCAAGCAGATCCTCGTTCCTTCGCCGACGGCGCTGAGCGCCATCGACAGCAACCAGATCGTGGTGCGGGTCAGCGGTTCGGAGCTGCAGTATCTGGCCAAGGCGCAGTGGAGCGACAAGCTCAGCCGCATGGTGCAGTCGAAGCTGGTCGAAGCCTTCGAGAATTCCGGCAAGGTCGGCGGCGTCGGCGTGCCCGGGCAGGGACTGGCGATCGACTACCAGGTCGTGACGGATATCCGGGCGTTCGAGATCGATACGACCAAGCAGGCGGCCGTCGTCGAGATTTCGGCCAAGATTCTTAACGACAAGACCGGTACCGTGCGCAAGCAGGAAGTGTTCCGCCAGGCCGTTCCGACGACAGGCACGACCAACGACGCCTATGTCAAATCGCTGGACAAGGCATTTGCATCGGTTTCGGCGCAGATCGTCGACTGGACGCTGAAGAGCATCTAGGGCGCTTTCCCCTCCATCAGCGCCTTCAGCGTCGCCAGATCCCTGGCGACGTGCGCTGCATCCGCTGCGAACTGGGCATCGGTCACGCCATGCATTCGCAGCAGCGTGAACATCACTTCGCATCCATCCCCGTTCCGTGTGACCCGCAAGGCATTGTAGAACTGGCGGCCCGACGGCTCGGTGACGGTGTGGTCGATGACGCCGAAGGCATTGGGCGGCGCAAAGCTGACCCGGACGGTGCCGAGCCCACCGGTGGCAATCCAGTCCGCACCCTCACGCGCAAGACCGGTCGCCAGGCCCGACGCCCAGAGCGGCATGTTTTCCGGCCTTGAAGCGAAGTCGTAGACCGCCTGCCATTCGCGGTGAATGGTGGTGTGGATAATCCTTGACGTCATGGTTGCCATGCGTTTCTCCCGGCTCTCCCCGCTATCCTATACCGTTCCGCGATAGGGGCCCAGTGACGCAATCTCTGGCCGCAACACGCTTTGCCCGATCCTCCGGCAATCCTGCCTGGTCCTGTCAATCGAACCGTTTTGGGTAAAGCGAGGCTTGCCGAGGGACTATGGCGGTGCGACAAAGTCCGTCCAGGTTTCAACAAGGGAGAGTTGTCGTGGAAAAGGCAGAAATCGGTCTCATTGGCCTCGCGGTCATGGGGTCCAACCTCGCTCTGAACATTGCCGAAAAGGGCAATCGGATCGCGGTCTTCAATCGCACCACTTCGGTCACCGACGAGTTCTACGAGAGCGCCGGCGATCTCAAGAAGCAGATCATCCCATGCCGGACGATCGAGGAATTCGTCGAGGCCATCCGCCCGCCGCGGCCGATCATCATCATGATCAAGGCCGGCGAGCCGGTCGACCAGCAGATGGCGGCGCTGCAGCCGCATCTGTCCAAGGGCGACATCATGATCGACGCCGGCAACGCCAACTTCCGCGACACGATGGCGCGCTTCGACAGGCTGAAGGACACCGAGCTGACCTTTATCGGCATGGGCGTCTCCGGTGGTGAGGAAGGCGCGCGCCATGGTCCTTCGATCATGGTCGGCGGCACCGAGGACAGCTACAAGCGCGTCGAGAAGGTGCTGACCTCGATCTCGGCCAAGTATAACGGCGAGGATTGCTGCGCCTGGCTCGGCACCGATGGCGCCGGCCATTTCGTCAAGACCATCCACAACGGCATCGAATATGCCGACATGCAGATGATCGCCGAAATCTACGGCATCCTGCGCGACGGCCTCGGCAAGAGCGCCGACGAGATCAGCAAGATCTTCGGCGACTGGAACAAGGGCCGCCTTAACTCCTACCTGATCGAGATCACCGAGAAGGTTCTGGCGGCCAAGGACCCGACGACCGGAAAGGCCATGCCTGACCTTATTCTCGACAAGGCCGGCCAGAAGGGCACCGGCAAGTGGTCGGTCATCGAAGCGCAGAACATGGGCATCCCGGCCACGGCCATCGAGGCCGCTGTCGCTGCCCGCAGCCTGTCGTCGATGAAGGAACAGCGCGAGGCCGCCGAGAAGATTTTTGGCGCGCCATCCAACAGCTTCCCGATGGAGTTCGGGCCTGACCTGCTGCACGACCTGGAAATGGCCCTGTTCGCCGCCAAGATCGGCGCCTATGCGCAGGGCTTTGCCGTCATGGCCGAAGCCTCGCGCGAGTTCAAATGGTCGCTGCCGATGCCAGTCATCGCCAAGATCTGGCGTGCCGGCTGCATCATCCGCTCGCAGTTCCTCGACGAGATCACCAGCGCCTTCACCAAGTCGCCTGACGCCGCCAACCTGGTCGTCACTCCGGCGTTCTCGGCGATGGTCAAGGAGTCGCTGCCGTCGCTGCGCCGCATCGTCTCGGCAGCCATGACGGCCGGCCTGCCGGTTCCGGCACTGGCCTCGGCGCTTGGCTATTTCGATGCCTACCGCCAGGCCCGCGGCACTGCCAACCTGATCCAGGCACAGCGCGACTTCTTCGGCGCCCACGGCTTCGACCGGGTCGATGGCAAGGACATCCACCACGGCCCATGGGGCAGCGGCGCACAGGGCTGATCTGGCTTCAGCATTGCGTTGAAAACGAGCCCGCCGATCGTTTCGGCGGGCTTTTTCGTGGACGGGGCGGATGAACCGCCATGGCCTGCTAAGCGTCCGGCCAGACCGGCGGGCTGATGCTCTGCAGACGCTCCGGCACGACGCCGTCGATGCTGCGGATCAGCGATCGCGCGAGCTCGCGGCCGCCGTGTCTCACATCCTCGTAGATCGTGATGATTTCCGGGCGGATCCAGTTGAGGATATGGCTCGATTGCTTTGCCACCATGTCGATGTCGCGCCCGAGCTGCAGCCCCGCCGCCTCGATGCCGGCGTTGAGCGCGATGGCACCGCCGCCTGCGGCGGAGACGATGCCGTCAGGCGGGTTTGCCGACCGCATCAGCCGCTCCATCGTGTTGCGGATGTCCTCGAGCGATGCGTCGATGTTTATACGGAGCGGAACTTCCTCGGCGCCATAGCGCGCGAGCCCGGTTTCGAAGCCGGTGCGCGTGTGGGTAAAATAGGTGAGCCGGCTCGGCGGTGACAGCAGGGCGATGCGCCGCCGCCCCTTGGCGACCAGCGCCCGGACTGCCTCCTGCGCAAATGCCTCGTTGTCGAAGTCATGGAAGGGATGGACGATTCCCATGTCCGTGCGGCCATGGGTGACGAAGGGCAGGTTTCGCTCGGCCAGCAACCGGACGCGCGCGTCGTCCGGCTCGGTGCGCGAGATGATGACGCCGTCGGCCGAGCCGGTATCGAGGATATAGCGCACGGGGATCATCGGATCCCGGTCGTGGGAGTAGGGTGTCACTACCAGGTGATATTGCGTTCCGGACAGGATTTCTGAGATGCCGAACACCATCTGGCTCGTGAAGCCGAGGATCTCCTCGTCGATACTGAGCACCAGGGCGATGACGTTGGTCTTGCCGGTGCGCAGGCGGACGCCGGCGCGGTTCGGCTGGTAGCCGAGCTGGCGGGCGACCATCTTGACCCGTTCCTTCGTCTCCGCACCGATGTCCGACGCGTCCTTCAGCGCCCTCGACACCGTGGTAACGCCCAGGCCGGTCATGAAGGCAATGGTCTTCAGAGTCGGCCGTTCACGCACCGTTGCGGGTCGCCTGTCGCCTTCTCGATTTTCGTGATTGTCCATGCTGCCCAACGTCGTTCCTGATGTCACGCCTTAATATGACGGCGCTTGGACCGCAAGCGTCAACGGGAAGTCAGACGGCCTTCGAAAACCTCAAAACTGTAACGATACAGTTCCGATGTCGAGCGGTATTTTCGGAAATCGTCAGAAACGTCCAGTCAGCGACCGACAGTTGTTGCGGTGCCGCAAATTTGTGCGATTGCGAAGAGAATGCCAGATTTCTTCATTTGCGACGACTATAAAAGAAAGATAAATCAGTGGTTTAGGCTGATATTTTTGGCGCTCGTTTTCCTGCTTTTCTGTTTGGCAGTTCGCCCATTTTTACCTCAGGAATGTTCGAAAATCGGCGATCCTTCTTTTTTCTCGGTATTTTTCGTCGGGGCGGTTGCGCCTGCAAAACGATTGCTCTACGTTTTTACTGTAACGTTTCAGTGAGGGAGGAGAACTCA
>CAZZZI010000141.1:10861-11926 GCA_964658415.1 uncultured Sphingomonas sp. | reverse complement strand
TCAGGGATGAGAGCTGTGCCAAGACATCGAATGTGCGTCCGTTGCGTTCCATGACTGAGTATACGGACACCGATGCGAACATATTCCCATCACGATCGAAAAAAATCGTTGCCGATTACATCAGCACGAAATCCTTGGGCTTCGGCAGCGGCGGCAGGTCCGTTTCGCCCATGGCGTCGCGCAGATTGTGCTCGATTGCAGCAGCAAGAGCGGCGATGGGCAGCGCGTTAGCCTCCTTGCTGAACGGATTTTCGAGCTCGTCGCCGAGCGCATCCAGCCCGAAGAAAGTATAGGCGATCACAGCCGCCGCAAACGGTGTTCCCCAGCCGAGCACATCGACCGAGCTGAACGGCATGAGGAAGCAGAAGAGATAGGCCGTGCGGTGAACCAGAAGCGTATAGGCAAACGGCAGCGGCGTGTTGCGGATGCGCTCGCAGGTGGCCGACACGATGGCCATGTCGGTGACCGTCGCATCGAGCATCTGGTACTGGATATCGGTGATCCGGTCGCTCGCCCGCAGGCGCGCCAGGTCGGCAGACATCAGCCGCACCAGCATATCGGGCGGGTTCGACGCGGCGGCGTAAAGCGGCACGACATCGGCCGGCAACAGCCTCTCGACCTTGCTGTGGTCACCATCGGGCCGGAGATGCTGCACCAGCGCATAGGGCATGGCGATCGCCAGCGTCAGCAGGCTGCGACGCATCTGAACGCCGGCATCGCCGTGCATTGCCTCCAGCAGCAGCGTCTGCCGCGACAATGTCCGCGATGCGTAGACGAGCTTCCCCCAGCTTCCCCGCGCCTCCCACCAGCGCTGGTAACAGGCATTGTTGCGAAACGACAGGAAAACCGAAAGCGCCGTGCCGAGCACCGCGAAGGGCACGCCGCTGACCGACAGGATCATCCCCGGTCGCTCGTGATGGCCCCAGGTGATGAGGCAGGACATGGCGAAGATCACCACGATCTGCGGCAGGATGCGCGGAATGATCGATCCACGCATGATGAAGAACAGCGGTAGAAGTCCCGGGCGCTCGCGGACGATCATGGTGGATGCTCAGTCGGGTGCAG
>CAZZZI010000141.1:0-10761 GCA_964658415.1 uncultured Sphingomonas sp. | reverse complement strand
CGATAATCCTGCGGGAACATGCGCTTCAGGTCGTCAAGCTTCGGCATGTCGTTGATGGCGATATAGGGATAGGTCGGGTGGGTGGTCAGGAAGTTCTGGTGGTAGGTTTCTGCCGGGTAGAAACTCTTGCCCGGCTCGATCCTGGTGACGATCGCCTCGCCGAAGACGCCTGCCTTGTTCAATTGGTCGATATAGGCCTTGGCAATGCGCGCCTGTTCCGGCGTGGTCGGGAAGATCGCCGAGCGGTATTGGGTGCCGCTATCGGGTCCCTGGCGGTTCAGCTCGGTCGGATCGTGGGCGACGGAAAAATAGATCTGCAGCAGATGACCGAGGCTGACCTTGTGCGGATCGAACACCACCTTGACCGTCTCGGCATGGCCCGTCGTACCGCTGCTGACGGTCTCGTATTCCGCCGTGTTCTTCGCACCGCCGGCATAGCCGGAGACCGCGCTGACCACACCGTCGACATGCTGAAAGACGCCCTGCACGCCCCAGAAGCAACCGCCGGCAAGCGCGATCGTTTCCGTTCCCGCGCCCGGCGCCTCATCGACGGCGGCCTTCGGGATAGCGCGGGCTTCACCGGCCTCAGACGGCGTGAAATGCAGCACGGCGCCGCCGACCAGGAGCACGGCGATCGCTGTACCGGCACGCCGGCTGTAATGGGATAGCACTTGGCGCACGGAATGGCTCGAAGGGATGGTCATGGAAGAACTCCTGTCTACCAGAGGTGAATGCGGGGGCCCGTCGCAACGGGCGTGAAAGGCAATGGCGGCAGTCGGCGCATCGCTGCGCAACGCGGTGGGCATAAGCGGATCAGGCAGACGCGGCCTTGAAAGTCATCGCTATGCCGTTCATGCAGTAGCGCAGCCCGGTCGGTTTCGGTCCGTCGTCGAAGACATGGCCGATATGGCTGCCGCAGCGCAGACAGTGAACGGCGTTGCGCACCATGCCGTACGACGTGTCCTTCTCCGTACCGACGGCTTTCGGCAGCGGTTGCCAGAAGCTCGGCCAACCGGTTCCGCTCTCGAACTTGGTCTCCGACGAAAACAGCGCGAGATCGCAACCGGCGCAGGCGAACCTCCCCTTTCGATGTTCCTTGAGCAGCGGGCTGGTGAAGGGCCGCTCCGTACCCTCGTTGCGCAGCACGTCGAACTGCTCGGCGGATAGCCGCCTGTGCCATTCGGCATCGGTCCGGGTCAGCGGAAACGTGGCGGCGGAAGCGGTTGCCAGCACCCCGTTCCAGCCGCGCGTCGACAGCAATGCGGTGCCCGCACTAGCCGTGATCAGTAGAGCCCGTCGTGTCAGCATTCCCGGTCCTCCGAGGTCCCGTCATTCTTCATACAGCAGATACGGACGCCGCCGAGCTTTTGTTACACGCAGCCCCGTGAGACACGGAAATGTGACCCAACTCGCGGAGGCACCCGCCACAGCAGAACAGGAACAAAACCGGCAAAACGGCCGTTTGCGATTGACTACCAACGCAGCTGGATCGATCGGAGACGAGCCCATGCAATCAAGACTGGTCGCCGAAGCGGACGGCAAGCGCACCTTCGTCGTGGTCCTCGACACAGGCGAGGAAGCCGTTTCCACTCTCACCCGCTGGGCCGAGCAGGAGGCGATCTCGGGCGCATCGCTGACGGCCATCGGCGCCTTCAAGACGGCTACAGTCGGCTGGTTCGATTTCGATACGAAGCACTATGTCGAGATCCCGGTCGATAGCCAGACCGAAGTCCTTAGCGCCATCGGAGACATCGCCCTTGGGGACGACGGCAAAGCCAGCCTGCACGTCCACGTCGTGCTCGGTCGACGCGACGGCTCGACCTGCGGCGGGCATCTGTTGAACGGCCGAGTTCACCCCACCCTCGAAATCACCGTGGTGGAGGCACCGGTCCACCTCCGGCGCAAGAAGCAGACAGGTCTCGGCATTGCCTTGATCGAACTTTGAGCAGGGGCTGAGCCCCGCATTTCGGAAGGAAAGAGACATGGAACTATCAGGCAAGATCGCCCTCGTGACAGGCGGCGCCTCGGGCATCGGCAAGGCCGCATCGCTGAAACTGGCGTCAGAAGGCGCGATCGTCGGATTGCTCGGGCACACGAAAAGCGAGCTCGACGACACCGTCGGCGAAATCGAGGCATCCGGCGGCAAGGCCATGGCGCTCGCCGCCGATGTGACCGACGAAACCGAGATGCGCGCGGCGATCGACACCCTGGTCGAGCGCTTCGGAGGCCTTGACGTCGTGGTGGTCAGTGCCGGGATCAACGGCGTCTGGGCGCCGATCGATGACATCACCCCCGGCGAATGGGACAAGACCATCGCCGTCAATCTGCGCGGCACCTACATGACGCTGCACCTGACGGTGCCCCACCTCAAGAAGCGCGGCAGCGGCGCCATCGTTGTGATCTCCTCGATCAACGGCACGCGCACCTTTTCGAACGGCGGCGCCACCGCCTATTCCGCCACGAAGGCGGGCCAGCTGGCTATCGTCCAGCAGCTGGCCTTGGAACTCGGCAAGCATCATATCCGCATCAACGCCGTCTGCCCCGGCGCCATCGTCACCGAGATCGATGACAACACCGAGAAGCGCAATCAGGAAGAGGCGAGCGTCCCGGTCGTCTGGCCGGCGGGACAGATCCCGCTGACCGACGGAAAGTACGGCACGGCGGAAGAGGTGGCCGACACCATCCTGTTCCTCTCGAGCGACCGCTCCCGCCACATCACGGGCACGCCGATCTGGATCGACGGCGGCCAGAGCCTGCTGCGCTAGCGCCCTGTCTCGCATCCGGCCAATCCCCGTCAATAATGCGGCGGCCTGGTATTGGCCGGGGCCTCTGCGGTCTCCTCCTCGAGCGTCATGAAGCGCTCCACGAGGCGTTCCAGCTTGTAGCGGGTCTCCTCGACCACCTTCCACTGCGCCGTCAGCTGGTCGGACAGTTCATCGATCGTCTTTGCCTGGTGGGCAACCACTTCCTCGAGCTGGGTGATGCGATTTTCCTGTTCTGACATGGGGCCTCCCTTCGATCCTGCGCTGAGCGGCGACTCACCAGCTTTCGGCGGCAATGGCAAGAGCCCAGATGGCGGGGCGTCTATCCGGGCGCCAGCAGTACGCCGATACCCGAGCGCCAACTTCATTCTCACGCCGATGTTCCCGAACAATAGCGCCGGCAGCGGAACCCATCGCCCTTCCGCTGGTTAAGGGAAAATATCCATTCGCCAGCAGGAGATGATCATGTCCGACGCGCCGAAAATCGAACAGAACGACGCGCCGGCCGGAGGCTGGGGATCGGTTCGTTCCCTGGCCCATCAGGCGCGTGAAAATGGCCAGCCGCTGAGCGTGGTCGCTGGTCTCGCCAAGATCAACAAGACCGACGGCTTTGCCTGCGTCAGCTGCGCCTGGGCAAAGCCTGCCAAGCCGCACCCCGCCGAGTTTTGCGAAAACGGCGCCAAGGCGACCTTCTGGGAACTGTCGGCATCGCGTGCCGACCCGGACTTCTTCACCCGCCACACGGTCACCGAAATGCGTGGCTGGAGCGACTACGACCTCGAGAATGCCGGCCGACTGACGCAGCCGATGCGCTACGATGCCGCCAGCGATCACTATGTGCCGGTTTCCTGGGACGAAGCCTTTGCCGCCATCGGCGAGGAGATGAAGGCCATCCGTGCTGTCGATCCCAACAAGGTGGTGTTCTACGCCTCCGGACGCGCCTCGCTCGAAACCTCCTACATGTACCAGCTGCTGGCCCGCGTCTACGGCACCAACAACCTGCCCGACAGCTCCAACATGTGCCACGAATCGACGTCGGTGGCCCTGCCGGAAAGTATCGGCATTCCTGTCGGCACCGTCCGCCTCGACGATTTCGAGACCGCCGAAGCCTTTTTCTTCTTCGGCCACAACACGGGCTCCAACGCGCCGCGCATGCTGCACCAGCTGCAGGAGGCCGTGCAGCGCGGCGCCGAGATCGTCACCTTCAATCCGCTGAAGGAACGCGGCCTCGAGCGCTTCGTCAATCCGCAGAACCCGATCCAGATGGCCACCAACCATGCCACCCGGATCAGCAGCCAGTATCACCAGGTGAAAGCCGGCGGCGACATCGCCGCCATCGCCGGCATCTGCAAGGCATTGCTGGCGGCCGACGACGCCGATCTCGCCGCCGGTGGCAATGGCCTGCTCGATCGCGAGTTCCTGGCCGAGCACACCCATGGCGCCGAAGCGTTCATCGCCTACGTCAAGGCACAGGACTGGGAAGTGCTGGTGCGGGAATCCGGCTTGCCTCTGGCCGCCATGGTCGAAGCCGCCGACACCTACGGCCGGGCCAAGTCCGTCATCGGCGTTTACGGGATGGGCCTGACGCAGCACAAGCTCGGGGTTCAGGCCGTGCAGATGCTCGTCAACCTCCTGCTGCTGCGCGGCAATATTGGCCGCCCGGGCGCCGGCATCTGTCCGGTGCGCGGCCATTCCAACGTCCAGGGCCAGCGCACGGTCGGTATCTCGGAAAAAACCAAGCTGGTGCCGCTCGACAAGCTCAAGGAACTCTACCACTTCGAGCCGCCCCGCGAAGACGGTCTGACGACGGTCGATGCCTGCCAGGCCATCGTCGACGGCACTGTCGAAGGCTTCATCGGCCTCGGCGGCAATTTTTTACGCGCGGTGCCGGAACAGGCGCTGATGGAGGAACGCTGGCCCCGGATGCGCCTCACCGTGCAGATCGCCACGCGCCTCAATCGCGGCCAGCTCTTCAACGGAAGCGTATCCTATCTGCTGCCCTGCCTCGGCCGCACCGAGATCGACGAGCAGGCAACCGGCCCCCAGGCCGTCAGTGTCGAAGACAGCACCTCGTGTTTCCACGGCTCGAAAGGCTTCCACGCCCCGGCCGGTCCCGATCTTTACTCCGAGCCGAAAATCGTCGCCGGCATCGCCAAGGCCGCCTTGCCCGAAAACCAGAACATCCCCTGGGACGAATGGGTCGACGACTACGCCAGGGTCCGCGACGCCATCGAGACGACCTATCCGAAGATCTTCAAGGACTTCAACAAACGGCTCTTTACCCCCGGCGGCTTCGAAAAGCCGCTGGCCGCCCGCGAGCGCGACTGGCAGACGGACACGGGCAAGGCCAATTTCAAGCTGCCGAGCGCCCTGTCGGCCAGCTTCGCCGAGGACCACGCTGACGTCTTCCGGCTCATGACGCTGCGCAGCAACGACCAATTCAACACGACCGTCTACGGCTACAGCGACCGCTTTCGCGGCGTCGAAGGCACGCGAATGGTAATCTTCCTCAATGCGACGGACATGCAGAAGCTCGGCATTGCCAAGGACGACACGGTGTCGCTGGAGACAGTCGCGGATGACGGCATCGCCCGCCGCCTCGATGGGCTGCGCGCGGTTCCCTACAGCATCCCGGAAGGCTGCTGCGGCGCCTACTACCCGGAGTGCAACTCGCTGATCCCGCTCTGGCAGCATGCCGAAAAGAGCAAGGTGCCGGCGGCTAAGTCCGTTCCGGTGCGCATCGTCAAGGACGGCAACACGCTGGAGCCGATGCCGGTCTACAGCCGGATCGCCGCCGCGCGGCCGGCGGGCAGCATGGCCTGACACCGACAGGATAATGCCTCCGAATTGGCCGATTTGGGCGCCACCTCGGGGGCCTATTGCAACAGATATATGAAACCTTGGAGAGCAGCGCGGCTGTAATCCAACTGACATGAGCGAGCACTAGAGAGGGCGGCAAGAAGCGTCGGCCTCCCTTTTGAGTGCCGCTCCCTTGCGGGCGCTTCCCCTTTATTTCGGAGAAGCGCCCATGAAAATCATCCAGATTACCGACACCCATGTCAGCCCCAACAAGCCGCATTTCAACGGCAACTGGGCGCCATTGGCCCAATGGATCAACGACAGCGGCGCCGAACTGGTCATCCACACCGGCGACCTCAGCGTCGACGGCGCCGACAAGGACGAGGACCTGACTTTCTCGATGGACCTGATGCGTCAGGTCACCATCCCGATGCTGATCGTCCCCGGCAATCACGACGTCGGCCACCTGCCTGATTCCGCCCAGCCGGTGAATGCCGAGCGCCTGGACCGCTGGCGCCGGCTCGTCGGCCCGGACCGCTTTATCGAGGATCGCGGCAACTGGCGGCTGATCGGCTTGAACAGCCAGTTGATGGGCTTCGAGGATGCGGAAGACGAAGGCCAGTTCGAATGGCTGAAAGCCGCACTGGAAGGTTGCGAAGGCCGCCGCGTCGCCCTTTTTGCCCACAAGCCACTTTTCGTCGACGCGCCCGACGAGGGCGACACCGGCTACTGGAGCGTCCGGCCGAACCAGCGCAAGCGCCTCTACGACCTGATCGCCGCCCACGACGTGGCGCTGTTTGCGAGCGGCCACCTGCACTGGGCCTGGAAGGGCGGCTTCGACACAACAGCAACCGTCTGGGCGCCGCCTGCCGCCTTCATCCTCGACAAGATGGAGCGCGAAATGCCCGGCGAACGCTTCGTCGGCGCCGCCATCCACACGCTCGGTGACGAGGTCACGACTGAAATGGTCGCGGTCCCCGGCATGACCGCCTATTTCCTCGATGACGTCGTCGAGGAAGTCTATCCGCAGGCGGCCCACAAGGTCGTCCGGGATGCGGCCCAATGAGCGCGCTGTCCCTTACCGGCATCACCAAATCCTTCGGTGACAACGCCATCCTCAAGGGCGTCAGCCTCGAGATCGAGCCGGGCGAATTCATCGCGCTGGTCGGCCCGTCCGGCTGCGGCAAGAGCACGCTGCTGCGCATCCTTGCCGGCCTCGATCATGCAGACAGCGGTGAGATCCTCATCGGCGGCAAGGAAATGTCCGGCACGGCTGCGGCCGACCGCAACATTGCCATGGTCTTCCAGTCCTACGCCCTCTATCCGCACCTGACCGCCGGCCAGAACATCGCCGTGCCGCTGGCCATGCGCCGGCTCTCGCGCAGCCAGCGCCTGCCCTTCGTCGGCAGCTTCATGCCCGGCCAGCGCAGCATCCGCAAAACCATCCAGCGCGACGTCACTGAAATGGCCCGCTCGCTAAAGATCGACCACCTGCTCGACCGCAAGCCCGGCCAGATGTCCGGCGGCCAAAGGCAGCGCGTGGCGCTGGCCCGTGCCATGGTCCGCCAGCCGAGCGTCTTCCTGATGGACGAGCCCCTGTCCAACCTCGACGCCAACCTGCGCGTCCATGCCCGTGGCGAGATCGTCGACCTGCACCGCCGCGCCGGCGTGCCGACGGTCTATGTCACCCATGACCAGGCGGAGGCCCTGTCGATGGCCGACCGCGTCGCCGTCATGATCGGCGGCAACCTGTTGCAGCTGGCAACGCCGCAGGTGATCTATGACGACCCGGCCCATGTCGACGTCGCCCGCTTCGTCGGCCAGCCGCGCATCAACCTCGTCCCGGCGCTGGCCGAGGGCGGCCGCGTTGCCTTCGGCGGCATCCGCATGGAGCTGTCCGACGACCGGGAAGCCGGGACCGACGTCACCATCGGCATCCGCCCCGAATTTGTCCGCCTGTCGGACAACAGCAACGACGCGCTCGCTGCCCATGTCGAGCGCATCGAGTTCCTCGGCTCCGAAGTCATCGTCTACTGCAAGCTCGACGCCATCGGCGAAACCATGATCGCCAAGCTGACGCCCGCCGAAGCGGCTGGGGTTTCCGTCGGCAGGCCGGTTGCCCTCACCCTGTCGCCCGACAAGGCAATGGTCTTTGCCGCCGACGGCCGGCGCCTGGCGGCAACGCCGGTTGCCGTCGACAGCATCAAGGAGCGGGCGCATGGCTAGCATCGCCTTCGATACCGTTTCGCCCAAGCGCCTGGCGGATGTCCATGCCCGCAACGAAGCCCGCACCGCCTGGCTGCTGGCCTCGCCGGCCATCGTGCTGATGATCGTCTTTATACTATTGCCGGTCATCGCCGTCATCGGCCTCGGCTTCACCAATTTCGAACTCGGCATCGACAAGTTCCGCTTTGTCGGCCTCGACAACTACACCCATCTGTTCACGGACCGCACCTTCCGCAAATCGCTGTGGAACACGACGGTCTACACCGCGATCGTCGCCCCGGTCTCGATCGTGCTTGGCCTCGGCGTCGCCCTTCTGATCGAGAGCGAGACGACGGCGAGGAGCTTCTTCCGCACGGCCTATTTCCTGCCGGTCGCCTCGCTGATCGTCGCCATGGCCACCGTCTGGCAATATCTCTTCCATCCGACCATCGGCCCGATCAATGCCCTGCTGGCAACCGTCGGCATTCCCGGGCCGAACTGGCTCGGCTCGGCCGGCACGGTGCTCTACAGCCTGTCGATCATCGGCGTCTGGCAGTCCGTCGGCTTCAACATGGTGCTGTTCCTGGCCGGTCTCACCGCCATCCCGCGCGAGCTCTATGGTGCCGCCGAAGTCGATGGCGCGCGCTCGGCGATCGACCGCTTCCGCCTCGTGACCTGGCCGATGCTGGCGCCGACGACGCTGTTCGTCACCACCATCAGCATCATCAATGCCGTCAAGGTGTTCGAGACGGTGCAGACACTGACCGAAGGCGGCCCCAACCGGGCGTCCGAGGTGCTGCTCTTCACCATCTATCACGAGGGGTTCGTCTACCTGCATGTCGGCTACGCCTCGGCGATGACCGTCGTCTTCCTCGTCATCCTGATGGTGCTGACCTTCCTGCAGTACAACGTCCTCGACAAGCGGGTGCATTACTCATGAGCACAGCCACCTTCACCACCGGCCGCGCCATCCGCCTGACCGTGCTGTCGCTCGGCGCGCTGGTCTTCCTGTCGCCCTACATCTTCATGCTGTCGGCCGCCGGCAAGACGCAGAGCGAGATCTTCACCTCCGCCCTGTCGCTGATCCCGCAGACCTTCTATTACGTCGCCAACTTCACCAAGGCCTTCAGTCGGGTGCCAATGGGCACGCTGCTGTGGAACGGCGTGATGGTCTGCGGCCTGATCTTCTTCTTCCAGGTGCTGGTCGCCATCCCCTGCGCCTATGCCATGGCCAAGCTCAAATTCCGCGCTGCCAAACTGCTGATGGCAATGGTCATGCTCGGGCTGCTGGTGCCGATCCACGCGACGGCACTGCCGCTCTACGTCGCCTTCGATAGCGCCTCGCTGCTCAACAGCTATACCGCGCTGGTGGCACCCTTCTCGATCTCGGTCTTTGCCATCTTCATGTTCCTGCAGTTCTTCCGCGCCATGCCGGACGACCTGATCCACGCCGCCCGTCTCGACGGCATGTCGGAAATCGGCATCGTTGCCCGCGTCATCGTGCCCAACGCCTGGCCGGCCGTCACCGCCTTTGCGATCTTCTCGGTGGTCGCCCACTGGAACGACCTCTACTGGCCGCTGATCGTCATCAGCAAGCAGGGCTATGCGACGCCGCCGCTCGGCCTGATGTATTTCCGCGCCGCCGAAGCCGGCGACGACTACGGCGCGCTGATGGCCGCCACCATGGTCATAACCCTTCCCCTCGTCGCCGCCTTCCTGCTCGCGCAGAAGCGCTTCGTCGAGGGAATTACCATGACCGGTCTCAAAGGCTGACCGGTCGTCAAACAGGAGAACGCTCGATGAAACACTTCACCAAGCTCGTTGCCGCCGCCGCCATCGCCCTGGCGGTCTCGGTCCCGGCGCGCGCCGAAACCACGCTGACCGTGCATTACCCCATGCCCGGCTTCTTCAAGGACGTGATGGACACGATCTCGAAGAAGTTCATGGAAGAAAACCCGGATATCAAGATCCAGTTCGCCAGCCCGTCGGCCACCTATGAGGACGGCATCCAGACCATTCTGCGCCAGGCCGGCACCGACGCCATGCCTGATGTCACCTTCATCGGCCTCAACCGCCTCAGGATGATCTCCGAGCGCAACGTCGCCCTCGACCTCGGCCCGTTGGTCAAGAAGGACGGCAACATGGCCGAGGAAGGCTTCTCGGACACGATCCTGAAGCTCGCCCAGGTGGGCGGCAAGCAGCTGGGCCTTGCCTTCGCCACCTCGACCCCGATCATGTACTACAACGCCGACCTGGTGAAGGCTGCCGGCGGCAACCCCGACGTTCCGCCCACCACCTGGGACGAAGTCATTACGCTCGGCGGCAAGATCAAGGCACTCGGCAACGGCGTCGACGGCATCGATTTCCGCTGGCAGGGCGACGACTGGATGTTCTCGGCCCTGTTGTTCGGCAACGGCGGCACGATGCTGAATGCCGACGAGACCAAGGTCGCCTTCAACGGTCCGGAAGGCCTGAAGGCCGCTGAAACCCTGCAGCGCATGGCCAAGGAAGGCGGCCTGCCCGTCTTCACCAAGTCGGCCGGCGAACAGGCCTTTGCCGCCGGCAAGGTCGGCTTCGAGTTCCAGACGACGGGCGCTCTGCGCAACACCATCAAGAATGTCGGCACCAAGTTCGACCTGCGCACCGCCAAGCTGCCTTTGCTTGACCCGGCCAAGGGCCATCTGCCGACCGGCGGCAACGCTGTCGTCATTCTCGCCAAGGACCCGGTCAAGCAGGAAGCCGCCTGGAAGTTCGCGAAATTCGCCGCCGGCCCCTACGGCGCCTCCGTCGTCGTTCCCGGCACCGGCTACGTTCCGAACAACGAACTGGCTGCCAAGTCCGACAAGTATCTCGGCCAGTTCTACAAGCAGAACCCGCTGTTCCAGGCCGGCCTGAACCAGATGTCGCTGATGATCCCCTGGTACGCCTTCCCCGGCACCAACGGCGTCAAGGTCACCCAGACCATCGTCGACAACCTGTCGCGCATCGTCGACGG
>CAZZZI010000140.1:0-12060 GCA_964658415.1 uncultured Sphingomonas sp. | reverse complement strand
CAATCGTTTGTCATGGTCCGCCCGGCGGTTAGCTGCCCGTATTGTGGATGGTGGATGCATCGATGTGCATTTTCACCTGTCCGTCGAATTCGATTACAGTCCCCTTATCCGTCATCTTGAGCGACTGTGCAACAATTGACGCGAGACCTTTGAAGATTGCCACGGGCTGTTGCGTGACGAGCGATCCGCCCTTGATATCGAGGAAGGCGCCCGTGAATTCAGCGCGCAGGCCGTTGTCGAGCGTGACGGTAAACGGCTCAGTCATTTTCATGGTATCGGCAGCGCGGTCGAAGTCGGCGCTGCGGGCCGTGACATGGGCGAGACCGTCGCTGACGGGCATGGCTGCCTTGATGTTCTTCAGCGTGATCATGTTCGGGTTCTTGATGTCCTGCAGCGCTTTTTCCGCAACCATCGAATAGTTGATTCCGTCGGAATTGCGTCCGGCAATGGCCGGTTTCTGCATGACGATCTTGCCGTCCTCGATGGAGGCCCCTGCGATCGAAATGTTTTCCGGCAGATAGGCGCGCACGACAGAGACGGTCACGAAGATCAGCGAGATGATGACGGCTGCGATCGGCAGCAAGATCTTCAAGCGGCGGACACGCCCGGAATTCACGAGCGCGGCGTCGTAAGCGCGCGCTTCCGTGCTGGCGGGGCGGTCCAGGCCGGTCGATTCGGCAATGTTTGTCATCGTCGGTGCGTCTCTCTGGTTCCGGCAGCGCAACTTTTGCAACGCATATACAGACTTCCAATAACATTTCTCATGCTTGGCTTGACTTGCCAATACGGATTTTTTTCGGCAACAAAAGGTTCTGAATGCGCACGGCGATCGTCGTCTGTCGCTTGACCCTACGCTGTCACCAGTTAACAACGCCGGACACTCGGCCTGATAATCCGGTTTAAGTCATAAAGGAAATAGGACCTCATGGAGAGTTCTGCAATCGCGGATCGTCGACAATTGCGCCGCAAGCTAAGCTTCTGGCGCGTCGTCGCAGTCCTGCTGCTGGTTGGTCTCGGCTTTGCGTTCTATCAATTTGCCGGTGGCGATTTCGGTGCAGGTCGCAAGCCACAGATCGCCCGCGTCGCGATCACTGGCGTGATCCAGGACGACAAGGAACTGCTGGAGCGTCTCAAGACCATCGAGGACGACAATCAGGTCAAGGCGCTGATCGTGTCGATCTCGTCCCCGGGCGGCACGACCTATGGCGGCGAGCGGATCTTCAAGGCTATTCGCGCGGTCGCTGCCAAGAAGCCGGTCGTCTCCGATATCAGGACCATGGCTGCCTCGGCCGGCTATCTGGTTGCCGCTGCCGGCGACACGATCGTGGCCGGGGATACCTCCATAACAGGCTCGATCGGGGTCCTCCTGCAATATCCGCAGGTAAAGGAGCTGCTCGATAAAATCGGCGTGTCCATGGAAGCGATCAAGTCGTCGCCGATGAAGGCCGAGCCTTCGCCATTCCATCCGCCGAGTGACGAAGCCAAGGCGATGATCAACAATATGGTGATGGACAGCTACGGCTGGTTCGTCGATCTCGTCGCCGATCGCCGCAAGTTGCCGCGCGAGCAGGTCCTGAAACTTGCCGATGGCAGCATCTTCACCGGGCGCCAGGCCTTGGCCAACAAGCTGGTCGACAGTCTCGGTGGCGAAGACGACATTCGCGCCTATCTCGAGACCCGCAAGGTCAACAAGGACCTGCCCATCGTCGATTGGGACGCGCCCCGCCGCACGTCGCCGTTCTCCCTGCCCGGAGCTGCAGCGCAGATCGCCACGCTACTCGGTTATGGCGATTTTGTTAAGGGTGAGGACGCGCAGAAGCTGCTGTCCGATAAGTTGTTTCTTGACGGCCTGCTTTCTGTTTGGCAGGGTAACGCGCATTGATAAATCAATGATTTAGGGGGCCACCGTGATCAAGTCGGAATTGGTGCAGATCGTTGCGGCGCGAAATCCGCATCTTTACCATCGTGATGTCGAAAATATCGTCAATGCGGTCCTCGATGAGATCACCGATGCCTTGGCTGGAGGCAACCGGGTGGAGCTGCGCGGCTTCGGTGCGTTTTCGGTGAAAAACCGTCCTTCGCGCTCCGGCCGCAACCCGCGCACCGGCGATACGGTGTTCGTCGAGGAGAAGTGGGTGCCGTTCTTCAAGACCGGCAAAGAGCTGCGCGAGCGCCTCAATCCCGACAGCCATGACGAAGACGACGACAGCTGAGACAGGCCGCGCGAACCGGCGGCCCTTGAAGTTGCCCCAATCATTATTATCCTGACGCTGGCGCGGACAGGTGCGCCCGAATGGGGCGCTGCGCTGTCCCGCGGTGTTCACGGCAGTCGGTTCGTCGCCGAAGAGGAGATTGCGAATGGCAAAAAAGATCATCAACCTGCTGGTGCTGCTGCCGATCGGCATCGTCCTCATCGTCTTCTGCGTTGCCAATCGACAGCTCGTGACGATGGCGTTCAATCCATTCCGTCCCGACGACCAGGTTCTGGCCGTGAGCGCGCCGCTGTTCGTGTTCCTGTTCGTCACGCTGATACTCGGCATGGTGATCGGCTCGGCCGCGACGTGGATCGCCCAGGGACGCTATCGCAAGCGCGCCCGCACCGAGGCACGGGAGGCCGTCCGCTGGCAGGCCGAGGCCGATCGTCACCGCAACCGCGCCGAACAGATCGCCGGTCAGTTGCCCGCCAAGTGAACTCAAAAGTGAACTAACGCGCCCGGTCGGTGGCCGGGCCGAGAAGCATTTCGTTGTAATCGCCCTCAGACGATGTGCCGATGCCGACGACGACGAAGCCCATCCGCTCATAGAAACGCCGGGCCAGCTTGTTCTTCATCAGGCACTTCAACCGGTAGCGTCGTCGCGGCCAGCCCGGCAACGCCTGCAGAAGGGCCGCACCTACGCCGGTGCCCTGACAGTCCGCCCGGACATAAAGCATATGGATGAAGGCGTCCGCTTCCAGGATCGCCATGAAGCCTGCGATGCGCCGGGCATGGTCCTCGCAGACGAAGACGCTCTCGCCCTTCGACTGCTTGGCAAAATCCTCGAGGTAAAACCGGGCAGGGTCGATCCAGGTAAACGTCGCCCGCCGCACTTCCAGATAGATCTCCGAAAGTGTCGTCTGATCGGCATCGACCGCCGGTCGGATAATCCATCGTCCTGTCGTCAAGCGGGTGCCTTGGTGGAAAGAGCCTCGGTTATGCTTCGATCTTGTTGTTGATCGCTGCATTGAAGTCGTCGAAGAATTGCTGGGTCAGCTTCTTTGCGCTGGAATCGATCAGCCGCGAGCCCATGTGGGCAATCCGGCCACCGATTTCGCCGCGTGCCGTATAATGCAGGATGGTCTCGGCTCCATCCGCCTCAAGAACGACATCCGCACCGCCCTTGGCAAAACCGGCAAGGCCGCCCTTGCCTTCGCCCTCGATGGTGTAGCTGTCGGGAGCGTTGATGTTGGAGAGCTTGACGTCGCCGTGGAACGACGCGGACAGCGGCCCGATGCGGAATTTGATCAGGGCGACGAACTCCGTCGGCGACACCCGCTCGAAGCTCTCGCAGCGGGGAATGCACTGCTTGATGATCTCGGGATCGTTGAGCGCGGCCCATACGGCATCTCTCGTGGCGGAAATCCGCACTTCGCCGGTCATGTCCATCGTTCATCTCCCTTCATGCCTGCACTTCGCCCGACAATTGCAGATCGGAAAGCGCTTTGCCAAGTGCCGCCCAGATGCTATTTGCACGCCGACGTCAATATCGAGACAACAATGGTGAAACAAAAGGACCGCCGGCCTGGGCAACGGTCGAGCGCCGGCCCCGGTGGAAAATCCCAGCGTGCGGACGCCCCGGCTGGCCGCGCCAAGCCCTACGCCAAGCCTGCCCGCGACACTGGGCCGGTGCGCGACGAGCGGCCGAGCAGAGTTGCGACCCGTGCCGAGGCTGCTTCACGCGAGCCCGTGCGCAGCGAACGCGCTGCGGAACCGCAGGCGGGAATCGTTGCCGCAGAACGTCCGCTCATGGTCCGCAGCGGCGAGCGTCCGCCCGAGCGCGTGCCGGTCATCCTGGAATCGCCCGGCGCCGGCGACTTTCATCTCATCGACATGGGCAATGGCCTGAAGCTCGAGCAATACGGCCCCTACCGGATCGTCCGCCCCGAGGCCCAGGCGCTCTGGCCGCCGACGCTTCCGGCCTCCGTCTGGGAAAACGCCGACGCCATTTTCACAGGCGATACGGAAGAGGACGGCATGGGCCGCTGGCGCTTTCCGCGCGCGGCCCTCGGAGAAACCTGGCCGTTGCAACTGCTGGATATCGATTTCCACGGCCGCTTCACATCCTTCCGCCATGTCGGCGTCTTTCCGGAGCAGATCGTTCACTGGGAGTGGATGAAGCAGCAGATCGAGGCCTCGAAGCGGCCGTTGAAGGTGCTGAACCTGTTCGGCTACACAGGCGTTGCCTCGCTGGTCGCAGCCCGTGCCGGTGCCGAGGTCACCCATGTCGACGCCTCGAAGAAGGCGATCGGCTGGGGCCGCGAGAACCAGGCGCTCGGCCATATGGAAAAGCTGCCGATCCGCTGGATCTGCGAGGATGCGATGAAATTCATCCTGCGCGAGGAGCGTCGCGGCAACACCTACGACATCATCCTCACCGACCCGCCGAAGTTCGGCCGGGGCCCGAACGGTGAAGTCTGGCACCTGTTCGAGCACCTGCCGCTGATGCTCGACATCTGCCGGCAGATCCTGTCGCCCCAGGCGCTCGGCCTGGTGCTGACCGCCTATTCGATCCGCGCCAGCTTCTATTCGATCCACGAGCTGATGCGCGAAACCATGCGCGGCGCGTCTGGCGTCGTAGAATCCGGCGAGCTGGTCATCCGCGAGACCGGCCTCGACGGCAAGCAGCCGGGCCGGGCGCTCTCCACCTCTCTCTTTTCCCGCTGGGTGCCGCAATGAACGACGATTTTCGCGACAACGGCCCGCGCCGGGTCGGGCAGGTGAAGGAAGTCACCTCGCTGGCCAATCCCATCATCAAGGACATCAAGGCTCTCTCCGACAAGAAGGCGCGCCAGGAAACCGGCACCTTCCTCGCCGAAGGCCTGAAGCTGGTGATCGACGCCATCGAGCTCGGCTGGACCATCCGCACGCTGGTTTATGCCAAGGCCGCCAAGGGCAAGCCGTTGGTCGATCAGATGGCGGCGCGCACGGTCGCCGCCGGCGGTCTGGTGCTCGAGGTCAATGAGAAGGTGCTGTCCAGCATCACCCGCCGCGACAATCCACAGATGGTCGTCGGCATCTTCGACCAGCGCTGGAAGGCGCTGAAGGACATCCGGCCGAAGCCGGGCGAGACCTATGTCGCGCTCGACCGCGTCCGCGACCCCGGCAATCTCGGCACCATCATCCGCACGGCCGATGCCGCCGGCGCCTCCGGCGTCATCATGGTCGGCGAGACGACCGATCCGTTTTCGCTGGAAACCGTGCGCGCCACCATGGGCTCGGTATTTGCGGTGCCGGTCACCCACGCATCGGTCGATGAGTTCCTCGCCTGGAAGAAGAATGCCGGCGTATCCGTCGTCGCCACCCATCTCGCCGGTGCCGTCGATTACCGCACCATCGACTACAAGAAGAAGCCCGTCGTGCTGCTGATGGGCAACGAGCAATCCGGCCTGCCGGGAGCGCTCGCCAGCCAGGCCGATGCGCTGGCCCGCATTCCGCAGCAGGGCCGCGCCGATTCCCTCAATCTGGCAGTGGCGACGGCGGTGATGCTGTTCGAAGCCCGCCGACATCTCCTGACGCTCAGCGAGGCGCGATGACCGAAGTCACCTCAACCACACCAGCCCGGGCAGCATTGTTTTCCAAGCCGCTGCCGATCCTGATCTTCATCGTTATTGCGGTTCTTCTCGACCAGGCGATCAAGATCGCCGTCGACCACTATCTGCCCCTGCAGCAGGCCGTCCCGGTCATGCCGATGCTGGATCTCTATCGCACCTACAACCTCGGCGTCGCCTTCTCGATGCTGTCGGGCCTGGATGGCTGGCTGATCGTCGGAATGCGGCTCATCATCGTCGTCTTCGTGCTCTACCTCTGGCGCCATGCCGCCAAGGATCGCTGGCTTGCCCATCTCGGCTTCGCGCTGATCATATCTGGCGCGCTCGGAAATCTGGTCGACCGCTTTCTCTATGGCCATGTCATCGACTACATCCTGTTTCACACCGAAACATGGTCGTTTGCCGTCTTTAATCTCGCCGACAGTTTCATCACGGTCGGGGCCGGCGCGGTCATTCTCGATGAGTTGCTTCTGCCGAAAAAACCCAAAGCCTAAAATTTGAAGGGTTTCCGGAAGGCGTTGCGAACGGTGGCCATGGTAGTCCGACACCATGAGCACACCGGCAGATCTGCAAAAACGGCTGTCTTCGGCCTTCGGGCAGGCCTCGAAAGAGCGGCCGGCTAACCCTGCCGCAATGCCGGCAGAGGCTGTGTTATCTTCCGAACACGCCGCAGCGGCTCTATTGCCTGTCTCCGGCCCTATTGGCCGCATCTGGCTCGGTGGTGCCGGTGTTGCCGGCGGCGGCCTGCTTATCGCCGCAGGCTATGTCGCGGGCCCGACGGCACTGGCATGCGTCATCGGCATCGTTGTGCTCGCCGTACTTGCGGCTGCTGCTATCGGTCGCTGGGCCAGCCCCGTCGCCGGTCCGACGGTTGGCGTGACGGTCGAGCCGCAACCGCAACTGGATGCCCATCCGCCCTCACGTCCGAACCTGCTGTCTGCCGTCCACGATGCACTTGGCGACATCGCCGTGACCCGCGGGCTGGATCGGCGAATTCTCCATGCCAACGCGACGTTCCGCCTGGTGACCGGGAAGGCGCGGCCGGAAGGCATGACCTGCGACGAGATCGGCATCGCCTTCCGTCCCGGTGAACGACTCGATCACTACGATGTGGAGATCGCCACGCCGCAGGGGCAGAGGATCTTTTCCTGGCGCGATGTGATGATCCGTGATCCCGCCTCCGGCCAGATGCGCATCGAAAGCATCGCCCGCGATATCACCGACGACCGCCTGGCCGCCCGCCAGCGCGAGCAGGCGCGCCAGAAGGCGGAACATGAGAGCGCGGCGAAAAGCCAGCTGCTGGCCACCGTCAGTCACGAGATCAGAACGCCCCTGTCGGGCATCATGGGCATGAGCCACCTGATAGGCCAGACGGCGTTGACCCGCCCGCAGGAGAGCTATCTGGAGGGCATACGCCAATCCGGTCAGGCTCTTGTGCAACTGGTCGAGGATCTCCTCGATTTCTCGACGCTGGAGAGCGGCCACTTCCAGATCGTCCCGCGCGCCGAATCGCTGCGCCGGCTGATCGAGAGTGTCGTCGAGATGCTGGCCCACCGCGCCCATGAAAAGGGCATCGAGATCGGCGCGACCGTTCATTCCGACATTCCGGAGCTGGTGAGCTTCGACCCGGCGCGACTACGCCAGGTGCTGTTCAACGTCATCGGCAATGCCGTCAAATTTACCCAGAGCGGCGGCGTGCTGGTGCGCGCCGTCCACGAAAGCGGAGACCTTGTCATTACAGTTCACGACAGCGGCCCGGGCATGACGCCGGAAGAGCAGTCGCGCATTTTCGGCGCATTCGAGCAGGCCGGCGACGCCCTGGAAAAAAGCTTCGGCACGGGCCTCGGTCTGACGATCTCCGCTCGAATCGTCGAGGAGTTCGGAGGATCCATGTCGGTCGTCAGCGAAAAGGGCGTCGGCAGTCAGTTCGTTGTCCGCTTTCCGGTCGAATTGCCCGCGGCTGAGCGCAGTCGCAATCACCGCGCGACGATGCTGAAATCGTCGCGCGTGCTGTTGCTTGCCCCGGACGGTCCTGCCGCCACGGCGACCGCAGAAACGATCCGCATGCTTGGCGGCATCTGCCAGCGAATCGATGCCGGCGATGCCGGAAACTTTGGACTTGATTCGCTGATGGAGGCGGAGGGCGTGCCAACGGATGTCATCGTCGACAATCGGATGGCGCCGGAGTTTCTCTCCCAGTTCGCCGAGCGCCTGGGTGTCATCGCGCCTGCGCTCCGCCGCATTTTCCTGGTGACGCCGGAGCAGCGCGATGCCGAGGAGTTCGACATGTTCGACGCCTGGCTGATTCGGCCTTTGCGCGAGCAGTCGCTGATCGACGTGCTGCGCGGAAGGATGCGGGGCATGGAGAGACGAGACGCAATCAACGACAACCAGCCGGGCTTCGTGACGCTGCCCGAGCTTCCCGAGGGCACCGGGATCACCGTCGTGCTGGCCGAGGACGACCCCGTCAACGCCATGCTGGTGCGCGCCGTGCTGACGAAGGCCGGCCATGCGGTCGATGTCGTCGGCGATGTCGAAAGCCTGCTCGACCGCGCCTGGCACGGCGGCCGCGATCGGCCGGACATCATCATCACCGACCTGTCGATGCCGGGTGGTGACGGAGTGGAGATGCTGGGGCGGCTGCGCGCCCACGAGCGCCGTCAGGGATTGGCGCCGGTGCCGGTCATCGTACTGACCGCCGACCATCGCGATGAAACCCGTCGCGCAGCACTTTTGAACGGTGCCAGCATCGTTCTGGCCAAGCCAGCCGACCCCCAGCGGCTGATTCACGAGGTCGAGACACTGGCGGCAATGACCGTCGACTTCGCCCGCCAGTCTTAAAAGCTGCCAATAAGCGTATGGGTTGGAGCTGCGTCGCCTTGCATTTGGTGACGCAGCATGTCACTTTCTTGTCGCAAGAATTTGCTTTATGGCGAACAAACAACCCATAGTCGGGAACCGCCATGTCCATCGAAATGTTAAATCGCGAAGTTCAGGGCGACACTGTTCAAAATATCAAAAAAACGAGCGCTCCGGTGACCGGAGACGTGTTCGGCCGAATCGGCAATCTGGAAACGCGCCTTGCCCGTAACGAGCGCGAAATCGACGCTGCCCAGGCGGTACGCTATCGCGTATTCGTCGAGGAGATGCATGCGCAGCTGCCGGCGGACGCCATGCGGATGAAGCGCGACATCGACAGCTGGGATGCCATCTGCGATCACCTGCTGGTGCTCGATCATTCCATCGAGGGCGATACCGAGGATCAGATCGTCGGCACCTACCGGCTGCTGCGCCAGGAAGTGGCGATGGCCCATGGTGGTTTCTACTCTGCGTCGGAGTTCGAAACCGATGCCCTCATCGCCCGTCATCCCGACAAGCAGTTCATGGAACTCGGCCGCTCCTGCGTGCTGCCGGCCTATCGCACGAAGCGCATCGTCGAGCTTCTCTGGCAGGGCAACTGGGCCTATGCGCTGAAGCACGGAATGGGCGCCATGTTCGGCTGCGCGTCTTTCCCCGGCATCCGGCCGGAAGAGCATGCGCTGGCCCTGTCGTTCCTCTATCACAATGTCCGCGCCCAGGGCGAATGGGCGGCCGACGCGCTGCCGCAGCTTGCGCGGACCATGGATCTGATGCCGGCCGAGGCCATCAATGCCCGCAAGGCGCTGATGGCGATGCCGCCGCTGATCAAGGGCTATCTCCGCCTCGGTGCGATGGTCGGCACGCAGGCGGTCGTCGACCACGCCTTCAACACGACCGACGTGCTGATCGTTCTGCCGATCGCCAGCATTTCCGACCGCTATGTCAATCATTACGGCGCGCAGGCGGGTCGCTTCCTCAGCTAGGAGGCAGCCGGCCGCAGGCCACAAATGGCGCCTGCGTGGTCCGAAATCGGTTTCGGGCCTTGCCTCGGCGAGCAGGCGATCTAGCTTCAACGTCAGCGCGAATCGACGCGATGCACGGGGGAGCAAGCGCCATGAGAACGATTGTCGCCGGCGTTCTGGACATCGCCTATTACGAGACAGGCCGCGTTGATGGCGCCCCGGTCATTCTCCTTCACGGATTTCCCTACGACGCGCACGCCTATGATGCCGTGGCCGAGCGGCTGGCGGCATCAGGCAAGCGTTGTATCGTGCCTTTCCTGCGGGGACACGGCGCTACCCGCTTTCTCGATCCGGATACCCCACGCTCCGGCGAGCAGGCAGCCCTAGGCGCCGACCTGCTGGCGCTGATGGATGCCCTGTCGATCCCGTCGGCTGTCCTTGCCGGTTACGACTGGGGCGGCCGCGCCGCCTGTGTGGTTGCTGCACTATGGCCGGATCGGGTCCGGGGTCTGGTCAGCGGCGGGGCAGGCTACAATATTCAGGACATCGCGCGATCGGGAGAGCCCGCCGCTCCGGAGGCCGAGCATCGCTTCTGGTACCAATATTATTTCCATAGCGAACGCGGACGGGCCGGCCTTGCCGCCGACCGGCGGGCGCTGTGCCGGCTGCTCTGGCGTTTGTGGTCGCCGACGTGGTCCTTCGACGAAGAGACGTTTGCCAGAAGTGCTGTAGCCTTCGACAATCCGGATTTCGTCGAGACCGTCATCCATTCCTACCGCCATCGGTTCGGCCTTGCCGCAGGCGATCCGGTCTATGCGGAAATCGAGCGGCACCTCGCGACCCAGCCGGTCATTGCGACCCCGACCATCGTTCTGCAGGGCGGCGACGACGGCGTCGATCCGCCATCGCCGGCAGATAGCGCGGACGGTCTTTTCACCGGACCCTATGAGCGGCTGGTCATTCCCGGTGCTGGCCACAATCTGCCGCAGGAGGCGCCCGAGGCCTTTGCGGACGCGGTGCTCGCGATAGGCTGAGCCGAAACGCCGGCGCGCCACGAAACGACTTGTGGGCGATCCGGGCCTTCGTCCCGATTGCTGTTGTCTTGGCTGCCCCCTGGCGGCTAGGGTGGCGGCTTGTTTTGGGACAGAAAATTACCGTGAACGAACGCATCGCCGCCAGGATCGAGCCTTACTCCGCCACCGAGCTTGCCACGGAAGCCAGCAGGGCGTCGGCAACGCCGATGATGGAGCAGTATATCGAGATCAAGGCGAACAATCCGGGGTCGCTGCTGTTCTACCGCATGGGCGATTTCTACGAGTTGTTCTTCGAGGATGCCGTCGAGGCGTCGCGGGCGCTCGGCATCACGCTCACCAGGCGCGGCCAGCATATGGGGCAGGATATCCCCATGTGCGGCGTCCCCATCCATGCGTCGGACGACTATCTGCAGAAGCTGATTTCGCTGGGGTTCCGCGTCGCCGTCTGCGAGCAGGTCGAGGATCCGGCCGAGGCAAAGAAGCGCGGCGGCAAGTCTGTCGTCAAGCGCGACGTGGTGCGGCTGGTAACGCCGGGCACCATCACCGAGGAAAAGCTGCTTTCGCCGTCGGAATCCAATTACCTGATGGCGCTCACCCGTATTCGCGGTGGCAGCGAGCCGCAGCTGGCGCTTGCCTGGATCGACATCTCGACCGGCATCTTTCGGCTGGCCGAGACCGACCATTCGCGCCTGCTCGCCGATATCATCCGCATCGACCCGCGCGAACTCATCCTGCCCGATACGATGTTTCACGATCCGGAGATGAAGCCCGTGTTCGACGTGCTTGGTCGCGTCGTGGTGCCGCAGCCATCCGTCCTGTTCGATAGCGCCAGCGCCGAAGGCCGCATCACACGCTATTTCGGCGTCGCGACCCTCGACGGCTTCGGCAGCTTTACCCGTGCGGAACTCGCCGCCGCAGCGGCCGCCGTTGCCTATGTCGAAAAGACCCAGTTCGCCGAAAGGCCGCCGCTCGGCCGGCCGGAGCGCGAGAGCGGGGCGTCGACTCTGTTCATCGATCCCGCCACCCGCACCAATCTCGAGCTGGTGCGCACCCAGTCCGGCGATCGAAACGGAACGCTCTTGAAGGCCGTCGATCGCACGGTCACAGGCGGCGGAGCCAGGCTGCTTGCCGAACGGCTGATGTCGCCGCTGACAGATCCGGCGCGCATCAATGCACGGCTGGATTCGATCGGCTTCCTGATCGAGGAGCCGTCCCTCACCAGCGATTTGCGTGAGGCGCTGAAGCACGTGCCCGACATGCCGCGCGCGCTGTCACGGCTGGCGCTCGATCGCGGCGGGCCACGCGATCTCTTTGCGATAGCGCAGGGTCTGCGCGCGGCCATCGATATCGCGGGGATGCTCGGCACAGCGATGCTTCCGGCCGAACTCGACGACGCGCT
>CAZZZI010000139.1:0-12114 GCA_964658415.1 uncultured Sphingomonas sp. | reverse complement strand
CCGCTGGAGCCGCGCTTGTAGGCGAGCTTCTTGCCCTTGAGGTCCTCGATCTTCTGGATCGGCGAATCCTTGTGCACGAGCAGCCCGTGGAAGGCAGCGGGGCCCTGATAGGCGCCGACATAGAGCAGGTCACGCCCGGCCGCCTGGGCAAACAGCGGCGGCACGTCGCCGGTGATGCCGAAATCGATGGCGCCGGCGCCGATGGCTTCCAGAAGCGGCGGGCCTGACGTGAACTCGTTCCATTCGACGCTGACGCCCTTGTCGGCCAGTCGCTTTTCGAGTGCGCCGCTTTTCTTGGCGAGCGGCACCACGCCGAATTTCTGCCAGCCGATCCGGAGCGTCACGCCGGTCGCGGCGCTGGCACCCCTTGCCTGCGGCAGGATCGCCACCGAGGCGGCGGCGCCAAGAAGCCCAAGCGTCTGTCTGCGGGTAATCATCGAAGAGCCTCTCAAAATCTGGACCGGATACCTATCCGGCCGCTTCATAGTGTCATGGCGCCGGGACGAGATCGAAGTTGCTGATTTCGCCGCGCGATGGCGTGGTAGAATATTTTTCTCCCGGAACGGGCCATCCGTCGATGACACCAGGCCGGCGCCATCGGACCATCAGCTCGGCACCGGCCGCCAGACGATGGCGGCGACATCAAGCTTTTTCGGCACGATTCCCAGGCCATGAAACTCGTCGGCCAGCGATTGCTGGTAGGCAATGGCGGCGTCGGTCATGGTCGAGACGCTGCCGAGATCGGCATCGGGCCGGGTCAGCGTCACCCGCGTCACATCGGCAGGAACGCCTGTCAGCGCCGAGAGAGCCGCCACCGTCTCATCGAGATGCGCCTGCGCCGCAGTGCCGACCTTGCCGAGTTCGTCGATGACGGCGGACACCACCTTGGGGTTGGTTTTGGTGAAATCGCCATTGGCGAGGAAGAAGGAATAGCTGTCGACGATCCCCCTTGCGGTTGCCAGAACCCGCGTCTGCGGGTCGGCTTCGGCAATCGCCAGGTAGGGATCCCAGATCGACCAGGCGTCGATGCTGCCGGTCCTGAAGGCCGCAGCCGCGTCCGGCGGCGACAGGTCTAGGGCCTGAACGTCGTCAGGCGTCAGGCCGCCCTTGCGCAGGGCCTTGACCGCGACGTTGTGGGCGCTCGATCCACGCTTGAAGGCAAGCTTGCGACCCTTGAGGTCGGCCAGCGACCGGATCGGCGAATCCGCCCGCACCAGGATGGCCGATGCCTCCGGGCTGCCGCGGTAGAGCCCGACATAGAGCAGGTTGCCGTGAGCCGCCTGGGCAAACAGCGGCGGCACGTCGCCGGTGGCGCCGAAATCGAGCGCCCCTGCGCCCAGCGCCTCCAAGAGCGGCGGACCGGAGGTAAATTCCGACCATTCGACGGTGATGCCCTGCGCTGCCAGCCGCTTCTCCAGCGAGCCCTGGCGCTTGGCCAGCGCCAGCACGCCGTTCTTCTGCCAGCCGATGCGCAAATGTGTCGCGCCCGCCGCCCGGGCAACGCGCCCCAACGGCAGCATCGATGTTGCGGCGAAAGCCCCCAGAAGCCCCAATGTCTGTCTGCGCGATATCATCGTGACGTCTCCCTGCGGCGTTGATCGATCCTCTGTGGCTCACAGGGTGGGGTAGTCGACTCAATTGATCGACAAACAATTTTTTGAATTTCTTCCCCTTCGTCGAAATTCGGTGTCGTCAAACCACCCGATCGCGAAACGCGCGCCCCGGCGGCGACGTCCTGCCCGGCAATGGGCCTTTCCCGACTTTCGCCTTTCCGCTAATGCTCTGGCAGGATTGCAAAAGCCGCACCGAGCCCAACATCTGAGCCGAACACTCGAGAAGGAATACGCTGATGTCGAACGTCACTTTCATAGGCCTTGGGGTCATGGGCTATCCGATGGCAGGGCACCTCAAGGTCAAGGGCGGCCACAGCGTCACCGTCTACAACAGGACCGCTGCCAAGGCCGACGCCTGGGTCGCCCAATTCGGCGGCGCGTCTGCCGCCACTCCTGCGGAAGCTGCCCGGGATGCCGAATTCGTCTTCACCTGCGTCGGCAATGACGACGACCTGCGCTCCGTCACAACAGGCAAGGACGGCGTCCTGTCCGGCATGAAGTCCGGCGCCATCCTCATCGACAACACCACCGCCAGCGCCGAAGTCGCCCGCGAACTCGACGGCGCAGCCAAGGCCAAGGGCTGCCATTTCATCGACGCGCCGGTGTCCGGCGGCCAGGCGGGTGCCGAAAACGGCGTGCTCACCGTGATGTGCGGCGGCGATGCGGCGGTGTTCGAGAAGGCCAAGCCGGTGATCGACGCCTATGCCCGCATGGCCGGGCTGATGGGCGACGTCGGCGCCGGCCAGCTCACCAAGATGATCAACCAGATCTGCATCGCCGGCCTCGTCCAGGGCCTCTCGGAGGGCATTCACTTCGGCCAGAAGGCCGGGCTCGACATCGAGAAGGTGATCGAGGTGATTTCCAAGGGGGCCGCCGGCTCCTGGCAGATGGAAAACCGCCACAAGACGATGATGGCGGGCAAATACGATTTCGGCTTCGCCGTCGACTGGATGCGCAAGGATCTCGATATCGTCCTCAGCGAGGCTCGCCGCAACGGCGCCGCCCTGCCTGTCACGGCGCTGGTCGACCAGTTCTACGGAGAAGTGCAGGCTATGGGCGGCAAGCGCTGGGACACGTCCTCGCTGCTGGCCCGGCTGGAAAAGAAATAGGGTTTAAAAAACGACGGCGCGCCATTGCGCGCCGTTCGGCCGATCCGGGCGGCGGCGCTTCGAGGCGCACCGCCTTGAAGGTTACTCGTCGTGCGATTTGCTGGCGTCGAGCAGCATGTAGTCGAGCGGCAGCTGCGTCGAATACTTGATCTGCTCCATCGCAAAGACCGACGAGACGTCGCGGATTTCGATCTTGGCGATCATCCGCTTGTAGAAGGCGTCATAGGCCGCGATATCGGGCACGACGACGCGCAGCAGATAGTCAACGTCGCCGCTCATGCGGTAGAATTCCACAACTTCCGGAAACTCCGCGACCACCTCGGAAAAGCGCTTCAGCCATTCGATCGAGTGGCTGGCGGTCCGGATCGACACGAACACCGTGACCTTGGTGTTGACCTTGACCGGATCGAGCAGCGCGACGCGACCGCGGATGACGCCGTCTTCTTCCATCTTCTGGATACGCCGCCAGCAAGGCGTCGTCGACAGCCCGACCTTCTTGGCGAGGTCGGCAACGGCAAGCGTGGAATCCTCCTGCAGAAGCCGCAGAATCTTTCTATCGAGACGGTCCATCCCCAATGTCCTTTTCGAAATATATTCTGTCTATACCGCGATTCCGGGGAAAGAAAAGAACATGATTTCAGAAAGCGAGGTTTTGCACCCGATTTTGCAACACCGGAAGCAGCTCCGCTTCGAACCACGGATGGCGCTTCAGCCAGCCTGAGTTCCGCCAGCTCGGATGCGGCAGCGGCAGCACGGCCGGGCCCTCGTTGGTCAGGAGATAACGCCTCCACGACGATACAGTGTCGGTCATCGATTTCATCCGCGTCGGGCCGAGATGCCAGGCCTGCGCATACTGGCCGATCGCCAGCACCAGCTCGACCTTTGGCATGGCATCGAGCACCTGCTGACGCCACCTTGGCGCGCACTCGCGCCGGGGCGGCAGGTCGCTGCCGGCCGCGTCGTAACCGGGAAAGCAGAAGCCCATCGGCACGATGGCGAAGCGATCGCGGTCGTAGAAGGCGTCCCGGTCGACACCCAGCCATTGCCGCAGCCGATCGCCGGAGGCATCGTCGAACGGCAGGCCGCTCTGGTGGACCCGAAGCCCTGGCGCCTGCCCGGCAATCAGGATGCGCGCCCGCGACGATGCCACGACGACCGGGCGCGGCTCGTGCGGCAGCCGGTACGCGGGACCCCGCGCCGGGTTGTCGCGACAGATGCGGCAGGCCGCGATCTCCTGGCGCAGCCCTTCGATGGACAGATCGCCTCCTGCGGACGGATTGGTCATGGCCACCCCATCAGCTGGCGCACATAGTCGCCGATCCCGGCCAGCGGATCGCTGCCGACGCTGGCCGCGCCCGGGTCCCGCCGGTAATCCTGAGGCCGCTCGAAACTGCCCGACCAGAGGCCGGCCCGCGCCGCTCTCGCGGCCGCCTCCTCCGCCTCGTAGTCGCCATAGGCGACCGCGAGGCCGCGCCCCACCATGTCGGCATTGACGTCCCGCCCCGCAACCCTACAGGTGACCAGCAGCCGGTCGTAGCGGTCCCGCTGCCGGCCCCGGCATTCAGCGGCGCCGCCGGCCAGGATCTCCGCCAGCATATCGCGCGCAACCTGCCCGCAGGGCCAGTCGGCCTCGCCCCGCCGGCATTGTTGCCGCAATTCCGGCGCATCGATCCCGAGCAGCCGATAGCGCATGCCGCCGCGTTTCAGGCTGTCTCCATCCACGACTGAAAAGTTTCCCGCTTCAATAGCTTCCGGCTGGGAATTCATCTTCAATGCGAGGAGACCCAGCACGGCGAGAAAAACAAATGCCATGAGGCTGTCGCCCCACAGACCACGGCGCTGCGCCACCTTTCGGCCTCCTTCGAAAACAACTCCTTTTCGAAGATGGCAAACAAAACCTTGCCTCGCAGCATCTTCTTAAGAATTCCGGAATAAGCTCTGATCAGCTTCAGAACAAGTATGTGCACATGAGTACCGGCGTCAGCATATCCTCCGAAAAGATCATTGTGGATCGGTCGCGAAGTCACCGCAACAAGCCGGTGTCGAAAGCCGTGCGGGAAACCCGCGAGCGGCTGCAATCCGGCCATATCGGCAGTTTCGACCGGGAACTGCTGTCGATGTATATCGGCAACATGCTGCAGGGCGCTACCCTCGTTCCGATCTTCGTCATCGTCGTCACCGCCCTCGGCGTCTACCTGACCCAGGATGTCAGCATCCTCGGCTGGGCTTTGCTGACGCTGAGCGCTCACGCCCTCAACCTCGTCCTCGGCAGGCGCGCCAACCGCAAGCCGTTGAGCGTCGAGCGGGCGCACAAGTGGCGCTCGATCCTGCTTTTCGGTCAGGTGCTGATGGGGCTCTGCTGGGCGGCGTTCGCCCTTGGCGGCTGCCACGGCTGCGGCAGCGAAGGTTTCCTGCTCTACAAAAGTGCGGTCCTGCTGATCGCGCTCTGCGTCATAGCGATGTCGAATTTCCTGCTGCCGCGCAGCATCCTCTACGCGTTCGTGCCGGCTGTCGGCGCGCTCGTCGTGAAGGCCGTGCTGACGCGCGAACTGCTCGACGTCAGCCTCGCATCGACATTCGCAGCCGCCGTGGTGTTTGTCGTCTTCATCGGTAACCGGATGTACCAGTTCAACGTCAAGATCATGTTTTTCCAGTCCGAAAAGGACGACCTGATCGCCGAGCTCGAAGTCGCGAAATCCATGTCGGACGAGGCGAGACGGCGGGCCGAAGAGGCAAACCTTGCCAAGTCGCGCTTTCTCGCCTCCATGTCGCACGAGCTACGCACGCCGCTGAACGCCATCCTCGGCTTTTCCGAGGTCATGTCGGCCGAAGTCATGGGGCCGCTCAACAACCCCACCTACAAGGAATATACCGACGACATCCACCGGTCCGGCCAGCACCTGCTCAACCTGATCAACGAGATCCTCGACCTGTCGCGCATCGAGGCCGGAAAATACGACCTCAGCGAAGAAGCGATCTCGTTGCTCGACGTCGCGGAAGATTGCATCGGCATGGTCCAGCTGCGCGCGCGCGGCAAGAACATCTCGATCACGCAACAGTTCGAGGGATCGCTGCCATCGGTCTGGGCGGATGAGAAATCGCTCAGGCAGGTCGTCCTCAACCTGCTGTCGAATGCCGTCAAGTTCACCCCGCAGGGCGGCGAAGTCGTGGTCAAGGTCGGCTGGACCCTCAGCGGCGGCCAGTATGTCTCGATCCGCGACAACGGCCCCGGCATTCCGGAGGAAGAAATCCCGGTGGTGCTGTCCGCCTTCGGTCAGGGCTCGATCGCTATCAAGAGCGCCGAACAGGGCACCGGCCTCGGCCTGCCGATCGTCCAGGCGATTCTTGCCAAGCACGACGGCCAGTTCATCCTGAAATCGAAGCTGCGCGAAGGCACCGAGGTCGTCGCCATCCTGCCCGCCAAGCGCGTCCTGCAGACACTCCCCGCCGAGGAAACGCCGTCGATAGACAAGAAACGCCGCAGCTTCGCCTGATCAGGCGAGCCAGATCCGGCTGAACAGCGTGAACGCCAGGTGCAGGCCGCAGGCGACCAGCATGCAGAACACCGCGAAGGAGCCGAGATCCTTGGCGTGCTTGCCGACATTGGAGAGTTCCGGCGAAATCCGGTCGATGACCTCTTCGACCGCCGTGTTAAGCGCTTCGGCCGCGAACAGCCCGAGGAACAGGAAGATCGAAACGAGGATCGCCTCGAGGCCGGCGCCGGCGGCCACCAGGATGACCTGCGCGACGACGAAGAACAGAAGTTCCTGGCGGAAGGCGGCCTCCTTCAGCAGCCGGCGGAAGCCTCCCCAGGAATAGCCGGCGGCGGCGAAGAAATGTCGGACGCCGGTTTCCTTGGTCACTGCTGATTTCGACACGTGCGTCTTCTCCGGCCATCGCGTTCAGAAGGGTTGCGCATACAGAACCCGCACGCGCAATTCAAGATGCTGCCCCGAGGCCAGAGGCCGCCGTTCAGTGGGTATGGCCGTGGCTGTGGCCGTCGTTGACGCCTGATGCCGCAAAGGTCGTCATGCCGGAGTGGCAGGCTGCAGCAGCCTTGACGATGCCGGCGGCAAGGGCTGCACCGGTGCCTTCGCCGAGCCGCATGCCGAGCGCCAGCAACGGCGTCTTGCCGAGCTTCTCGATGGCCTTCATATGGCCGGGCTCGGCCGAGACGTGGCCGATCAGGCAATGGTCGAGGGCGGAGGGATTGGCAGCTTTCAGAACGGCGCCGGCGACCGTGGCGACATAGCCGTCGAGGATGACGGGAATGCGCTCGACGCGGGCAGCCAGGATGGCACCGGCCATCGCCGCCACTTCGCGACCGCCCAGACGGCGCAGGATTTCCAGCGGATCGGACAAATGGTCGCGGTGAAGCGCCACCGCCTTTTCGACGGCCGCGATCTTTCGTTGCAGCATCTCGCCCTGCGAGCCCGTCCCCGGACCGACCCAGTCGGCAGCGGTGCCGCCATAGAGCGCATAGTTGATGGCGGCAGCAATCGTCGTGTTGCCGATGCCCATCTCGCCGATGCAGAGAAGGTCGGTGCCGCCGGCAATGGCTTCCATGCCGAAAGCCATGGTCGCCGCGCAGTCGCGTTCCGACAGCGCTGCCTCCTGCGTGATGTCGCCGGTCGGATAGTCGAGCGCCAGGTCGAAGACCTTGAGGCCGAGATCGTAGGCGACACAGATCTGGTTGATCGCTGCACCGCCGGCCGAGAAGTTCTCGACCATCTGCTGGGTGACTTCAGGCGGAAACGGCGTGATCCCGTGGCGTGTCACACCGTGGTTGCCGGCAAAGATCGCCACCAGCGGCCGGGTGACCGATGGCTTGCGGCCGCTCCAGGCCGCCAGCCAGAAGGCGATTTCCTCCAGACGGCCGAGCGAGCCCGGCGGCTTGGTGAGCTGCGCATCGCGCTGGCGCGCATCGACAAGCGCCTGCTGGTTCGGACCCGGCAGATCGCGCAGCAGCGCACGGAAATCGTCGAAGGGAAGGCCGCTGACGCTCATCTTGGTGTTTCCTTGTCTTTTGGTCGCAAATCGGCTTTTTTTGCTGGCCACTCTCTTAATCACGGAAGCCGGCGCGAACAACTGCAAAAGCATGGCCGCACCGCGTTGCATAAGGACAGCCGCCATCACCAGCCTCAAAGGCATGAGTGCCTACGCAGTCGACACCGCCCGTGCCATCGGTTTCCTGAGCCGCATCCGCATGCCCGATTCGGTGTTCCATGGCCATGACGGCAATCTCGGGCCGGTGGCGCACGCCTTTCCGCTCGCCGGCGCCCTGGTCGCCCTGCCCGCAGCCCTGCTGTTCGGAATGCTCTCCGCCGGCCACGTCGACCCGCTCCTGGCGGCGCTTCTGGCGCTCGGCCTGCAGACCCTGCTGTCGGGTGCCCTACATGAGGACGGCCTCAGCGACACGGCCGACGGGCTCGGCGGCGGACGCGATGCGACCCGGGCGCTGGCGATCATGAAGGACAGTCGCATCGGAACCTATGGCGCCGTGGCGCTGATCCTCTCCTTTGCGCTGCGGGCAGCAGCCCTTGCTGCCATCGCCCGCGGCCTGCCGCCGCTCAATGCGGCCCTGACGCTTCCCGCTGCGGCTACCCTCAGCCGCGCGGCTCTGGTCTGGCACTGGCACCGGCTGCCTGTGGCAAGGCCCGGTGGCGTCGCCGCCGCCGCCGGCCAGCCGGACCGCAAGGCAACCGTGATCGCCCTGTTGAGCGGCACCCTCCTCGCAGCGGCGCTGCTGTGGCCGAGCCTGACGGCGATGTCCCTCCTCGACGTGATCGCCCTTGCCGTCGTCGCCACCCTGGCCTTCACCGCCTATGTCCGGCGCCGGTTGTCCGGGCACACCGGCGATACCATCGGCGCAACGCAGCAGATTTGCGAAATCGCAATTCTCTGCGCCCTTGCCATGGCCGTCTGAAACCCCGATATGGAGACCATGCAAACACCCTGCGTTCTCATCTGCAGTATCGACGCCGACCGCGGCCTGTGCGTCGGCTGCGGCCGTACCCTCGTCGAAATCGGCGGCTGGTCGACCTATGACGATGCCGAGCGCCATGCGATCATGGCGCAGTTGCCGGAGCGATTGTCGGATCTCGGCCCCCAGTCGGACGCTGCCGAATGAACCGGGTGACCGTCTTCCTCGGGATCATAGCCATCGGCCTGGCGCTGCTGGTCTTCAATCACGACAGCGGCACCACCTTCGGCATCGACAACGACGATTTCGGCCGCATCGTCTATCTGCTGCCCATCAGCCTGATGCTGGCGGCCGGCATCTGGGCGAGCCGGCGCACCGTCAGCGAGACGCTGCGCAACCTGTTCGTCTGGCTGGTCATCCTGCTGGTGCTCGCCACTGCCTATCTCTACCGCTACGACGCGCTGGATGCCGGCAATCGGCTGATGGCCGGGCTCATTCCCGGGCGCGCCTTCGTCGTCACCACCAGCGAGGGCGGTCAGGAAGTCATCCTGCACAAGCTGCAGAACGGCCACTTCACCGCCGGCGTCGAGATCGACGGCCACCGCATCAACATGCTGGTCGACACCGGTGCCAGCCTGCTGGCACTCACCCCGGCCGACGCAAGGCGCATCGGCCTCGATCCCAAGACCATGAACTACTCGATGACGATCATGACCGCCAACGGCCGCGGCCGTGCCGCCCCCGTAACGCTGAAGGAGGTCGGCATCGGCCCCATCGCCCGTCACGACGTCGCGGCTGCCGTCGCCGAGGACGGCAAGCTCGAACAGAGCCTGCTCGGCATGAGCTTCCTCGAAACCCTCGGCTCGATGCAGATGCAGACCGACGAGCTCAGGCTGCGGGACTAGGCCCCGCTTCCAGGGCGCCGGATCGATGGCGCTGGGCACAGGCGTCAGCCCCGCGCGTCAGGCAAAGTTCAGACCGGCGGGAAGCAGATCGAGATAGCCGAGCACGACGTAGATCAGCGTGAACACGATCACCACCATGAGGATATAGACACCGACTTCCAACGCGATCTTGATCAGATTGGGCGGCTTGGCCGAGTTCCTTTGATCGTGATGCCACTTGATGGCAAGGAACATTCCGGTGCCCAGCGCGAGAACCTTGAAGGTGATGAAGACGATAGGAACCCATTCCATTATATCGAATATTTCCAGACTGTGACTTGATACGAACTGCCGTGAGCAGCACGACATCCGACTGCCGGTCAGCCGGCAGCTTCATTTTATCACCCGAACTCCGTCGCATAGGGCTTCGTCCCGTTGCGGACGAATCCGCCACTTCAGCCCGTGACGACTGCGCCCCCCGACGTTCGGATGCTCTCGCCCCGTGTCGCGTTGGGCTCTGCAGGCGATAGTTGTTGTCAGTCCATTGAAGGGAGGTGTCAACCTTCCGGGGGCTGCTCTATTTGACGCAGGGGGCGGTGTGAAAGAGCAGCGCCTCGCAAACGGCGATCACAGCAGGCGGGGATCGTCAAGCATGATCGCATCAGGTGCCAGCAGCCGCAATTTTTCCAGCCCGTCCGCGTCCACCAGTCCGACCGGGAATTGCGGATATTCCGGCAATGGCACGTTGCGCGGTTGCCCGACCATGATGGCGACCTGCAGGCCGGCCTTGCGGGCGGTGGCAATGCGGTCGGCATTGGCCTCGCCCTGCCACAGGCGGAACCAGTCTGCCCCGAGGTCGGCAGCGTCGGCGGACGAATCGGGGTCCGGCAAAAGCGCCAGGATCGCCATTTCGCAACCCATGCCACGCACGTCGGCGATCAGGTCCCGGTGGCGCAGGCCGAGGATGGCGCGGCGGGCAGCCCCGCCCGCCTCGACCGTACGAACGATGTCGGCCAAATGGCTGCCATCCGTCAGTTTCACGTCCAGAAGGATGCCGAGCGGCGCGGAGGCAACCAGCGCATCATCGAGAGTCAGAAGGTCGGGAACGAGGGTGCGCAGCGTTTGCAGATCGAGCGCCGAGACGGCGCGGGGATCGCCGGAGATCCGCTGCATGTCGGCGTCGTGCAGGCAGACGAGAACCCCGTCGGCACTGACGCGCACATCGGTCTCGACCGCGTCCGCGCCCGCCTCTTCAGCGCGCGCAAATGCCGTGGCTGTGTTCTCACGCCCGAGTGCCGCTCCGCCGCGATGGGCGATGATCAGCGGCTTGCCGGATGCCGTCTCGAGCCAGGATCCCAATGTCATCGTCTCTTCCACGCACGGTACCGTTACACGGCCGGTTTAACCCGCTTGTGTATCGGCCTTGCGACGGCAACCGGCAGCGTGGCGGAAGTGTCTAGTTGCGAAGCCGGTAGCCGGTGCGGAAGATCCAGTAGACGGTGGTGAGGCAGATCGCCAGGAAGAACAGCACCATGCCGAGGCTGATCAGCGGATTGACGTCGGCGATGCCGTAAAAGCTCCAGCGGAAGCCGCTGACGAGATAGAGCACCGGATTGAAGTGGCTGACTGCCTGCCAGACCGGCGGCAGCATGCTGATCGAATAGAAGCTGCCGCCGAGGAAGGTCAAAGGCGGCACGACCAGCATCGGGATCAGATTGAGCTGCTCGAAATTCTTCGCCCAGATGCCGATGATGAAGCCGAACAGGCTGAAGGTGATGGCCGTCAGCACGAAGAACAGCACCATCATGAAGGGATGCTGGATCGTCACGTGGACAAAGAAATTGGCCGTCAGCAGGATGATCGCGCCGATGAGCAGCCCCTTGGTCGCCGCCGCCCCGACATAGCCGAGAACGATCTCTGTCATGGCAACAGGCGCCGACAGCACCTCGTAGATGGTGCCGACGAATTTTGGAAAGTAGATGCCGAAGGAGCCGTTGGTAATGCACTGGCTGAGAAGCGTCAGCATGATCAGGCCGGGCGTGATGAAGGCGCCGTAGGAGATGCCTTCGACCTCCTGGATGCGCGAACCGACGGCCGCGCCGAAGACGATGAAGTAGAGCGAGGTCGAGATGACAGGCGACACCACACTCTGCAGCAGGGTGCGGCGGGTGCGGGCCATTTCGAACAGGTAGATGGCTTTGACGGCCTCGAAATTCATTGATCGTCTCCGACGAGCTGGACGAAAATATCCTCGAGCGAGCTTTGCCGCGTCGAAAGGTCCTTGAAGGTAATGCCGGCCGCATTGAGGTCGGTCAGCAGCACGGCGATGTCGCCCTGCCCCTGGCCCGCATCGAATTCGCGGATCAGCGACGCGCCGCCGGCACCGATGGTGAGGCCCCGGCCTTCCAGCGCCGGTGGCAAGGCCGTAATCGGCGTGGTCAGGTCGAGGATCAGCTGCTTGCGGCCGAGCTTGGCCATCAGGGCCGTCTTGTCTTCGACCAGCAGCAACTTGCCGCCATTGATGACGCCAACGCGGTCGGCAATCTCCTCGGCCTCCTCGATATAGTGGGTGGTGAGGATGATGG
>CAZZZI010000138.1:0-12245 GCA_964658415.1 uncultured Sphingomonas sp. | reverse complement strand
CCCTCATCCTCGCCCTTGTGGCGGGGATCCAGCGACCCGACGTCTGTCGGGTCAAGAGAGTCTTTCAGCTCAAGGACTTGAGCTGACTGGATCCCCGCCACAAGGGCGAGGAAGAGGGGAGTTTGACAAGCGGCTCAATCTCCCGAGTGACCCGCAGAGTTGTTAGATCATACCTTCGTCAGAAGTCCAAGGCCGGCAATCAAGCCGGCCTTTCTGCTTAGAATTCGAAGATCTGCCGGAAGATGCCGGGCGCGATGACCGATAGCGGGTTGATCACCAGGTTGGGCGAATCGAACGCGCCTGTCAGCTTGAAGGTAATGCCGATCAAACCGCGATCGCTGCCGTTGCCGAGCAGGAAGCCGACGATCGGCACTTCGGCAAACAGGCGGTTCAGACCGTAGGCGGGCATGAAGGTGCCGGTCATGTCGGTATTGCCCCTGGCATCCTTTATGGTCCCCTGGAAGGTCGCCCCCACCTGGTCGCCGCGCACGACACCGTTTTCCACGGAAACGACGCCCTTGCGGATCGACAGATGCGCAAAGCCGCGCTGGAAGTTCTGGGCGCTGGTGTCGATATCGTGCTTTACGGCCGAGTTCAGGCTTTCTCCGTCGCGGCCCGTCGGCGTCGCGACGATTGACTGCAGCTTCTTCTCGTTGACGATGGAGAAGCGCCGGATGTCGATCGATCCCTCCCAGCTGTCGTCGCCATCGGCGCGCAGATTGAGGTTCAGCAACCCGCCCTTCAGGTGACCGTAGACGTCGACAAACCGCGCCACCGAACCCGCATCGCTGCTCGTGACATGAAATGTGCCGCTCTGGCCGCCCTTGGTCATCTCCGTGACGACGGCCTGGCCGGTGCGGGTCACGCCCGAGAAATCGGCCTGCGTGGCCTTGCCGTTGCTAAGCGCATAGACGAGGCTGACGTTGCGAATGGTTTCGTCGTTGAAGCCGACGATCTTGTCAAGCTTGGCCCGGATGGTCGCATCGGTCTTGGCGCTGCTGCCGCCATCCGCCTTGCTCGGGGCTTTCAACTTGGCGAGGATCGGCCGGATGTCCGCCGCGTTGCCGTCGACCCGCACGTCGAAGGCACCCTTGGTGCGTTTGATCGACAGGGCGAAGTCGTCGAGTGACGATAGCTTGATGCTGGAAAAGTCAGCCGATGACAGGCCGGACTTGCCCACCTGAATGGAGCCGGACGCACCGAACCCGTCGCCTTTCAGCGTGAAGTTCTTCAGCGTCGGCTGATCGGCAGGTCCGGACGCCTCGAACTCGGCATTCGCCGCGATACCGCTGCCCTTCGACCAGCCGATCCAGGGCACCGTGAGCGCCGCCTTGGTGAGGTCGATCTTCACGTCCTGGCGGGTGTCGTCGATGCGGCTGAGTTCCACCTTCAGCGGCCCATCGATGAAGTCGGACAGGCCCGGTATCAGCGTCTCGCGTTGCTGGTTGTTCAGCGTGACGTCGATCACCCTCTGGCGCTTGACCGAGGATCCCTTTTCGGTCGGCTCGACGAGATCGATCTCCGCCGGAATGCCGTCGATCAGCGCCTGGGCGTCGAGATGCACCTGCTGGGGATCGGCATCGATGCTGCCGTCGACATTCGTGATCTTGCGACCATCGAAGGGTTTTGTCACGTCGACCTTGTGAAGCTGCAGGCTTGCCTTCCAGATCGGGGGCGGCGGGTTCTGGTCGTTGATCAGGCCGAGGGTGGCCTCCACGTTCGCGTCGATCTTGCCGGTGAAATCTTCGGGCTTGAACTCCGTGCGCTGGAGCACGCTCAGCGGCTTGAAGGTAAGGAGTTCGCCGACCGCGTCGCCGGTGCCCGACATGGCAAGCTTCATCTTGGCCGTCAGTGGCTTGTCATAGACGGCGGGGATGGAGAATGTGCTGGGTCCGACGGCCACCTGCCGCCCGGACGGAAAATAGGATGTGCCCTTGACGATATCGACGGAGATCACCGGCCCCTTCAGGTCGAAGTGACCGACCATGTCGCGGATAGGCGGAATTTCGCCGGGCACGTTCAGGCGCGAGCCGTTGATGTCGAAGGCCAGGTGGATCTCGTTCTCGTCCAGACGCAGATTACCGGTCGCAGCCGCCTGGGCGAGACGGCCCTCCGGAATGAAAAGCGAAATGGTCGCATTGCTCATCGAGCCGCCGAACAGATTGGCCTGGACCCATGTCCGCGCCTTCGGCGACATCCAGAAAGGCCATAGCTGCTTGACGGCAGCGGTCTGCAGCTGCTCGGCCTGCGCCCCGAAGCTGATTTCAGGCGAACCCGGCGCGAGCCGCATGCGCAGCGAGCCGAACAGGGATCCCATCGGCGTGGTGATGCCGATGGTGTCGAGCTTCAGCTCCCTGCCCGCCGTCATGTAGCGGCCGTTGGCATGCCCGTCGAAACTGAGCGGAGCCTCGCCGGCTTCTGCCGTCGCCGCAGTCGCATTGTTGATCTGAAAGTCTACGCCAAACCCTTTTTCAGCCGTCGGATCGACACGGTCGAGATCGATCAGCGAACCGAGAAACGGCACCACGGTCGATTGGAAAGTTGCCACCGACTTGTTGATCTCGAGCGCCTGGCGATCCGAATTGTAGCTGAGATTGATGTCTGCGCTGGAGATCTCCTGCGCGTCGCGGTCCATGTAGAGCGTGCCGGGCAGGACCTTGATCGCTGCCGTGAGTTTCGCATCGGCCCCGGAAGCGCCGCGCGTCGAGGACAGCGCGACATCGGCAAAGCCGTTGATACCCTGCCGAGGCTGTCCGAGCGAATCATAGGCCATCGTCAGCGGTGCCAGATCGAGATGGCTGATGACGGCCGTCATGGAAGACGGCCGGTCGGCATCCTGCGTGGCGTTGACATCGAGCGAGGCGATCGATCCGTCGATGGAGACCTGCCCTTTCAGGCGCAGCGTGTTGGGCGTCGGACGCGAAAACGTCAGCTGATCGACCACCAGCGAAATCGGCGCGCCGCCGTCCTGCCTTGCCAGCTTGACGGCGAGGCCGGATATTTCCACGGCGTCCGTTCCGCCGCGCTCGACGAAATGCTGCAGGAAATCGAGATTCGAGAAGGCCGATTCCAGCGCCGGAGGAATGCTGTCGACACGCAGCTTGGCGATATCGATCGGTTCGCTCTGCGGCAGCAGTGCGGTGTCGAGCGCGATGCCCTTGGCCCTGACCGTGGCAATGGCAATTCGCCCCTGGACCAGTGCGAACGGGTCGAGAACCATACGGACGGCGCCCATCGTCGACAGGTGCTTTCCTGTCTGCTGATCCACCACATTGACGTCGGAGGCCTCGAGGGCAAGCTGCATGTCGGAGGTGAAGCGCAGCACGGTCGACCCGACTTCCGCCTTGTAGCGTGGGCCGATGGCATTATCGAGGGCAGCCTGTGCCTTGACCGACAGCGGTTCGTCGAAGATGCCGCTCTCGATGCTGGCAATGACGACGCCGGCGATGAGGGCGATGAAGATGGCAAAGACACCGGTGATCCGGGTTGCATGCCAGACATGTCCGCGACGGCGACGGCGGCGGCGCGGGCCTTTCACGATGATCGGATCATCGACCTGCGACGATGGCATTTGATCGAGCGGCACAAGATCCTTCTTGCGGAATTTCATCTTTTCGCCCCGGATCAATCCACTGCGTCCTTCTCCAATGCGCTTTTCCGGTTGACGCTCGCTGCGAGCGACGCCAAGCACGTTTTGCTATATCTGCATAGCCGTTATAGTCATCAAAATCCCGGCAAAAGAAAGGTTTCCCATGACTGAAATCAGTGTCGGCGCGATCGCGCCAGACTTCGATCTTCCCCGCGACGGCGGTGGCCAGGTCTCCCTGAGCGCGTTCCAGGGAAAGCCCGTCATATTGTTCTTCTACCCCAAGGACGACACGTCGGGCTGCACCACAGAATCGATTGCCTTTACCGGACTGGCCCCCGACTTCGAGGCTGCCGGTGCCGTGGTAATTGGCATGTCGCCGGATTCCGTCAAGAGCCATGACAAGTTCGTCAAGAAACATTCACTCGGCGTCATCCTGGCTGCGGACGAAGAGAAGTCGACGCTGGAAGCCTACGGTGTCTGGAAAGAAAAAAGCATGTACGGCAAGAAGTACATGGGCGTCGAGCGCACAACCGTGCTGATCGGCGCGGATGGCCGCATTCTGAAAATCTGGGACAAGGTCAAGGTGGCCGGCCACGCCGAGGAGGTTCTCGCGGCCGTGCGTGCGCTGTGAGGACGGCGCCGTGACCTCGCCCGAGGCACAGGCGGCACAGATCGTCTCGCTTCGCGGCGGGGCGATCGCCGCGATCGTCGCCTGCGATGTCGAAGAGAAAGCGGCGCTGGCCCAGGAGACGGCCCGTCGCTGGTTCGCCCGCACGCTGTCGCTGCGCTCGCCGCTCGACCCGACCCTGCCGGGTCGCCCGGGCCGGCCGGTGCGGCCGGAGCTGATCCCGCCGAAAAACATGGAAAAGCGCTCGCTCCATAGCCTCAAGGGACGCATCGCCCTCCTCCATGCCATCGCGCATATCGAACTCAATGCCGTCGACCTCGCCCTCGACATCGTCGCCCGCTTTGCCACCGAAAAAGTCCCCAACTCTTTCTTCGACGGCTGGATGCAGGTGGCTTTCGAGGAGGCCAAGCACTTTCGGCTGGTGCGACAGAGGCTGCAGCAGCTGGGCGCCGACTACGGCGACCTGCCCGCCCATGACGGGCTTTGGCAGGCGGCCCACGCCACCCGCTCGGACTTGACGGCGCGGCTGGCCGTCGTGCCGCTGATCCTGGAGGCACGCGGTCTCGACGTCACGCCTGCACTGCAGACCAAGATGCGCGAAACCGGCGATCTCGAAAGTGCTGCCATCCTCGATATCATCTACACCGATGAAAAAGGACATGTCGCCGTCGGTGCGAAATGGTTTCGCTTCCTCTGCGCCCGCGAGAAACGCGATCCGGTCTCGACCTTCCACGACCTTGTCCGCAGCAATTTCCGTGGCCCCCTGAAGGCGCCGTTCAACGATGTGGCGCGGGCCGAGGCCGGCCTGACACCCTCCTTCTACCGCTCCCTGACATCCACCAGCCGCAGTTGATTTTGCAATCGATTTAGCCACCGCGACCGGCAGGGAAAGCATTTGTTAACCATGCTCGTGCCTAATCGCATCCGCAGTGCTGGGACGCTGCTGTGGGAGATTCGTCGTGGCACACGGACAGCAGAACCGGATTTTTGGCAGCGCTCGGAAACAGCATGTCATCATTCTGGCGAGCGGCGACAAGGTGCGGCACATGACGCTGCGCCCGTGGATGACGGCGGCGCTGGCCGGCGGGGCGGCGGTCGTCGTCCTCGGCTATCTCCTGGCAACCTCCTACCTTGTGCTTCGGGACGACCTGATCGGTGCCACCATGGCCCGCCAGGCTCGCATGCAATATGATTACGAAGACCGCATCGCGGCGCTCCGCGCCCAGGTCGACCGCGTCACCTCGCGCCAGCTGCTCGACCAGCAGGTGGTGGAACAGAAGGTCGACAAGCTGATGCAGCAGCAGATGTCGCTGTCGTCGCGCCACGGCAAGCTCGATGCCTTGCTCGACCGGGCCGAGAGCTCCGGCGTTATCGACAAGTCTGGCCACTCGACTGGCGCAGACCATGCCGAGGCGACCGGAGGCTCCAAGCCCACCGATCTGGCAAAGCTCGACAGCCCCTCCACGGAAGTCACCCCGGACAATTCGACGCTGGCCTACCTGCCTGCCAAGGAAACGGTCGCCGACCACGCCGACCGGGTTTTCTCCAAGGTCACGCTGTCGCTGAAGAAAATCGAACAGGACCAGCTGAAGCGCATCAAGCGCCTGACCGACGGTGCCGACGATACGGCAGACACGATCCAGTCGATCATCAAGACCGTCGGCGTCGCCGTTCCCGCAGCCGCCGCCACAGTCGACGAGGACGGCGGCGTCGGCGGACCGTTCCTGCCGCCGGAAAACGTCGATGTGTTCGACCAGTCGCTGGCCAATCTCGATACAGCGCTGACCCGGTTGGAAACGGTACGCGGCACGGTCGAGCAGCTGCCGTTCCGAAACCCGGCGGTGGGCAAGGTCATCACCAGCCCCTTCGGCAACCGCAAGGACCCGTTTTTCGGAAAGCTGGCGCTGCACCCGGGCGTCGATTTCCACTTCGACCCCGGCGAAACCATCAAGGCGACGGCACCCGGCAAGGTGATCTCGGCAGGCTGGGCCGGCGGTTACGGCAACATGGTCGAAATAGACCATGGCGACGGCATTTCGACGCGGTATGGCCATATGGCGGCAATTACGGTTGAGGCCGGCGACACCGTCAAGGCTGGGGATCAACTCGGCATGGCCGGCAGCACGGGGCGATCCACAGGTACCCACCTCCACTACGAAGTACGCGAGAACGGCCGTCCCGTCGACCCGATGTACTTTGTCAATGCAGGCATAAAACTAGCCAGCTATATCAATTAGCACGGTCTGCAATTACCGCTTTGTCAGCCGGACATTTTTCGCTATCATCATGACAACGACGCAACATATGCCGCGCTACGGGATTTTTTAACCGAGGGCGCCGGTAACACTCTGTCGTTGCCTCATTTCCTTGACTTCAGGGCATTTTGATACTATGTGCCGCTGCATTGCGGCATATAGCCTGTCGACTCATCGTGCGGTCGGCCGAACCGAAACGGAAACAGTTTTCCCTTTGACCACATTTGCTGACCTTGGCCTGAGCCAAAAAGTCCTATCCGCCGTCACCGACGCGGGCTACACCATACCTACACCGATCCAGGCCGGCGCCATTCCGTTTGCGCTGCAGCGCCGCGATATCTGCGGTATTGCGCAGACCGGAACCGGCAAGACCGCCTCCTTCGTCCTGCCGATGCTGACCCTGCTCGAAAAGGGTCGTGCCCGTGCGCGCATGCCGCGCACGCTGATCCTCGAGCCGACCCGAGAACTCGCCGCCCAGGTGGCTGAGAACTTCGAAAAATACGGCAAGAACCACAAGCTCAACGTCGCGCTGCTGATCGGCGGCGTATCCTTCGAAGAGCAGAACAAGAAGCTCGAGCGCGGCGCCGACGTGCTGATCTGCACCCCAGGCCGCCTGCTCGACCATTGCGAACGCGGCAAGCTGCTGATGTCTGCGGTCGAGATCCTGGTCATCGACGAAGCCGACCGCATGCTCGACATGGGCTTCATTCCGGACATCGAACGCATCGTCAAGATGATCCCGTTCACCCGCCAGACGCTGTTCTTCTCGGCGACCATGCCGCCGGAAATCCAGAAGCTGGCAGACCGCTTCCTGCAGAACCCGGAACGCATCGAAGTCTCGCTGCCGTCCTCGACGGCCAAGACCGTGACGCAGCGTTTCGTCGCCTCGCACGGCAAGGACTATGAGAAGCGCGCCACCCTGCGCGACCTCATCAACGCCCAGACCGACCTCAAGAACGCGATCATCTTCTGCAACCGCAAGGTCGATGTCGCTGACCTGTTCCGTTCGCTCGAGCGTCACGGCTTCTCGGTCGGCGCCCTGCATGGCGATATGGACCAGCGCTCGCGCACCACCATGCTGCAAAACTTCCGCGACGGCCAGATCCAGTTGCTGGTCGCCTCCGACGTCGCCGCACGCGGCCTCGATCTTCCCGATGTCGGCCACGTCTTCAATTTCGACGTGCCGATCCATTCCGAAGACTATGTCCACCGTATCGGCCGCACCGGCCGCGCCGGTCGCTCCGGTGCAGCCTTCACGCTGGTCACGAAGCGCGACAGCAAGTATGTCGACGCCATCGAAAAGCTGATCGATCAGAAGATCGAGTGGCTGAGCGGCGATCTGAACGCCCTCCCGCCGGCTGACGAAAGCCAGGAAACCGAACGTCCACGTCGGGGCAGCAGCCGCGACAAGGACAAGGAACGCGGTCGCGGCAGAGGTCGTTCTGCACCGAGAGATCCCGTTCACAAAGCTGATATCGATGTGGTCGATATTCGTGTCGAACCCGTCGAAGTTGCACCCGTAGCAAAGGCCGAAGTTGTGAAGAACGAGCGCAAGATCGAAAATAACAAGCCGCAGAACAACAATTCTCGCAACAACCCAGGTCGCCCTTACCCGGCAAACGACGACAATCGCGAGCGTCGCGCCCGCTATCACCGCGATCAGGACGACGGCCCGACACCGCTCGGCTTCGGCGACGATATCCCGGCCTTCATGCTGATCGTCACAGCCGCCAAGGTCTGATGGGCGCGCCGGGCATCGATTTTCCGGGGCTCGGGACCGGGCTTGCCGTCCTTCGCGACGGCAAGCTGCTGCTCTACAAGCGAATGAAGCCGCCAGAGGCTGGTTTCTGGACCATCGTCGGCGGCAAGGTCGACGTGATGGAGCCCGCAGCGTCAGCCGCTCGACGCGAGGCCGAAGAAGAGTCCGGGCTGGTTATCGGCCATATCGACCTTCTCTGCACCACCGAACAGATCATCGAGGCCGATCGCCAGCACTGGGTGTCGATGATCTACGTCTGTACGGATTTCAAAGGCGAGCCGTCCTTGACGGAGCCGGACAAGCTTTCGGACTTCGGATGGTTCGGGCGCAACGAACTGCCCGACCCCATTTCTGCCTTTGCACAATCGGCAATCGCCCACCTTGGCAAAGACCTGCTGGTCTAACCTCGCCTATTTTTCCGCACGAAGCGCCGCCTCGTAGGCAAGCCGCACCCATCCCGCCATGATATCCGGATCGTCGAAAGCATCCTCCGGGATCGACCAGTAGGGCATGAACACCGCCTTGCCGGTCTTTCCCTCGTAGGACCAGCGCCGCGCACCGGCTGCCTCGAACGCCGGCGCACTGACGTCGTCGGCTTTCAACAGGAGTTCGTCGCGGAAATCGACGGCAACGATCCGCCCCTGGTGATAGATACCCTTGCCGCCGAACATCCGCTTGATGGTCACCGGTCCGAGCGCTGAAAACATGTCTTCGATATCGAGATTGTCCACGATATTACTCCCTGAGGACGCCGCCGGCCTCGATCACGGCCTCAGGCGTATCGACATCCAGATGGGCCGCGCTGCCTATATCGACATCGATGACCTCCAGTCCGCAGCTGTCGATGACACCGCGCGCACCGACATCGCCCGTGAGCGCTGCGATCGCCGGACGGAGAGATCGAGGCAGGACAACCGGATTGCCGCGCTTGCCGTCAGAGACCGCGCGCACGATAGCAGCACCTGCGCTTTCCACAAACGCGTCCATCAACGATACGAGGTCTGCAGTCTCCACGGCAGGCATGTCAGCCAGCATGATCATCACGCCCGAGGCCTCCGACACCGCAGCCGCCTCGAAGCCTGCGACGATCGAGCTCGCCATGCCGCTTGCGTAGTGCGTGTTGTGAACGGTTTCGATGTCAAGCCCCGCCAGGGCGGCGTGGATTTCGGGATGTCTATGGCCGGTGACAACGATGACCCGCGCGCCGGTGGCGCATGCCCGCTCGGCAACAATCCTGACCAGCGGAACCCCGTCGAATGTCGCCAGTAACTTGTGCCGGCCACCCATCCGGCTCGCCTGACCGGCAGCCAGGAGGACGATGGAAACTGAGTGCGCGCCGCTCTGTGTCTGCTCCCGCATCAGCCGGCTCCTTCAGGGGCAAAAAGCGACCGCCGGCGAAGCGACTGGACGATGTCGGCAAGGATCGAAACGGCGATTTCGGCGGGATTGGCCGCGCCGATGTCGAGGCCGACGGGCGCATGGATTCGCGCGAGTTCTGCATCGTCGAAGCCTTCCGCCTGCAAACGCTGCAGCCGCGCGGCGTGGCTCCTGCGGCTGCCGAGCGCGCCGACATAGAAGCACCCGGCCCTCAGCCCTGCACCGATAGCGTGATCGTCGATCTCAGGCGCATGCGCGAGAGCAACGACGGCGGTATGGCGATCCACGGTCAGGCAGTCTTTCGGCCAGCCGACAATCAGTGGCGTGTCCGGGAAGCGCCCTTCCGAGGCAAAGCCGATGCGGGGGTCGATGACGGTGCATTCGAAGCCGGTCACGGCTGCCATCGACACCAGCGCCTGGCTGATCCTGACGCCACCGATGACCGCGATCCGTACGGACGGCATTTGAACGTTGAGAAAGTGCGTGCGGCCGTCGATCTCCAGCTTCGACGACCTGCCGCTCCGAAAGGCTTCAGCCGCCGCGTCGCCGAGAACGCCGCCCGCCGCCTGCTCGCCCTCGATCAGAAGCTGCTGTGTACCCTTGGCGAGATCGGTGACGACGATGGCGGCGCGCCGGTGACGGCGCAGCGACGATAGCTGGCTAAGCATGTCGATCCGCATCAGTCCACCCTCTCGATATACACCTCGATCCGGCCGCCGCAGGAAAGACCGGCTGCCCGCGCCATCTCGTCGGTGACCCGAAACTCCATCAGCCTTGCCGCACCCGCCGCGATGATCTCTAGGGCAGCGGCAACCACCGCGCCTTCGATGCAGCCGTTGGTGAGCGTCCCCGCCGTCTCCCCCGCGGACGAGATCGCCATCCGGCTTCCGACCGGCAGCGGCGCCGAGCTCCAGGTCTCGGTCACAACGGCCAGGGCCATCGCCGTGCCGGAAGCATGCCATCCTTCGGCAGCGTCCAGAACATCGAAATCAGCGGTTTTGGACATCACTTCCTCGCACACCTCGGATATTGCGAAAACTACGCGCGCCCTCAGCACAGGACAACAGTCAAAGACGAGGAACGCCGGGCAGCATGCGGCCTGAGCGCCCGCGCCCTACGCGCCCAGCGCGTGATAGTCCCGGTGCATGTAGAGGAGCGCCGGGCGCCGGTCGCTGAAGCGCACGGCCACAACCTCCCCAAAGATGACATTGTGCGTCGAGCCGCGCGTCACCTCGACCACGCGGCAATCGAACGAGGCCAGTGCATCGACGAGGACGGGCGCGCCGGTGACCAGCGTGTCGAACAGGCCAGCCGCAAAACGCTCGTCGGTGGACATCTGCGTCTTGCCGGAGAACGCGTCGGCCAGCGCCTGGTGATGGGCACCGAGCGCGTTCAGCGAAAAGATGCCGCTTTCGAGAAAAATGTCGTTTTTTGCATTTCCGCTGTTGAGGCAGACAAGCACGGTCGCCGGATTGTCGGAAACGGAGCATGCTGCCGTGATCGTCACACCGCGACGGATGCCCTCCCGAGCGGTCGCCACCAGCTGTACGTGACCGGCATAGCGGCTCATGGCATCTCTGAAATGGGCCGGATCCAGCGACTGTTCCAAGCGATCTCACTCCCACTTTTAAGTTAGACGGCCAATATGGCGTCCGCCCGTCGGCTTTTCTACAGCGCAGACGCGAAAGCGCACGTTGTGCCGGTTTTTCTTTGACGGCGGGGAGCGGATCGATAAAAGAACAGGAGAAACAATCGGGATTGCCTATCATGAACAGGTTGCGTCGACCCCTGCTTGCCCTGGCAATGCTCTGTGCGGCTGGAAGCAGCCACGCCGCCGGGATTGCGATCGGCCTCGTCGCACCGCAGGGCGGCACCTTCGCCTCTCTGGGCGCCCAGATGACATCAGGTGCCAAGTTCCAGTCGCAGGCCGCCAACGACACGCTGGTTAGCGTCGACGAGCCCTGCACGGAAAACAGCGGGCAGGCTATCGCCGAGGCGCTGATCAAGGCCAGGGTTCAGGTCGCCATCGGCTTTCTCTGCAGCGATTCGCTCGAGGGCGCCCTGCCGCGGCTGAAAGACGCCGGCATCCCGGCCATTACCGTGTCCGTCCGGTCCCACATTCTCATGGAGGATGCGCTGAAGAATGGCTGGCCGTTCTTCAGGCTGGCGCCGGCCGACAGCGCCGAGGCCAAGCGGATCGTCGGCGTCATCCTGCAGAACTGGACATCCCAGCCGCTGGCGCTCGTCGACGACGGGACGATCCATGGCCGCGAGCTGATCGATGCCGTGCGCACCGGCCTTGACGACAACGGCATGAAGCCTGTCTTCAACGACACGCTGCGTCCGGGTCAGGACCAGCAGATCGGTCTTGTCAGGCGCCTGAAAAAGGCCGGCGCCACCGCCCTTCTGGTCGGCGGCGACCGCAGCGACATCGCCGTCATCGCCCGCGATGCCGCGGCCGAAAAGTTTCCCCTCCAGATCATGGGCGGCGATGCGATGCGGGCTGCGGACGCACCGCTCCCGCTGCTGGACGGCGTGCTGGCGGTGACCATACCCGACTATGCGACCCTGCCTCCGGCTACCGGGGTCGCGCAGCGTCTTGATGTCGACCTTGTCGGCCTCGGCGATTTCGGTGGG